>JARGOV010000062.1 GCA_029212965.1 Porticoccaceae bacterium
TCAAGAAGCCAACTGACAAGGTCGTTCACGAGGTGGAGATTGGCGAGACGATTGTCGTTTCTGAGTTGGCATCCAAAATGGCGCTGAAAGCTAACGTCGTCATTAAAGCACTGATGAAAATGGGCACCATGGCCACCATCAATGACAGTATTGACCATGATACGGCAAGCTTAATTGTAGAAGAACTGGGGCATCAGCCTGTCGCCATGTCCGATGGCGTCGAAGATGCGCTTCGTGAAATGATGCAAGCTGTCGAGGCCTCCGCTGAAGAAACGCGCGCGCCGGTAGTGACTGTGATGGGTCATGTTGACCACGGCAAAACATCCTTGCTCGACTATATTCGTGAGTCCCGTGTTGCCTCTGGGGAAGCGGGTGGTATTACCCAGCATATTGGTGCCTATCACGTTGACACGCCGCACGGCATGGTCACTTTCCTCGATACGCCCGGGCATGCGGCGTTCACCGCTATGCGCGCACGTGGTGCAAAATCGACTGATGTTGTGATTTTGATCGTTGCTGCGGATGATGGTGTGATGCCACAAACCGAAGAAGCAATATTACACGCCAAAGCGGCTGGTGTGCCGATGATTGTTGCGATTAATAAAATGGATAAAGAGGGGGCCGACCCCGAACGTGTGACCAGCGAACTGGCGGCGAAAGACGTTATCCCCGAGGAATGGGGTGGCGATACCCAATTTGTTAAAGTTTCTGCACACACTGGTGAAGGCATTGATACTTTACTAGAAGCCGTTTTGTTACAAGCTGAGCTGCTCGAATTGAGCGCCTCAACAGATGGTGTTGCGCGCGGCGTAATTGTTGAATCGCGTGTTGCAAAAGGTCGCGGTGTGGTGGCCACTGCTTTGGTTCAATCAGGTACATTGCGCAAAGGCGACTACTTGTTAGCGGGTAGTAGCGTCGGCAAAATTCGTGCTATGAGTGACGAAGCGGGCAAGGCTGTCCTTGAGGCTGGGCCTTCAATTCCGGTTGAAATCCTTGGTCTCGATACGCCCCCCGATGCGGGTGATGATTTTGCTGTGGTGAGTGATGAGCGCAAAGCAAAAGAAGTGGCTCAAGCTCGACAGCAAAAAGAACGCGATGATCGGGTTGCACGTCAAAAATCTAATAAACTTGAAAATATGTTCGCCGGATTTGAGGGCACAGAGAGAAAAATTCTTCCGGTGCTCGTTAAGACAGATGTCCGTGGTTCACTGGAAGCGATCCTCGCCTCTCTCGCTGATATCGGTAACGATGAAGTTGCCGTCAATGTGGTGAGTTCGGGTGTCGGAGGTTTGACCGAGTCGGATATTAACTTGGCGGCTACTTCGGGTGCTGTCGTGGTTGGTTTTAACGTTCGGGCAGAAGTTTCTGGGCGTCGTATCGCCGAAGCAGAAGGTGTTGATATTCGCTACTACAGCGTTATTTACAATCTTCTCGACGATATCAAAGACGCTCTCTCGGGCATGCTTGCCCCAGAGATCCGTGAAGAAATTGTTGGTATTGCCGAAGTCAAAGAAGTCTTCAGTTCACCGAAATACGGCCAAATTGCTGGTTCAATCGTCACCGAAGGCACGGTTTATCGTAATAAACCAATTCGCGTCTTACGTGAAAATGTTGTGATTTATGAAGGCGAGCTCGAATCCCTGCGTCGTTTTAAAGACGATGTTAACGACGTGCGCAGTGGTACTGAATGTGGCATCGGCGTTAAAGACTACACCGATGTTAAACCAGGCGATCAGATCGAAGTTTTTGATGTGAAAGAAATTGAGCGCAGTCTTTAGTTGATTTCAACGAATTGATTTCTTGTTAATGAATAGCACAGTTATGAAAAGGGGCCACTGAGTAGTGCCGAGAGAATTTACCCGCGCCGAACGCGTTGCCGATGCTTTGCAGCGCGAGTTGGCTGCTTTGATCCGTGAAGAAATGGGTGACCCCCGTGTTAATTTTGTCAATATTACTGCTGTTGATGTCAGTCGAGACTTGTCTGCCGCGAAAGTCCATGTCAACTATGTCCAAGCGCGAGACCTAGCTGAGCGCGCAGCGGGTGTAAAAGTACTCAATGGTGCTTGCGGTTTTCTACGCACAAAACTAGCGAAGCGTATGCAATTGCGCATTGTCCCCAGTTTGACCTTTATTTACGACGACAGTGGCCGTCGGGGTCAGGAGCTGTCAGCGTTAATTGACACTGCATTGGCGGCTGATAAACAAAATGAAAAGCTATCGGGTGATACATAGTGGCTCGACGTCGCCAGCGCCCTCGCGGTAGACCCATTGACGGCATTTTAATACTTAATAAGCCCCAGGGTGTAACCTCTAATGATGCTCTGCAGCAGGTTAAGTATTTATTTTATGCTGCCAAAGCAGGTCATACGGGTAGTCTCGACCCCTTGGCAACAGGGGTATTGCCTATCTGTTTGGGAGAGGCGACAAAGTTTACCCAGTTCCTGTTAGAGGCTGACAAAACTTACCAAAGTACTTTTTGCCTCGGTGTGGCCACCGAAACGGGTGATTCAGATGGTGAAACGGTCAGCATTACTGATGCCTCTGCTTTAACTCATGCGCAGTTGGAGCAGGCTATTGAAGCTTTTCGTGGTGAGATTAAACAGATCCCATCGATGTATTCAGCACTGAAACATAATGGCCAGCCACTGTATAAATTAGCCCGTCAAGGCATCACTGTAGAGCGTGAAGCACGTGATGCGACTATCTACAATTATGAAATATTGGCTTTTCGCCCTGGTGAAAAAGCTGAAATTGATGTTGAAATCAGTTGTAGTAAAGGGACTTATATTCGCACCTTGGCTGAAGACCTCGGTAAGGCGGTCGGTTGTGGGGCCCATGTGACGCGACTACACCGTACAGTGGCGGGGCCCTTCTGCGAAGATGAGTCGATAACGCTGGCTCAATTAGAAGCTCTACGTGAAGGTAAGCGTGCTGAAGACCTCGATTTCTTGCTCAAGCCTCTCGATGCGGCGGTTAGCGATGCCCTTTCAGTGGAGTTGAGTGAAAGCATGGCGTGGTATTTCCGCCAGGGCCAGGCTGTGATGAGTCCAGAGGTCTATCGTCAGTCAGGAGAAGGCGATATAGTGCGTATCTTTCACGCCGACGGTGATTTTATGGGTGTCGGT
>JARGOV010000040.1 GCA_029212965.1 Porticoccaceae bacterium
TTAGGTAGACACCCACAAATGAACGCAAGCCATTTATTCGATATTACGCCTTACCACTGGCACGCCATTGGTGCGGCTATGTTTTGCGGCGCCATTATCGGGCTCGAGCGTCAGCTTCGTGGCAAACCCGTCGGCATAAGAACCTCATGCCTGATTACCCTCGGCACCTACTTATTCCTGGCTACAGCGGCAATGATGCAGGGTGACAATGTTGACCCGTCGCGAGTGGTGGGCCAGGTCATCACCGGTATTGGTTTTCTTGGCGCGGGCGTGATGCTGGCCAAAGACGGAGCCGTGGTAGGGGTTACTTCCGCGGCAACAATTTGGGTATTAGCCGCCCTGGGGGCGATGATTGCTTCGGAGCACCTCCTACCCGCGATTAAGTTGGCCATTTTGGTCGTCATCATTCTCTATGGCATCGACTTTTTAGAAGACCGTATAAAAGTGCTCGGGCGCGGTGTTCACACTTCCGCAAAATTATCATTCAAGAAAAAGCGGCAAGAAAAATTATAAGAATTGTCTTGGCAAATCACCTCGCCTTACGGCAAGTATTAACACGGCATAAAATAATAAGGCTATTTTCGCGATTTTAAATTCGACGCTCTCCCCACTATGCCCATCAATTTATAGCTGAGTAAGGCCGCAGAAAAATCATAGGCGTGGAAGCTTTCAAGGGGCGAAAACTCCATGATGTCAAAGCCAATAATTTGCCGCTGCTTGGCAATAGATTCAAACAAGTTCAGTGTTTGATACCAACCCAGCCCACCCGGTACGGGAGTACCCGTAGAGGGGAAGACGGAAGGATCCAGACCATCGATATCGAGGGTAAAAAACACCTTGTCGGGAAACGCCTGAGGCAGCTCAAGCGATTGAATGGCATGAGGCACCAGCTCATCGGCATCACTGAAATAAATGTCTGGATGCTTATCACGAGTGATTTTTTCTTCCTCACAATAAGCCCTAACGCCTAGTTGATAAATGGGAATACCCGCATCGCAGACGCGCTTCATCACCGAGGCATGGCTTAGCGGGTCGCCTTCATAGGCATCACGTAAATCAGCATGGGCATCAACTTGCACCACTCCGAAATCGCTTATCCCCGCATCAAGGTAGCCTTTAATCACACCATAGGTGACGGTGTGTTCGCCCCCTAGCACCACAGGCATACTACCGGCGGCTAGTATATGCTTTACCGCACGGGCAATTTCTTCAACCACATCGGCAGCTTTATCGTCACAGTTAACGGAAGCACAGGTATGAATACCGAGTGCCGAAGGGTTGGAATGACCATCCCAGGTTTCCAACTGTTGAGAAGCGGCCAATATGGCCTCTGGCCCCTTTGCCGTACCCGAGCCGTATGACACGGTTTTTTCATAGGGCACTGGCAATACAGCAAAAACCGACTGCTCTATGGGGCACTGGTCAATTTCCGAGGCCAGATAAATAGACTCTTGCCCTTGTTTATCACTCATCTGGATACTCTTTAAGAAAGCCGAGTTTTAAAATCTTCATAGCCAAATTCACGAACTAACCGCAGTTCATCGCTGGTGGAATTCCAAATAGCAATGGCTGGCAATTGGGTGCCATTAAAGGTTGTCGTTTTCACCATGGTGTAATGGGCCATATCCTGGAAGACCAAACGATCACCCACTTGCAAAGCCTGGGCAAAACTGTAATCGCCTATCACATCACCGGCCAGGCAGGTCTGGCCACCCAGACGATAGGTATGGGACGATGCGGTTGCTGCAACCTCACCGATAATATCTGCCCGGTAAGGCATTTCCAGAGTGTCCGGCATATGACAAGTCGCAGACGTATCAAGAATAACCTGGGGCAATTGATTAAAACTGATATCAAGCACCTCGCTTACCAACACACCGGTACCTATGGCCACCGCCTCACCGGGTTCAAGATAAACCTCTAGCTGATAGCGTTTTTGAAGTTGCTTTAAGCAGTCTATCAAGGCATCGAGTTGATAATCAGGGTCTGTCATATGGTGCCCGCCCCCCAGATTCAACCAGGCCATTCCTTCTAACAGATCTGAAAAATTTTCTTCTACAGCAGCCAATGTGCGTTGCAACGGTGCGAAACCCTGCTCGCATAAGGTATGAAAATGCAGGCCCGATATTAAGGTAAACGCGGTTTTAAAATTGCCCTGCTTTAAATAGCTATCGAGTTGTTCACGGGTCACACCCAAGCGCGAACCCTCGGCACAAGGGTCATAGAGCGGAACCTCACCTTCAGAGTGCTCGGGGTTAATACGCAGACCAAACTGTAATTCGGGGCGCAATTTTTTTGCCTGCTCACACTGGCAGTAAAAACGTAATAACTGTGAGCAACTATTAAAGACAATGTGGTCAGCAAAGCTCAGTAGCTCCGCTAGATCTTTCTGCGAAAATGCCGCTGAAAACACATGCACTTCACCGCCGTAATATTCTTTACCTAGCTTGGCTTCATGTAAGCCACTGGCACAGGTGCCCGACACATATTTTTGTGTCAGGGGTGCCAATGACCACAGTGAAAAAGCCTTCAGCGCCTGCAATACCTTTGCCTGACTGCGGCACTCTACTTGCTGCAGAATTTTCAGGTTGCGCTCCACCGCCACCTCGTCAATAACGAAGCAGGGAGATGGCAGGCGGCTCAAATCGAGCTGAGTAAAATCAGTGAATTGCATTATGTGCTGACTTGCTCATCCAGATTGACGTCATTTAGGTTGACGTTATCCAGGCTGAAGTCATCCAGCTCAACCACTTTCCAGGGTAAACCATGGGCTGTCATTGCCGCCATAAAGGGGTCGGGGTCAAATTGCTCCATATTAAAAACCCCGGGGGCGAGCCATTGCTTTTCTAACATCAACTTGGCGCCAATCATGGCAGGCACACCCGTGGTATAGGAGATCGCCTGAGACTGTACTTCGCTATAGCAGCTTTCGTGGTCGCTGATTTGATAGCAATACATGATCTTGCGCTGCCCGTCTTTAAGACCCTGCACCACCGTACCAATACACGTTTTGCCTTTTGTTCGGGAACCGAGCGTGGAAGGGTCCGGCAACAATTTGGCGAGCAATTGAATCGGTACAATTTTCTGCCCCTCATATTCCACCGCCTCGATACTGGTCATACCAACATTTTCCAGTACCTCCAGGTGCTTGAGATAATTGTCCGAAAAACTCATCCAGAACTGCGCCCGCTTAAGACTGGGGTAATGCCGAGACAGTGACTCCAACTCCTCGTGATACATGCGATAAATATTGTAAGTACCGACACCGTCTGGGCAGGTGAAAGATGCCTTTTTACTCATGGCAGGTGTAGTGACAAATTGTTTATTTTCCCAATGCCTGCATTCGGCGCTCACTTCACGGATATTAATTTCTGGATTGAAGTTGGTCGCAAAGGGGTAGCCATGGTCACCGCCATTAACGTCGATAATATCCAGCGTCTGAATCTCATCAAAATAATGTTTGGCCAGATACGCCGTAAAGATATTGGTGGCACCCGGATCAAAGCCACTACCCAGTAAGGCCGTGAGGCCCGCATTTTTAAATTTATCCTGATAGGCCCACTGCCACTTGTACTCAAATTTAGCGGTATCCAAAGGCTCATAATTGGCAGTATCCAGATAGTGCACACCAGCCGCCAAACAGGCGTCCATGATCGTTAAATCTTGATACGGCAGTGCAACATTAATCACCAAAAGGGGTTTTTCTGCCTTTAACAGGCGCGTCAGTTCAGGCACTTTGTCTGCATCGACCTGCGCGGTACGAATAACAACGCCGATACTTTGTTTAATCGTATCAGCGATGTCTTTGCATTTTTCTTCGCGCCGGCTCGCCAAAATAATGTCTGTAAATGTTTCGGCTTGTTGTGCACATTTGTGGGCAACCACGTTGCCAACGCCCCCGGCACCAATAATTATCACTTTACTCATTAGTGTTGCTCTTTTTCAAAGTAAGTATAGCCGTCAAGGCTGGCTTTAAAGGCTTTCATCATACGTTTGCGCCTTGCGGCAGTAATTTTTCCAGTTTTCACCGCCCTTTCTGCACGCTGACGAAATTCTTCAGTCATGGTTTTAACATCGTATTCCACATACGAGAGCACATCGGCAATACTGTCACCATGAAATTCGCGCACAAAATCATAACTACCATCGGCATTGATATGCACGCTGACAACATTGGTGTCACCAAACAAGTTATGCAGATCACCCAAGGTTTCCTGATAGGCCCCGACCAAAAACACGCCTAAATAATATTCTTCTCCATCTTCCATTGAATGTAGGCGCGTGGTCCGGTGCAGCCCCTGGGCATTAAAAAAATGATCAATTTTTCCATCGCAGTCGCAGGTAATATCAGCAATCAAAGCATCGCGATCCGGCTCTTCCTGCAAGCGATGAATCGGCATCACGGGAAACACTTGATCGATCGCCCAAATATCGGGCAGCGATTGAAACAAACTGAAATTACCGTAGTAAGTATCCGCGAGCATTTCTGGTAAGTTATCCAGATCCGGGTAGCTTTTGTCTGTTGTCTTTAAGAGCGCGGCGATTTTTTCCAGCACGGCCAGAGTGATGTTATCTGCTATCGCTCTATCGCTTAAACTGGCTTGCCCATGTCGAAATAATTCACGCACTTCATCGCGATAATATAAAGCGTCGTTGTAACACTCCTGAAAATTATGCGACGCCACCACCTGATTCACTTGCCATAAGTTATGCACTAACTCATGACATTTTTCTGGCAAGCTCGCCGGTAGCGGCACCGGGCGATGATCGCGAACATCGAGCACGTTAAAAAGCAACATTGAAGAATAGGCCACTGTAGAACGCCCCGATTCAGAAATAATTACCGGGTGGGGAATGTCGAGTGGGTCAAGGCACTCACAGATTGTCTCGACAATGTTCACGCAGTATTCATCGAGCTGATAATTCATGCTGTGGTGGTGGTTACTACGGGTTCCTTCATAGTCCACGGCAAGGCCACCGCCCAAATCAAGAAAGCCCATGGGGGCGCCCTCTTCAATCAGCCCGCTATAGAAACGGCAAGCCTCTAGGGTGCCACTACGGATATTTCGAATATTGGGGATTTGCGAGCCCAGGTGGCAATGTAATAACTGCAAACAATGCAACATATCATTTTGCTTGAGCTCTTCGACCACCTTAATAAGTGAGGATGTTGATAAGCCAAAAATAGAGCGATCACCGCTGCCTTCATTCCAGTGACCATCGACAACCACCGTGGGTCGAATGCGAACCCCCAATAAAGGCTCAATACCGAGCGTTTGACTAATTTCGAGAATGACGGGAAGTTCCGAGGGAGTTTCCAATACAAAGAAGCACTTCAGACCCATTTCTTTGGCATACAGGCCTAACTCAATAAATTCTGGATCCTTATAGCCGTTACAAATAATTAGGCTCTGGTCGTCTTTTAATTTACTCAGCGCAATAATCAATTCAGCCTTGCTACCCGCTTCGAATCCGTAGTGGTAGCTTGCGCCAAAATCGGAAATTTCTTCAATAACGTGACATTGCTGATTCACCTTTATCGGAAAGACACCGCGGTAATCATTCTGGTAGCTGTAGGTCTTGATTGCGCGTTTAAAGGCCTCGTTCAAGGCACTCACTCGCTCATCCAGAAGGTTTTCTATGCGGAGGATACTCGGCATTTCTATGCCCCGATCCTTCATACCCTTAATAATATCGAGCAGGGGAACCTGACTGACTTTATCGCCAAACGTCAGTTGCGTAACCAAATGACCCGCTGGGGATATATCAAAATACCCCTCGCCCCAATCCTTGACACCATAAAATTCACAGCTTTGCTCAACTGACCAGGTAGGCTGGTTCGGGTGTATTGCCACTGGTGGTATAGATGGCGATTTAGAGACCATCAGACATTCCTCACTATATAGGTATTACTCATGGCCATTAAGGCCATGAAGAAGGCGATACAATATGCTTGCGCGCCCTCTCGATAGTGGAAAAACGCTTAGGCTAAAAGTATATAAATTTTCAATGGGCGCTTTAAAAAGCGGGCGAATTCTATGCCTATTTTGGTAAAAATCAAGGGAATTATTATTGTGATTATCAGTATAAAAAATCATAGAATTAGCGAGCACTGGTGATGCCCGCAACAATGTGATCAAAGTAGTACTAACCCCTTTTCTTTTTCTGTCACCACTTTGGTTCCGGCGTTTCAGACTTAAGCGCCCGAAGCATGCCCAGGACGATAAATATCATTACGACAGAGAACGGTAGGCCCGCCGTAACCACAGCATCTTGCAAAGCCTGGACGCCACCGGTGACCAGTAGAACAGCCGTAAGCACACCCCCACATAGCCCCCAGAGTACACGATGAAATTGTGGTGGCTCAGGGTCACCATTCGCCATGATGGTGGTAATCACCAAAGTACCTGAATCTGCGGACGTAATGAAATAAAGAGCGATCAACAATGTCGCCACGCCACCCACGAAAGCTATCCATCCTTTGGATATCTGGAGCAGATCAATAGTTTGATACAGTGCCACAGCGGCATCCTGACGCACCGCATCCAGAATCCCTCCAGGGCCTGTCAGTTCGATGTGCAAAGCGGTACCGCCGAGCAGACCTATCCACACAAAGGTTATTAGTGAAGGCACCAGCAACACGCCAAAAACGAACTCTCTTAAGGTACGTCCCTTCGAGACACGGGCAATAAACATACCGACGAAAGGAGCCCATGAAATCCACCACCCCCAATAGAACACAGTCCAGTCATATTGCCATTGGAAATCCGTGCTGGCGCCCGTCCAAAGAGTCATAGACAACAGAGTATCGAGATAATCTCCAGTAGCTTGAATTAACATGGCACAGAGTACAGCGGTTGGGCCGGCAACTAAAAAAAGCAACAACAAAAGAACCGACAGAGCCAGATTAAATTCACTCAGGCGGCGCACACCGCGACGCACACCAGAGACTACAGAGCATGTGGCGATAATGGTTACCACAGTAATAATTGACAATTGAGTGGCTGTGGAAACACCAATATCGAACAACCAGTCCAGGCCCGTATTCATTTGCCGGACACCCAGCCCAAGGGTAGTGGTGACCCCAAAAATCGTAGCAATTACCGCAAAGATGTCCACAACATGGCCGACAGGGCCATAAATGCGCTCACCGATCAGCGGATACAGCGCCGAGCGAATAGTCAACGGTAGCTTACGTCGGAAGCTAAAATAGGCCAATGAAAGACCCGTCACGCAGAAAATCGCCCAGCCGTTAAGCCCCCAATGGAAGAATGACAGGCTCAGACCTTTGATGGCCGCCGCAGGCGTACCTGATTCCTCGCTGAAAGGATTACCGCCAAAATGAGTAACCGGCTCAGCAATACTCCAGAACAATAAACCAATCCCGGTGCCGGCAGCAAATAACATTGCGATCCATGGTAACGTGGCGAATTCCGGTGGTTCATTATCAGGCCCCAAGCGCACATGTTTATAGCGCCCCATACCCAACTAAACTACGAATATGAGAAAAAAACCCACCAAAACCACGTAATAAGAGGCCAGGATTGGAGATAGCATCTCACGTACCTGTGTCAACAAAGCCAGACTTCTGTCTGGAAGAGACACAACTATGACCATAACAACCACAATTAGACCCGCTGCCCCCAATGTTACAACGGCATTCATGCCATCCAGAAACTTCTCTCGAAATCGCCCTATCAAGTGCAATTATTTCTCCTTAGTTAATCTAACTTTCGTCTTATGTTTTCGAGCATATAGCTTTCTTTGAGTCAAAATGTTGATGATATATCCCCTCAAATTCAACTGACACGCCACGGATGAACTTTGCATCGTCAGGAAATTAAACTCAGCGAGCCCCTGTTAATGGCGAGTCACTTCTTCCCACTTTAGTAAGGTGCGGCCATCACTAAACGACTTGTAATTTATCCGCAGAATAAATAGAGAAACTTTTCTAAAATTGAATTGAAATCGATCTGAAATTTAAACACCATACAAGCTTAAGAAACACCGCCGACAGTAAAACCCGCTGTTATTCCCTCGCGCAAATCGCACCACGACTCCACCGGTTATAGTCCAACTATGAATCCAAAAAAACACCGTGAACAATTACGGCAAGCTTTGAAACAAACAGAACGACTTATCCTGCTTTTTTCATTGCCAGTGACGATGCTTCTGTTTGCGGTGCCATCTTTTGGAGCCAATCCCTCCAACACGCTACCGGTCATTGTTGCACCAGTACGTCAGGCGATTGAGTTTTCCGATACCATTGAGGCTTTGGGCACCGCCCGTGCCAACGAGAGTGTCACGCTAACGACCAATGTCACCGAGACTGTCAGCGCCATCAATTTTGAAGATGGCCAGCAGGTTAAAAAAGGGGATCTGTTGGTGGTTCTTGAAAAAGGCGAAGAAGACGCTGAATTAAAAGCCGCGCGGGCCGTGCTAGATGAGCGTCGCGCCGCCTTCGAACGAGCCAGTGGCCTGGAGAAAAAACAGGCCATGTCTACCGCCAAGCTGAAAGAGCGTGAAGCACTTTTGAAACAGAGTGAAGGCAATATAGAAGCTATTGAGGCGCGCATCGCCAACCGTATGATTAAGGCCCCTTTTGACGGTGTCCTCGGTCTGCGCAATATCAGCCCCGGCGCCTTGCTCAGACCCGGAGACCCAATCACCACGCTTGACGACCTAGATCCCATCAAAGTGGACTTCCAGGTGCCCTCAATTTTCCTTCAGGACTTACACCTCGGTCTGCCGGTAAAGGGGCGTGTACAGGCGCTCGGCAACCGGGTATTCGAGGGCAAAATCACCATGATCTCCACCCAGGTAGACCCGCTTACTCGCACCCTGACCGTACGGGCGCTGTTCGCCAATTCCAACGGCGAATTGCGTCCCGGTTTACTGATCAATATCAATCTGTCCCACAACTTGCGCGACGCCCTGTTAATTCCTGAGGAGGCTATCATCCAACGGGATAGGCGCAAATTTGTGATGGTTATCAACCATTCCGTCAATCCACCCATCGCCGAAGAACGACAGATTTACAGCGGTCGGAGAATACCCGGAGAGATCGAAATTACCGAGGGGCTCGCCCCTAACGACCAAGTCATAGTGCACGGTTTAATGCGCGTAAGTTCCGGTGACCCAGTGACGATAAAAGCCCTGCAAGAGGCTGATGAAGCGTTGCAGCAGATGCTCGACGGCACTGACAAAGCCCGGCAAAATCCACGATGAAGCTCTCTGACATCTCGATCACGCGCCCGGTCTTCGCCAGTGTAATATCACTCTTGCTGGTCGCTTTTGGCGTTGTGTCATTTTTGCAGATGCCATTGCGGGAGTACCCTGATATCGACCCGCCAATTGTCACCATTGAGACCAACTATTTAGGTGCGGCGGCCACTGTGGTGGAAACCCGCGTGACCCAACCCATAGAGGACAGAATAGCCGGTGTTGAGGGCATAAATTTCATTAATTCTGCCAGTACCGACGGGCGCTCCAGTATTTCTGTTGAATTCTCGACCAATCGCAATATCGACGATGCCGCGAATGATATTCGCGATCGTATTTCAAACGTACTGGAAAACCTTCCCGAAGAGGCCGACCCACCGGAAATTCAAAAGACCGATGCCAATGACGATGTAATCATCTGGATTAGTCTGACCAGTGAGAACATGAATGTTATTGAAATAACAGACTATGCACAACGCTACCTGGTGGATCGCTTCTCTATTTTGCCGGGTGCGGCGCGGGTACGGATCGGTGGTGGCGTAGAGTACGCCATGCGCATCTGGCTGGATCGAAATAAAATGGCGGCCAAGCAAATCACCGTCACCGATATCGAGTCGGCACTGCGCGCGGAAAATATTGAGCTGCCCGCCGGTAGTATCGAATCGGTGGAAAAACAGTTCACCGCTCGCACCCAACGCGCCTACCAAACGGCTGCCGATTTTAGCGCGCTGGTCATTGGCCGCAGCGACAACAATGATTATCTCGTCAGACTCGGGGATGTCGCCCGAATAGAAAAAGGCGCGGTCGAAGACCGCACCTTTTTCCGCGCCAATGGCCAGCCCCGTGTCGGCCTCGGTCTGATCAAACAATCGACGGCAAACACAGTGGCGGTAGCCCAAGCTGCTACCGCCGAGATCCAGCGTATTGCCCCGACGTTGCCATCGGGTATGGAAATCAGCCCTTCCTACGACACGTCGGTTTTTGTACAAGACGCCATTAATCAGGTCTACAGAACCTTGGGAATAGCCATTGCGCTGGTTGTGATGGTTATCTGGGGCTTTCTCGGCAGCGCCCGGGCCATGCTAATCCCCGCAGTGACGATTCCGGTAGCCATTATCTCCAGCTTTAGCGTGCTGCTAGTAATGGGCTTTTCAATTAACTTACTGACCTTGCTCGCGCTGGTGCTATCTATTGGGCTCATTGTCGACGATGCCATTGTGGTACTCGAAAACATCTCCCGGCGCATTGAGGCAGGTGAACCACCCCTGGCAGCGGCATTTTACGGCACCCGGCAGGTAGGCTTCGCCGTTATTGCTACATCGGTGGTGCTAGTTGCCGTTTTTGTGCCCATCGTCTTTCTCTCTGGAGACCTCGGCAGACTGTTTTCAGAATTCGCGCTCACCATGTCTGCCGCAGTAGTGTTCTCGACACTGGTGGCGCTGAGCCTCTCGGCCATGCTGGCGTCAAAATTACTCGGTAAAAGCGAGAAAAATCGTGCCAGCTTGAAAGTTGAAGCCTGGTTTGAACGCTTCAAAACCCGCTACCTTCGTCTATTGGCGCGCTGTATCGATAAGCCCTGGGCCGTCGGACTGCTTTTTGGAGGGGTGGTACTTATTGGCCTTGTACTGTTTAACAATATCCCGTCCGAATATGCCCCCAAAGAAGATCGCGGTGCTTTTTTTATCTTGGTCAATGGCCCAGAGGGTGCCTCTTATAAGCACATGAGCGAGTACATGACACTGATCGAGAGCCGCTTAATGCCCTTAGTCGATAACGGCGAGGCCAAGGAAATACTGGTTAGAACCCCGCGGGGCTTTGGTAACATTTCCAGTTTCAACAATGGCTTTGTTATCGTGGTACTGGAGCCTTGGAACCAGCGTCGATCCGGGTGGACTGTCATGGATGATGTTAGACACAGGCTCAAGGATTTGACCGGTGTCAGAGCGTTTCCCATCATGCGCCAGGGCTTTGGGGGTGGCGCACAAAAACCACTGCAATTTGTCATTGGCGGGGGCAGCTACTCAGAGCTTGCACAATGGCGGGACATCATCTTCGCCGAGATCGCCAGCAATAACCCGGGCTTTGTCGGCCTCGATCACGACTATAAGGAGACCAAACCCCAGCTACAAATCGTCACCAACCGTGACCGAGCCGCCGATTTGGGCATCAGCACTTTGGCCATTGGCGCAACCCTCGAGACCATGTTGGGGGGGCGCCGGGTGACAACCTATATTGACGATGGTGAAGAATATGACGTTATTCTCGAGGGGGAGCGAGACGCCCAACGCACACCCACCAATATCGAAAATATCTACCTGCGTTCCGCCACTAGTGGCAGCCTGATTCCCCTATCCAACCTGGTCAGCATTGAAGAGATTGCCGATGCGAGCTCACTCAACCGCTACAATCGGGTGCGCGCCATCACCCTAGACGGCAACCTCGCTGAAGGCTTCGCCCTCAGCGAAGCCCTCGCCTACCTCGAGAATCTGGTGCGCGAAAAACTGCCGGAAACGGCGGTCATCGATTACAAGGGCCAGTCACTGGATTTAAAAAGTAGCGGAACATCCATGCAGTTCGTCTTCCTGCTTGGCATTGTTGTGGTGTTCCTCGTGCTGGCAGCGCAATTTGAAAGCTATATCCACCCAATGGTGATCATGCTCACCGTACCGCTGGCGATTACCGGTGCCTTGGCAGGGCTCTTCCTGGTAGGCGGAACGCTGAATATTTATACCCAGGTTGGACTCATTATGTTGGTGGGGTTGGCCGCCAAAAACGGCATTTTAATCGTCGAATTTGTCAACCAGCTACGGGACCAGGGCACCGCCTTTCGCGAGGCCATACTCGAAGCCTCCGGCACGCGGCTACGACCCATTATTATGACCGGCATTACCACCGTGGCCGGCTCCCTGCCGTTAATATTTTCAAGCGGTGCCGGGGCGGAAACCCGCTTTGCCATCGGGGTTGTGATGTTCTTCGGCGTCCTCGCCGCGACAGCCTTTACATTGATCGTTGTACCCGTTACTTATAGTGTTCTGTGCAAGCATACCGGCTCCCCCGGGGATGTGCGCCGCGCCTTGGCCGGTCAGCAAACGATTGAAAAAAAGGTTGGTCCATGAAGTGGCAACCCGAGGACAATATTTCTATTTATCCCTTCGAGTTACAGCCCAATGCGGTGCTCCTTGCCCTGCTGCTTGTCACTGCCGTTATTATGTCGAGCTGCACCGTCGGCCCCGATTATATTCCTCCCCAACTTGAGGCTGATGATCAATGGTCCACATCGGCCCCCGCGATCAACAAGGATGAGCGCCAACTGAGCCAATGGTGGAGCCAGTTCAATGACCCCACCCTGGAAAATTATATTGATCAGGCCGTGGCCCATAATAAAACGCTGTCGATCGCAAAGAGCAATATTCTCCGCGCCCATGCTCTGCGCAGGCAAACCGGGTCGTTGTTTGCCCCCACTGTAGATGGCAACCTCAGCCACACTCGCCAGGGCACGAGTGGCACTACGTCCAATACCTTCTCGGCGGGCTCTCGACAGACCCTTTACAACGCCGGCATTATTAGCAACTGGGAGCTGGATATTTTTGGAGGACTGCGTCGCCAGGCCAATGCCAGCGACGCCCGTCTGGAAAGCGCCATTGCCAATAAAGACACAGTATTACTCGGCATTGTCGCCGAAGTGGGCCGCACCTACTTCGATATACTGGGTCTGCAAAAACGCATCGACATTATTGAAACGAACATCGCCCTGCAAAGCAAAACCTTTGAACTTATCGAAGACCTTTTCAAAGCCGGTGAAGCCAACGAGTTTGATCTTTCCCGCGCGCGCTCTCAGGAACAGCTGACCCGGTCCCGACTCCCTGATTTGAAGGCAGAGATGAAAGCCAGCATATTTCGATTATCGGTGCTTTTGGGCCAACCCCCTGAATTTCTGCTCACCAACTTTGTCTCTGGACAAGCCCTGCCCCAAGCTCCTGATATCATTTCTACCGGTATACGCTCAGATGTGTTGCGTAGAAGACCAGACATTCGCAGGGCTGAACGGGATCTGGCCGCCGCCACCGAGGATATTGGTATTCAGGTTGCAGAGCTCTTCCCTCGGTTTTTCCTGACTGGCAGTATTGGTCGCGCATCCAACACCAGCCACGACTTGGTCGATCAACTGAGTAACACCTTTTCCTTCGGCCAGTTAATGCAATGGCCAATTTTTAGCGCCGGCCGTATTCGCGCACAGATCAACGTCGAAAAGGCGGAGGCAGCGATGGCCGCTGACTATTATGAGCAAACACTATTAAACGCCCTCAGTGAGGTTGAAACTTCGCTGGCCCGTTACATCGAAAAGCGGGCTACCCAGAATAAATTACAACGCGCATTCGCCAGTCAACAACGCGCGGCTGCCTTGGCCCGAGTATTGTTCCAGGCAGGAGAAACAGATTTTTTAGCGGTGCTCGATGCTGAGCGGACACTAAGCGATATGGAAGACAGTCTCGCGACCAGCGAAATTGATGTTCTATTAAATTTGGTGACGGTCTATGCCGCTCTTGGTGGCGGTTGGCAATCTTATTCATCGACAAATGTAAGCAACTAATTCCGCCTTAAGCCCAACGAAAATAACCCTGTGCGACCAGAAGGAGGGATGCTCAATCGATGCAATTTCCGATATAGCGCTGTCTATTCTCTCGTTTCATTGTGGCAGGCAATAACGGACGAATTAACACAACTGACAGCCCCGTTTTCACCCAGACTACCTTCTCTTTTACACGGCGGCGCTGTGTTGACCGCCGTGTAAAAAGGTATGGCAATTAGTGGTGTTTACGTTTCTTGCCATCCCTCTCTGCCAGTTTAGCGCGTTGCTCACCGGTGAGAATGCCATTAATCTTCGCCCGTTGTTGCGCTCGTAGCACAACCATATCGGCCTTCAAATCGCCCTGTACGTCAGCAAGTTTTCGCAGCGCCGCTTCATCAAGAGTGCTTTGCATCGTCAGCGATCTCAACTTTTTACGATTCGCCCGCAGTTTGTCGTGTTGATCTTTCATCTGCTGTTTTGATGCTGCCATGATGCCTTCAATCTGAGTACGCTGCTCTTCACTAAGCTCCAGCTTTTTGGCCAGGCGTTCCACGTTAAATCCTTTTTCGCCACGCTTATGAGTTGCCTCCAGATGACGAGCCCGTTCACAGTCTGGTCCATCACCAGACGGCTTGGCAGACACTGGTGCAACAAGCCCCAGAGAGCTAACGATCAATGTACTGGCTAATATGGCTTTTAATGACGTTTTCATAATTAATTTCCTGTCTTAGTCAATGAAATGCTCTGTAAGTCAAAGCATGCTGACAGATTAGAGAATCTCAACGTCAATGTGTGTCAGGGCTGAGTAAAGTTGTGTAAAGGCGGGGTATTATGGAGAACACGCCATTACTTATTCCTATCTTTGTGCCAACATCCGTACCAGTCTTTTCATTTAGATCGGAAATATGCCATGAACCGAATACTACTGGCAGATGATGACATTGAGTTGTGCGAAATGCTCAAGCAATACCTCGAAGCCGAGGGCTTCCATGTAGGCATGGCCCATGACGGCCAGTCTGCACTAAGCCAGGCCCGCACAGGTGACTACGAGCTGGTGGTACTCGATGTGATGATGCCCCATCTCAATGGTTTTGATGTCTTGCGCCAATTGCGAACAGACTCTGTACTACCCGTGCTAATGCTCACCGCCCGCGGTGAAGATGTCGATAGCATTGTCGGACTCGAGCTGGGCGCCGACGACTACCTACCAAAACCCTGCAACCCGCGCGTGTTGGTCGCCCGCATCCGCGCCATACTCCGGCGCTTACCGTCACCAACACCTCAGGGTGAAGCAGCAGCGCCACCGGAAATATTGGAACTTGACGGGCTCGAAATTCAAACCGGATCGCGCAC
Organism: Porticoccaceae bacterium; assembly: GCA_029212965.1. GTDB lineage: Bacteria > Pseudomonadota > Gammaproteobacteria > Pseudomonadales > Porticoccaceae > Reddybacter. The sequence continues at coordinate 15,146 of JARGOV010000040.1, forward strand.
GGTTACTCTGCATGGACAACCTGTCACCATGACGAGCACGGAGTACAGCGTGCTTGAAGTGCTACTGCGTGAAGCCGGCCACGTAGTGTCCAAGGCAGAATTATCAGAACGTGCCCTGAGCAGAGAGCTGGCGCGTTATGACCGCAGTATCGACATGCACCTTAGCAGTTTACGCAAAAAACTCGGCCCTCTTGCCAATGGCGAGGAAAGAATTAAAACCGTGCGTGGCGTTGGCTACCAGTACACACGTTGTTGACCATGATGAACCGTCTCTTCTGGAAAATTTTTCTCTCCTTCTGGGTGTCACTCATTCTGTTCGCTGGCGCTGGTCTATTGGCAGCCTCGTTTTTTTTGGAGCGCACGCGGGCACAGAATGAGATCGAAAGCCCACGCGAGCGGAACCTGACCTATATTGGCGAGGCGCGGCTCGTCGCAAAAAATGAGGGCATTGAAGGGCTCAAGTTGTGGTTAAAAAATTTGGACCGAAGTGAAGCAATCCCCTTTTTATTGATCGACCAAACAGGCACCGATTTACTTGATCGCCCCGTATCGTCTCATCTCGCGAAACACGCTGATCGCTGGAACACATCGCCCCGCTCGATGGGCGAGAGACGACCACCTAAGCGCCGTGAACTGATTCAAGTGCCCGACAACGGCCAATACCTGCTAGTGCCCGACTTCCAGGCCATCACTTTAAATAGAGTGCTGAGTAGGCCCCGGGTTATTGCCCTTCCCGTGGTTGTGGCGGCAATTGTCAGTGGCCTAGTCTGCTTTCTTTTGGCAGGGTATCTCACCCGGCCAATCCGGCGCCTCAGCAGCGCCACCCAGCAATTCGCTGCCGGTAATCTCAGTCTGCGCGTCGCGTCAACCATGGGCAAACGCCGGGATGAAGTTGCCGATCTGGCCCACGACTTCGATCATATGGCCGAACGCCTACAAGCCCTTCTTGGCTCACAAAAGCAATTACTCAGCGACGTTTCCCATGAACTGCGCTCACCCTTGGCGCGCCTACAGGTGGCCTTGGGGCTCGCGCGCCAGCGCGAACAACATCAAAGCAACGCCGAACTGGATCGTATCGAACGCGAAGCCGAGCACCTGAATGACCTAATCGGTCAACTCTTATCACTTACCCGCCTAGAATCCGGTAAACAGCTCAGCCACTCAGAACCTGTGGATATCGCCACCCTTTTAGAGGAAGTCGCTGAAAACGCAGACTTTGAGGCCCACGCCGTGAATCGCCAGGTGCGTATCATCAATAGTGCGTCGGCAACCATCGAGGCCAACGAAGCCCTGTTGAGAAGCGCCTTTGAAAATATCGTACGCAACGCTGTGAGATACACCGATGAATCCACCTCGGTAGACATCACCCTGCAGCACGACCCTGAACAAACTGGGTGGCTAGTTATTCATGTGCGCGACCATGGTACTGGCGTGCCGAATGAGATGTTGACGCGTTTATTTGAACCCTTCGTGCGTGTGGGCGATGCCCGCGACAGAGAGAGCGGGGGCTACGGCCTGGGCTTGGCGATCGCCGAACGGGCGATACATCTACACGGTGGCGTAATATCGGCAAGCAATGAACCCAGCGGTGGCCTCAATGTGCACATTCGCCTACCGCTGAATCCGGTCAAATAATCGCTGATGGATACTTTGAATATCACCACATAGAGTACAAGGGGCAACGAGCACAAGGGGCAAAACAGAGCAAGATACCCCGGCGAGCCTAGCTTAACCGCTTACGGGTCGTCCCCTACGGCAAATGAGTACCCGAAGAAGACCCGGTACCACTAGGTTCGCGTTATCCTCAAAAGTTGGCACTCTAAGAATACACCATTAGTCGGAAACAGGCCGTAGCCTTACGTATCGTTTACGCCTTGGCTTTTTTAACAAAGGCTGATTTCAACATCATTTCGCCCACTTTTTCGACCCGACAATCGATATTGTGGTCACCATCGACAATGCGGTTAATTTTCACTCTGGCGCCAATTTTTAGCACGTTTGAACTGCCCTTTACTTTCAGGTCTTTAATCAGGGTCGCGCTATCTCCTTCATGCAGAGCGTTGCCATTGGCGTCTTTGACGACCTTAACAGCTTCATCATCGGTTTCTCCTCCGCTCGTTACTTGCCACTCATGTGCACATTCTGGACACACCAGTAGGTCGCGATCTTCGTAGGTGAATTCCGATTGACAGTTGGGACAGGGTGGGAGAGTTGACATTCTTAGTAGCCTCTTACAGAAATTATAAAAACACAGTAAATTCTTTTAAACCAATAACCCGAATAAACTCAACGAGCTGATTTATTTCCTCAGCGGCAATAGGCCGATCATCGTTATCAGCGAGAATATAAGATTTATGGTGCGTGTCGTGCAGCATCACAAACCATTCGTTGGGGTTGCCCGGGCGAACCCGAACTTGCGCACTTTGCCAGTGAGCCGTTTTGCCCCGTTCAATCGCCTCATTCAGTTTCATTGCGTTTATCTCGCTTTTGCGCTTCGTTGATGGCAGCCATTAAGGTGGGAAAAGAGGCGTCCAACGCGCTCAATGAGTCCCCACGCGCCCGAGCCAGTGTCTTTAACGGCTGAAATTGCCAGGCTGAAAAAACCAGATGTACCTGTTTCTTTTGACAATGGGCCATCAGTTTCTCGATAGCCGCCAAACCGCCCGCATCTAAATAGGAGCTATAGCGCATATGCAAAATAATGCCATCGAGGCTCTGGGCGTGTTGGGCCAACTCACCAAAGATACGATCTGACGGGGCGAAAAAAAGTGCACCACGAATCTTAAATACCTTCCAGTTCTCGGGTAGCGCCTCGCGATGAAAATCGCGATTATCGCTGATATCAACCACGTGTGTGATGGCGGCCAGCTCTTTCATAAACAGCAAAGACGCCAGGAGGACACCCGCCGTGATGGCTACGACCATGTCCACAAATACCGTTAAAGACAAGCAAACTAGAAAAACCAATATATCGGTGCCAGGGGATTTCTTGACAAGCTTGACGGATTTATGAGCTTCACTCATATTCCAAGCGACAACCATCAATAACGCTGCCATGGCGGGCATTGGCACATAAGCCAATGCACCGGCAAACAACAATAGACCCAGCAATACAACCAGTGCATGAACCACGCCCGCAATGGGCGAGCGAGCGCCGGCTTTCAGGTTTGTTGCCGAGCGCGCTATGGCTGCGGTGGCGGTGATTCCTCCAAAAAAGGGAGTGATAACATTCGCCAAGCCTTGAGCCAGTAATTCACTGTTTGCACTGTGGCGTTTGCCAGACATGCCATCGAGCACAACGGCACACAAGAGTGATTCGATCGCGCCCAGCATGGCAATGGCAAAAGCAGCGGGCAACAGATCTGACACCAGGGCAAAAGAGAGCTCAAGCGGCTGGCCATCGTCGCCGGCGCGACTCCACGGCCACTCCAATGCGGGCAGAAAGGGGGGGATCCCCGCCGCCTCTGTGCCATCGCTTAACAGGTAGTGAAAACGCGACCCAACGGTATCGACCTCCATGCCCAAGCCACTGAGAAAAACCCCCAGTAAGCAAGCCAGCACTAGCGTTGGAAGATGGGGCGGCACTGGTGTCTTCAAGCGCGGCCACAACATCATCATTGCCAGAGTAAAGCCAGCGGTCAAAACGCTCCCTAAATTGACCTGGGGGAAATGGGTGACAATAGCAGTAACCTTACCCATGAAATGCTCGGGCACGCTCTGCAATGTCAAGCCAGCAAAATCGGGAATCTGCAACACAGCTATCACAATGGCAATACCCCCGGTAAAGCCCAGCGTGACTGATTCTGGAATGTATTCAATAAAACGGCCCAAACGGGCGTAGGCCATAACAATAAGTATGGCACCAGCCATTACCGAGGCCAGCAGCAATCCTGCCAGGCCATACTTCACCGTCAATGGCTGTAAGATCACCACGAAGGCAGCCGTGGGCCCTGAAATGCTGTAGCGGCTACCACCTGCCAAGGCAACAATTGCCCCTGCAACAATGGCGGTGTACAGACCATATTGCGGTGGCACACCGCTGGCAATCGCTAATGCCATTGCCAGGGGAATAGCAATTACACCCACTGTCGAACCCGCAATTAGGTCCTTCAGAAAGGCTTTGCGGTCATACCCTTCAGCCAACACCTCGCGAAGCGCATGGCCGAGTCGCAAAGAAAACAAGTGTTGTTGGGGCATCAGCATGGTCCTACTCCTAAGCGATATGTTTGAACGCTACGCCAGCATAGAGTCATATTATTTTAACATTAGATTATAATTATATTATAATCTAATGAGCTTTTATTTACTTAAATCCGTCGAGGTCACCCTAATGAGTAACTCCCACTTGATCCAACAGCTGTCCAAGTATGGACACCAATACCTGTACTAGAACTCTCCCAACGATAAATATTTTGTTAAGAGCAGTGGACCAATTACCCCCGAGGTCTTGAAATCTCTAGTAGGCTCCCAACTCAGCGGCAAAAACATGTTTGTGAATGATTTATACAGCAGTGCTGAACCTGACACTCGAGTACAAATGGGTTTTATGAGGAAATCGCCTAGCAATCACATGCTGTAAAGAATATATTTATCCGCCATCAGATTGAGGAGCGTAGAGGTTTTGAGCCCGGTGTTCTCATGGTAAATGGCTCAATTGAAGCCACAGAATGTATTCAGCAGCTACTCTTTAACCCAGATGCCCCTCCTGCATTTGAGGGTATGGAAGCTGCGATGCTTGGTCCTACCAAGACATACACCCACTCTTAAGAATAAACGCAGGCCCTGTGCTATCACTCACAGGCCAAGAACAAGCCCAAACGGAGCCCTTCGGCCCCGGCGTTGTGTTCAGGTACACTTCGATGTTATTCGCTTCTCATGCATACTGAACCAGGAAAGAGCGACACTATGGAAAAGCGCACTGCCCGATTGACAGTTCTGGTCGATCCCCAAAAGAAAGCAGCCTTTGAGAAACTTTGCGAACAGGAGGACGTTACCCCATCACAAAAAATTCGCCAGTTCATGCGCGATTACATCGAACAGGCATTGGGCACCGACTGGAAAGAACAAGTCTTTAATGACAAAGATTGAGCAATTCCCCAAGAGAATAGGACACCAGGTGATTGTTTTTCTTGATAGGCACGGAGTGCTTGAATATAAACCGATTAACGCTTAACAATTCTCGCCTGTCGGTATCCACTCAACGCTGGAATGATAGCCACGAGCACTGAAGCACAGATCACGGCCAACATTAAAGAGAGGTTATTGCCGGTCAGGAAATTACTGCCAATATGTAGACCAAAATGCCCGAGCAAATAGTTCTGCAAAAAGACCAAGCAAACGCTGAGAAGCCCGGCACCTAGCACACAACTCAGTAAAGCGATGAATAGCGCTTCGAGCTCTATCAGAAAGAACAAAAAATACGCAGGTGCACCAATAACACGCAGTAGCTGGATTTCATGTTGACGTTCACGAATTGATGAAAGCAACATCGCGCTGACGCCCAAACAAGCGGCAATAAAGACGAGCGCCGACACCAGCAAGAGCGTGTTTTCTATCACCCCCATCATCTGCCACAATTCAGATAATGCAACACCGGGTAGAATGGCCAACAAGGGTTCCTGTTTGTATTGATTGATGGCCCTTTGCACCCGAAATGTTGTCATTTTTGATTCTAGGCCCAGTATCAAGGCAGTTACGCTCTTCGGTTGTAGCTTTGCTTTCTCAAGTTCTGCCTGGGTAATAGTGCTACCGGGCATTTTAACACCCTGTTGCCAGTCGATATGAATTGCCTCAAGACCTTGCAAACTGACATGTAGGGTTTGGTCAACCGGCGTTCCGGTAGGCGCTAAAATTCCCACGACAGTAAAGGGCCGATCATCGTGCAGGCTGAAGCTGGTGGCCGCAATGCCATGCGCCAAAGCCAGTTTGTCGCCCAATTGGTAACCCAGTTTCTTTGCAACTTGCGCGCCGAGAACCACATCAAACACCTGATGAAACGCTTGGCCCTTAGCAAAATTCAGGTGTTGCTGATTGGCGTAACTAAAATAATCAAAATAATCGCCAGTAGTACCCAACACACGAAACCCTTTATGGGAATCCCCGAGAGAAAGCGGCACTGCCCATTTAACTTTCGCATTACTGGCAATAGCCTCGTAGGTTTCCCAGCTGATATTATTCGTTGGAGCACCGATCCTAAAAATAGAATACAACAATAAATTTAAGCTGCCAGTTCTAGCACCAACCACCAGGTCGACACCCGACACCGTATTAGAAAAGTTTTCTTTGGTTTGATGGCGAATATGTTCGACCCCCAAGAGAACAAAGATACTCACAGTCATCGCCATGAGCGAAAGTACGACCGAGCCTTTACGGTCGAGCAAGCTTTGCAGTGCCAGTTTAGCGAACATTACGGTGAGTCCCCGCAACGGTTAATAACATTGAGAGATTCTACCCGGTTAAAATAATGGGATAGCGACAGGTCATGGCTGACAAACACTAAACTAATGCCATTCTCAGAAACCATAGACATCAATAACGCCATGAAGGCCTCTTTGTTAAAGGGGTCAAGTGAAGAGGTCGGCTCATCGGCAATAAGCAGTTCTGGCTTGTTAATTAGTGCGCGCGCAATCGCGACCCGCTGCTGTTGGCCAATACTGAGAGCGCGAGCAGGCTTATGCCAATCACTCGCTGAGATATTTAAATCGGTGAGTAGTTTTTTAATATCCCCAAGCAACACTGGCGCTTTTTTTCGCTGCGCAAACCGGCTCGCCAGTTGTATATTATCCAGAGCATTGAGATAAGGTATTAAATTAAATTGCTGGAAAACATAGCCAATGTGATTGGCTCGAAACTGGTTGCGTCGCCGGTTCGGCATCTGATCGAGACGTTGCCCAAAGATGCTCACCTGCCCTTCATCAGGTATCAGTAAGCCGCTGAGCACACTGAGCAACGTCGACTTACCGCCACCTGAAGGGCCATGAATAAAAACTTGCTCACCAACCGGCAAAGTCCATAAAGGTATGTTTAATACCTCGTGATTTGGCTGCTGCGGATAGTGGAAACGAACATTTAAAAGATCAATGGCCATCTTGTTCCTTAAGGTTCAACTTTTCTATGATTACCTGCGCCCCTTTAAATGATACAATGTAACGCTACTGACAAAAACCCGTTATTACAAGTTAGCGTGATAAAAATAGGCTTCGAAAATTGAAATTAACTCTAAGCTTGGCTCGAAATTTAACGCTATTAGGTATAAGCACGCTGATGCTGGTGGCGTGTGACAAGCCAACCAGCAAAGATGACAATGAAGCGCCGAACTTAGCGAACTCAACAACGGCCCAGCAACAAACGACGACAGTCGTCGAACCGAACAGCGACTCACAAGCGCCTTTAACTACCAGCATAACAGCACTCCCAGCGTCAGCTTTTAAGACTGTCGAATGGGTCGACTTAATGCCAAAAGATGACTTGGACGCCTTGCTGAATCCGCCCAGCTATGTAACTGATGTTGAAGATGGCTCTTTCGAGGATCAAATCAGTAGTCAAATCCAAAACAGCCTTGCCGCCGCCGAGGATGATCGCTACCAGCAGGCCTTAGCTTCAACGCGCATTATCCCTGAGCTAGCAGGCCAGGCTATTCGAATTCCAGGTTTTATCGTGCCGCTTGAATTTGATGACGCGCAAACGATCACACAGTTTTTCTTGGTGCCTTTTTTTGGCGCCTGTATTCATGTACCTCCACCGCCACCCAATCAAATTATCTTTGTTAACTA
>JARGOV010000003.1:0-18712 GCA_029212965.1 Porticoccaceae bacterium
CCCTGAATTTATGCTCGACAAAGAGGGCAATGGCTGGAAAGTGGCAATGACCACCCTCGCCCACGAACGCCGATTGTCAGACGGCCTTCGCTCCTGGGGCAAGTCTGAAAAAGGCAAGGGCCGTATTTACGAAGAGTTGCGTGTCGAAATCGCCAGCGTGATGGAACCCTATAAATGGTATCCCCAACGGGCCGGGCGCGTTGATTTATTGATTGAGCGCGCCAAAGCTACCGGCAAGTACGACGACCCCACCGTGCGCCAGGCCATCGCCAAAGTATTGATGATGGCTAAAGCAGCAGAATGGACAGGCCGCCGTGTTAAAGCCGCCCACGCCCTTGGTCGTCAACCGGGGCCTGAAGGCTCCCTCGGCAAACTCGCCGGTAGCCAGGTTGCCCGCCTCGCCGCACAGGCCCACACCTTAATTGCCGGTAACGATGCCATGTTAACCGGTGACGATGGCGCCCTGAACGGTGTGATTAGTGAAATATTAGTCTCGACACCCGCCGAGTCTATCGCCGGTGGCACCGACGAAATCCAACGTAACATTATTGCCGAGCGCAGCCTCGGCCTACCGAAAGAACCACGCACCGATGTCGACCGCCCCTTTAGGGACGTGCCGAGAAACACGGTCACTCAATAGCGTGAGTGACTAACGCCCCTTCGGCTCGAAGGTCTCTTGCTTTAGAGCCGAGTTACCTTTTATAAAAATCACAGGCGCTTTCTTCACAGACGTGCTCTTCACAGCCCTTCTCTCACAAGCGTCCTCTGATACGAGCCCTCTTCAAGAAAACACAAGTTGTGGTTGCGTAGAGTCATCCATCTGTCAAACCTTCTTCCCCGTATTGATTGGCTGGCCCCTGCCCCTGCTCACCCAGGCGACCCTGGTCGCCGAAATGCCCTTTACCGGGCACATAGTTAAATTCAACCCGAATGCCGTCGGGGTCTTCAAACAAAAACGAATAATAGCCGGGGGCAAAATGGGAGCCGTCCTCAGGAGCGTGAACAATATTGGCATTAAGCTGCGTGTGGACAAACTGATAAATGCTGTCGACATCTTCTTTGCTTCGGGCGCGAAAACAAAAATGGTGAAGACCGCTGGTATTTTGATCGAAGGCTTTATGTTGCTTATCTGCCGGTGCGGTTCGCACCAAAATACCCGTGCGGCTGCCAATGCAATACACCGTATTGTCATTGCGTATTAAGGTTTTCATTTCGAGAAAATGGCACAGTGCTTCCCAGAAAGGCAGGCAGCGTTCGCCGTCGCTCACGGTGAGTTGAATATGGGCAATGCCGTTAACCTCTACACTCATTGGTTTAGCCTTTTCTTGTGTTCAGCTTAAACGAATGCCTTCAATCTACAACTCTGGGTCCTGTTGAAATTCAACGGTATTGCCGGCTGGATCGGCGGCAAAAATAAATTGATCCATGCGCTGATATTCGATATTTTCGTTGCTCAAGTGTGTTTCAACAGCCTCAATATCTTCCACATAAAAAGCCGTGTGCGGCCCCATAGGGTCAAGGGGTTTACCGGCCAATTCCGGCAGCACTTTACGTTCACCATCCGACTCGTCACATTGAATAACGTGCACCTGACCATTGGGAAACTGCATCCAGAAACCCGGAATTAAGGCGGCGAGTTGCTCGGGAATATCGCGTTCAACAGTATTCACACCGAGCACGTCAACATAAAAACGGCGCATGGCATCAACTTCAACACGACAACCGAGAGCGGAGTGGTTTAAGCGGGTGATTTTTATCATCGTAAATTTCCTTTTATATCTGCATTATTAATTGATTCTGCAGACATGTTACCGCAAAGGCTTTGTAGCCTATAATCTCCCGCTGAAAAACAAATTACACAGGAAGCCACTATGGGTTCTCTCGGAATTATCGCCAACCCCATGTCGGGCCGTGACAGCCGTCGCCTCACCGCTCGCGCTGAGTCTGTCAGCCACGAAAGTAAACGCAACCAGATCAGCCGTATTGTGGTCGGTGCTGTCGCCACCGGTTGCACCCGCATACTGGCACCCTACGACCCTCGCAGGCTAGTGCTCGGCGCTCTGGAAAACATGAACATCGGTGCGGAGGTTGAAGAGATTAGAAACCCCATCACCCACTCCGCTGAAGATACCCGCCAGTCGGTGCGTGAAATGAAGGCCCGGGGCTGTGATGTCATTATTGTTATGGGCGGCGATGGCACCAGTCGTATCGTCACTCAAATTTGGCAAGACGTGATGATGATGCCTCTGTCAACCGGCACCAATAATGTCTTCCCCCTGTGGATCGAACCCACTATTGCCGGTATGGCTGCCGGGCTGGTGGCCAGTGGCAAGTTGTCAAAAGATGAAACCTGCGAGCGGTCGAAAATCATTACCGCCACATTTGACAATGGAGAAAAAGATATCGCCCTGGTCGATGCGATCTTTTTACAGGGCGATAGAATCGGCAATCTTGGCCCCTTTGAACCAGAATTTATGAAAACCCTGGTACTGACCCGCGCCGAACCCAATGCCGTGGGCATGTCACCATTGGGTGGCCTGCTTTGCCCCGCCAGTGCCGCCGACGACTTTGGTGTGCGGGTCGACTTTTGCGGCCACCACGAGGGCGGTCGTTTACTGCGCGCCCCGGTGTCACCCGGCTTATTTCGCTCGGCTCATATTCTCAATGCCGAGCGTTTGCCACTGAACCAGGCGACAACAGTACAAGGCCCCGGCATCCTTGCCTACGATGGCGACCGCGAGCGCAAACTTGCCGCCGGCGAGAGTGCAAGTATTACTGTTGAGCGCAACGGGCCCTGGGTGATCAATCCACAACGTACCCTGCAGTTAGCCGCAGAACGTCAACTCATGGTCGACCTGCCCCCCTGGGTTGACCCCTTCGACGGCGCTATTGCCGGGGAGTGCTGCGGCTGCGCAAACTCACTGGCGCACTTCGCAGAGTCTGACTAACGGTAGTGCCCGGCTAATAGTAGAGCTCGGCTAGCGGGCTCTATCCAACACGCGTTGCTGCCGTCAATATACCCACCAATAATAACCGCCATAGAGCTCCACCATGTCTGAAGTAATGCCCAAAGCCTCAATACCCGACCCCAACACCAGCACCTCAAACATCCGTTGGTACGGGTTGGTCGGCGGCCCCCTGCTAGCGCTGTTGATGCTCATTATTGTGCCCGAGCAAATCATTCAACCCAGTGGCGACACGTTGGTGCTGGGCATGGCGGGCAAAGTCACCGCGGGACTGGCAGTATGGATGGCGGTGTGGTGGTTGACCGAGGCGATATCTATTTACGCCACCGCCCTACTGCCGCTCGCGGTACTGCCTCTCACTGGCGCGCAATCTGTTAAAGACTCGGCCAGTGCCTACGCCCACCCTTTAATTTTTCTTTTTCTCGGCGGTTTTATACTCGCCCTGGCACTGGAGCGCTGGCACTTACACAAACGTTTTGCGCTATTTGTCTTGCGTTTAGTCGGCACCTCGCCACGCCGTCTGGTGGGTGGCTTTATGATCTCCGCCGCCGTGATGAGCATGTGGATCACCAACACCGCCACTACCATTGTTATGCTACCCATCGCCCTCAGTGTGATCGCTATGGAAAGCGACGACTCGCCCCACAAACAGCGCTTTGCCGTCTGTCTGCTGCTGGGCATTGCCTACGCCGCGTCTATCGGTGGGATCGGCACCATCGTCGGTACCACCCCCAATATGTTTGCAGTTTCATTTATTGAAAGTGAATTTGGGCAAACCATCAGTTTTGCCGAGTGGATCTTAATCGGTGTGCCTCTGGTCGCCGTCTTTATCCCGGTCACCTGGTTACTGCTCACACGCTTTATTTTTCGTTTGCCCGCCAGTGCAGGCGACAATGACTACAATCTAAACACCCGTGCCGAGCCCTGGAACCGTGGTTCTGTACTGACATTGATCATTTTTGCCCTTACCGCCTTCGGCTGGATGGCCCGCCCCCTGCTGGTTAACCTTCCCGGTCTGACGCACCTGAGCGATGCGGGCATCGCCATCGGCGCCGCTCTGTTGTTATTTGCCATTCCCGAAAATATTAAAGAAAAACGTTTTTTGATCGACTGGGAAACCGCCGTCAAAGTCCCCTGGGGAGTTTTATTGATTCTCGGCGGCGGTCTCTGTCTGGCGGGCGCCATTCGCGCCAATGGTGTCGCCGAGCTGCTAGCTATTCAACTGGTTGCCATCGGTGAGGTGCCGCCACTAGTAATGACCCTAATGATCGTTAGTCTGATGATTTTTCTCACCGAACTGACAAGCAACGTGGCCACCACCACAGCCTTGATACCCATTGTCGCCGCCATTGCCACTGCATTGGATATCGCGCCTTTAACGCTTGTCATTCCCGCTACCATGGCCGCCAGCTGTGCCTTCATGTTACCGGCTGCGACACCGCCCAACGCCATTGTTTTTGGTTCCGGAATGATCCGCATCCCAACCATGGCCCGAGCGGGAATATGGCTTAATTTCGCGGCTATTGCGACAGTGACGGTGGTGTGTCACTTTACGCTCGACTTTGCTCTGCCCCTGCCATAAATATGCGCAACTGAATTGTTGAGTGCTGTATCTATACAGTCTGTGCCCATAAACGGGGAGGACTAAAACAACCCGCTTCATCACTAACAACTGCATAGGCGACAAGACCTAATGAATAAATTACCCTTGGCATTATTAAGTCTACGTATAAGCATTTTTGCGGTCATGCTTATGTGGACATTAGATAAATTTTATAATCCCTCTCACGCCATCGCTATTTTCCAACAGTTTTATCACATAGGTGGGGTTAACGAATCGGCCATTTATTTACTGGCTGGGGCCGAGGTACTCCTACTTACGGCTTTTCTCTTTGGTATCAAGCGGACACTCTCCTACGGACTGGTGTTTTTGTTCCACGGCGTGTCAACCTTTTCAGCCTGGCAGCAATACAACAATCCTTTCGAAGGAGCCAACTTATTATTCTTCGCTGCCTGGCCGATGCTGGCCGCCTGCTTTACCCTGTTCTTATTTCGTGATCAGGATAATCTGCTCAACATTCAAATCCGGATAAAATAACAGAAGGCCGAATACAGTTTCTACCCGGCTGTAGAATTTATAGAGCAGTCCACTTACACCGATAGCTGATAAGCCTCATCACCAACCGGTTGTAAAATTTGCGGGTTTTCGGGATCAATTTCAAGTTTTTTCTGTAGTTTCCCAATATGAATATCAACAGCGCGGGTCTCAGTTTTGAGATAGCGAGGATAACCCCACACTTGATGAAGCAGTTCATAAGTCTCAACCGTTTTACCCTTATTTTCATAAAGGTATTCGAGCACTCTTATTTCTCGGGGCGTGAATTCAAGCTCACCCTGCGTTCCTTTCCCCGATAAATTAAGGCAATCAATTTCTATATTCCCACCCAGTTTAATTGCTTTTGTAGTCTGATTTTTATTTTGCAGCCTGGTACGACGTAGCAGTGCTTTAGCGCGTTGTACCAAATCGCTATAAGCAAAGGGGACGCTAGTGTAATCATCGGCACCGTGGCTTAAACCATCAATCAAAACTTGATTATCCGAGTCGGCGGTGAGCATAAAAATGACCTGCTCAGGATGTAAAGAACGCACACCTGCGAATATTTCAGCAGCATTAGTCTCGCTCATTCTTGCATCAAGCAGAAGTAAATCAAACTCACCGCTGCACGCTTTTTCATAGCCGGTGGCAGCATTGTCTGTGGCTTCAACATCAAAATGATGGTGTTCAAAAACAGCTATTAGCCCTTGTCTAACTCTTTCTTCGTGTTCGACAATGATTATTTTAAAGTTCTTTTCCACATTTCACCTCTCTTTCATTTTTTACAACAAGCGAAGTAACTATTAGTCGCCCTTTATTAATATTTATTCTGACTGCGGGTATGCCAAGAATCGTCAGATATGCTATAGCTGTCCTTTAATCCACAAGGTGTTAATTGCCCCAGTTGTTGATTTTACCCTTGAATTAAAATGTCCCGTTTGCCTGCATCAAAAATCACACAGTTAATCGCTCTCGTCTCCAATGCGGTTATGGTGCCTTACACTGTGGGGCGCTGAACACCCGTAGACTCGATAACTCTCGGGGCACTGTATTAATACCCAAGCTGGCAAGGTGAGCGACATAATGCGGCGATAAAAGCTAGTTCTTTTACGTTGTTTAATCACTCTGTTAACAATTACTTTCGTATCAATAAAAAACCCGGTGACAATATCAACTGCCGCCGGGTTTTTTACTGTGAGTCTAGCCATCAATTAAATGGCTTTAAATCAAACCCTGAATCAAAGCGCCGCATCGAGCAATGAATTCAGTGTAGCGCTAGGGCGCATCAGTTTTTCAACTTTGGCATCGTCTGGCTGGAAATAGCCGCCCATATCAACAGGGCTACCCTGGCAGGCGATAAGTTCGTCAACAATTTTTTGCTCGTTAGCAGCCAGCCCTTCGGCCAATTTGGCAAAGCTAGCCGCCAGTTCTGTATCTTCGGTTTGCGCAGCGACAGCTTGCGCCCAGTACATGGCGAGATAGAAGTGACTGCCTCGGTTGTCGAGTTCACGGACATTACGCGATGGCGACTTACCATTGGCAAGAAGCTTACCTGTGGCCTGGTCAAGCGTGGTCGCTAGAATAGCCGCTTTTTTGTTACCCGTTTTAACGGCGAGATCTTCAAGTGAAACGCCAATCGCCAGAAATTCACCGAGGGAGTCCCAACGCAGATGGTCTTCTTCCTCAAACTGTTGGACATGCTTGGGTGCCGAACCACCCGCCCCTGTTTCAAATAGTCCACCACCAGCCATTAACGGCACGATGGATAACATTTTTGCACTGGTGCCCAGCTCAAGGATAGGAAACAGGTCAGTCAAGTAGTCACGCAGTACGTTACCGGTGACGGAGATAGTATCTTTACCCTGTTTGAGACGCTCCATAGTGTAACGAATGGCGCGGTCTGGGGTCAGAATGGAAATACGCAGGCCCTCTGTATCATGGTCCTGCAAGTATTTCTCAACCTTTTTAATCATTTGTGTATCGTGACCGCGGCGGTCATCGAGCCAGAAAACAGCGGGCATGCCGCTGGCACGCGCGCGAGTAACTGCGAGCTTCACCCAATCCTGAATTGGAGCATCTTTGGCCTGAAACATACGCCACACATCGCCGGCTTCAACATTTTCGTGCTGTAACCAAACTTTGCCATCGCTATCAACCACACGCATGGTACCGTCGACTGGCAGGGTAAAGGTTTTATCGTGTGAGCCGTACTCTTCAGCCTTTTGTGCCATTAAACCCACGTTGGGCACGGTGCCCATCGTCGAGGGGTCAAAGGCATCGTGATGCTTGCAGAAGTTAATAACCTCCTGATAAATCGTCGCATAACAGCTATCGGGGATAACCGCTTTGGTATCTTCGAGCTTACCGTGAGAATCCCACATTTTGCCGCTGTCGCGAATCATTGCCGGCATAGAGGCATCGACAATAATATCGCTGGGCACATGTAGGTTAGTAATACCTTTATCAGAGTTAACCATCGCCAGCATGGGACGCGTTTCGTAGCACTGACGCAGATCAGCTTCAATTTCGGCACGCTTGGAATAAGACAGGTTGTCTACCTTACGCAGCGCAGCACCCAGACCGTCATCGGGGTTAATACCCAAACAATCAAGCGTTTCAGCGTGCTTCTCCCAGGCATCTTTAAAGTAAACGGTAACAGCGTGGCCAAAAATAATGGGGTCGGAAACCTTCATCATGGTGGCTTTAAGATGCAGGGAAAACAACAGACCTGCATTGCGAGCGCCTTCCATTTCCTCGTCCAGAAACTTGCGCAGCGCTTTGGTACTCATAAACTGAGCACTGACCACCTCAGCATCTTCCACGGGAACTTCTTTTAATACTTGGACCTTGCCGTCTTTGGTGTGCAGTTCAATTTTCAGGGTCGTTGCTTTATCCATCGTGCAAGAAATATCGCTATGGTAAAAATCACCACTGCGCATGTGAGCCACGTGGGTTCGTGAAGCCTGGCTCCACTTGCCCATACGGTGCGGGTTGTTGCGAGCAAACTCTTTAACCGCAGTCGGTGCGCGGCGGTCAGAGTTGCCTTCAC
The DNA here is from genome assembly GCA_029212965.1 of Porticoccaceae bacterium. Lineage (GTDB taxonomy): Bacteria > Pseudomonadota > Gammaproteobacteria > Pseudomonadales > Porticoccaceae > Reddybacter. The sequence goes on from JARGOV010000003.1 coordinate 8,111, forward strand.
GCAACACCGGGTTCACCGCACTACCCAACACACTCGCATAGCTTGCCTGAATAGCGGCCTCTTCATCATTTTCGGGGCTTTCTGGGTAGCTGGGAATATCGTAACCCTTGCTTTGTAGCTCAGCGATCGCAGCCTGTAATTGAGGAATAGAAGCACTGATGTTAGGCAACTTGATGATATTGGCATTGGGCTCTTGAGTTAATTCACCCAGCGCTTTCAGCGCATCGGGGACACGCTGCTCATCAGTGAGCTTGTCAGGAAAGGCCGCCAAAATGCGTCCAGCCAATGAAATATCGCTGGTTTCAACCTCAACATCTGCCGCTGCGGTAAAGGTATTAACAATGGGGAGCAAAGAATAAGTTGCCAGTGCTGGTGCTTCGTCTGTCTTTGTGTAAATAATTTTCGTTTTCGATGTGCTCATGCTTCCCCCAAAGTTATGGTTTAGATAAGTACACGTCGGCTAAACGCTAACAGGTACTTATCAGACTACGAATTTCGCGCTGCACATAGTACAGAAAGATGAAGTAAATTTACAGGTTGTAAAAAAACAACAGCAGCAAATAACGCTTATTTTTATGTATAACTATAAATCGATGCCCGTATCCACCACTTTACCTGGCTGAAGTAGGTCGACAATAAGGTTTATTTTTGTAACCAAACTACTGGCTAGCTACCTGCTTAAACGCATTTTTTCCTCTCTCACTTCAGCAGCTAACAGCGCTAATGCCTTTAAAGGCTCTCGCCAATAAAAGAAAACACATCAAGAAGCACTGGGACTATATCCATAACTTTTTGTATGCTAAATTCTGCCCTGCTTCGCTCGGCAATAGGCAACTCTGCCAAGACAAGTTAACAACCTATTACCAAGAATATCAACAGGTTGACAAGGAATTTAAGCCGTTCATCACCGCAATGACAATAATCTTTAGAGGTTTCGACAATGAAAGCCAAAGCAGTAGTGCTTACCGCACCCAATGAATATTCAGTTCAGGAAATCGAACTAGATCCACCAAAGGCCAATGAAGTCAGGATAAAAATGGCGGCAACTGGACTCTGCCAGTCAGACATGTCCGTTATTAATGGCAAATTACCCATGCCCACGCCCACAGTTCTCGGCCATGAGGGTGCAGGTGTTGTCGAAGAAATCGGTGAAAGCGTAACCAACGTTAAAGTCGGCGATCACGTCATTACCTCCTTTATCCCGATGTGTGGTGAGTGCTACTTCTGTCTCCAGCAGGAGCCCTGGCTGTGTACAGCCACGGACCTGTTCAGCGGCATGCAGCCCGACGGCACTAGTCGTGTGAAACTCAATGGAGAATATATTGGTGCCTTCGCTGCACTCGGCAATATGGCCGAGCAAGTGGTTTGCCCGTCTATGTGTGTCGTTGCCATCGATAAGAAATACGACCTTAAAGCTGCGGCTCTGGTTGGCTGTGGTGTTATGACAGGCGCCGGTGCGGCCCTCAACACCGCCAAAGTGAAGCCCGGCAGCAGTGCCGCGATCTTTGGCTGTGGCGGCGTTGGCCTCTCTGCCTTGCAGGGCGCCAAAATCGCCGGTGCCAACCCACTGATCGCCGTTGACCTGAGCGACGAAAAACTCGCAGCAGCTCGTGAATTTGGCGCGACCCACACAGTCAACGCCAGCACCGACCCCGTTGCACAAATCATGGAAATCACCAACGGCATTGGCGTTGACTATGCTTTTGAAGTCATTGGCTTCCCCGCTGTTGCTGCACAGGCCTACGCATCAACTCGTCGCGGCGGCACCACCTGCATGGTCGGCGCTGGCAGCCCTGACCAAGAATACACGTTCAGCGCCCTGGAAATGCCATTGTCTGACAAGAAAGTTTGCGGTTGTCTTTACGGTAGCACCAACGCTAAAGTCGACTTTGCCAAGCTGCTCGGCTTCTACGAGACAGGACAGCTCGACCTCGACCGCATGTGCTCTCGCACCTACTCCATCGACGAAGTCAAAGAAGGCTTCGACGATTTAGTTGCTGGTAAAAACATTCGCGGTATCATCGTTTACTAAGCACTTATTAAAGCTGAGTAGCACGGTAATAAAAAAGGCTGCATTTGCAGCCTTTTTTATTGTCTTTAAATTGGAAAAACACCACCCAGTAAATGCCAAAACGAAACAGAAGACGCCAGGCGTATCTCTATGAACCTGAAATAGACACCCTCCACTACCTGCAACCTATGGGAGAGAAGAGTTTCATTATGCAGGATTGCAAAACCTGACCCCATACTGCTGCATGCGATTACTAGTTAAGGTTGCGTATGGTTTTACAAGCTGGGTATTCTGAGCAGCCCCAAAACTGATTACCGGTATTGGAACCTCGCTTTGCAGTACGCAAGAGCATAGCACTGCCACATTTTGGACATTTTTGTTCACTAGTAGCATCACTTCGACTTTTAAGGTTGGCTACATGTTGTCGGTTTATTGCTCTCGAAGGTGTCAGGCGACCAGATTCAATTTTATCAACGGCTTCATAAACTTGGCTATCCGATAAAACCTTTTCTTCGAAAGATTTTATATACGTAACGAAACCACCACCACGAGTGACATTAGGAGGCATCTTGGTTTTAAACGTACTCTCACCCGCAAATACTATAACGGAGTGAATATGTTCTTCTTCCAGGTTCAGAGCGGAAGATAGTGTTTTGATGTGCTTATAGTTTTGCCGCAGCGGGTTTTGAAAGCAGTAGGATTTTTTGAAAATTTTTTGAGTCCACTGCGCTTGCTTTTCCGTTCCAAATATCCACCCTTTCATGTTCTTCGTTTCTACAACGAAAATCCCATATACAGACACAAAAATATGGTCGATTTGGGTAGTGCCGTCTAATGTGGGTAGCGTGACATTATGAACGGGGTGATATACATCAGATGGCAAGCGAACCTTAGCCGTGAACTTGACTAAGGTTTCACCAACTACGCCTTTGAACCATGGCGATTTCACCACCGCAGTAATCATGGCTAAAGGAATTAGCCACCAAAGTACTCCATAAACTTGTTGAATGATTGGAGTGAAGTCCATCTTGCCTAACGCCTCAAACACCGGCGCAGCATTGCTGCGTCCGAGTGCTTTGACTGGTTATATTCTCCATATCTCCGAATAAGCAATTTCTGCCATTTCTTCAGCATGTTTGTACACGCATTCGGGGTTCCACTCGTTTGCATTTAAAATAAACTCTGGCAACGAATATCCCTTCTCAGTGAGGATGGTTTTCTTTTCTAAAAAACCTTTAGTATCTATCTCGCCGTTAACCTTTTGGTCAAGAAATATCAAGTTTCCTAAGCAACCAATAGATGACTCTGCCCAACCATCTTGACCAATATTTTTCTGAGGAGACAAATGCTCGATTGTTAACTCATCAAAATCAACTGGATATTTATACGAATAGTGCAGGGAGAACTTTTCAAGAATATAACGTACTAAGTTCTTTCGTTTAGAATTTGAATTTGTATATACAACCTCTTTGAAAGCAACTTTAAATTCTTCCAATGATGGTCGCTTATCTCTTAATTTTTCCACAAACTCTTGAATTAAGTTGGATGCTTCTTGAGAATCTTTTGATTCAAACAGCTTAATTGCAAACGAAGAATACATAGCTGATATGCCGCCAGAGGATCTTGATGAAGTAATCGCCGTAAATACAAAGTGAAACTTCTCAATGGCACTCAGTGTATCACGAAGCTTTCTATACTTAATTTTATCTTCCCTATATGCCCTAACAAGGGACATGGTTGCCGGAGTCGGCTGCGATAACTTAAACATTTGCAATGCATACAATGAATCTGATGCCTCTGATTCATTCTTCGACCATTCATAGGTTGACTCATGTATCGAACGATAAATTTTCGAATCCGATACTAATGAGCTCAAATATTCCTTAGCTTTTGCTCTGGTTACTTCTTTCTTTATTTTAGGAAATAACTTCTTTAACGGAACAGCTTCATACCTTGAAGACCAAAAATGATAGATGAAATTATCAGATGCAATATCGCTTGAGGAATTGTGTATCGTATCTAGCATCGACTCCCACTTCAATCTTGCGTGGTCTACCGTCCCTCTAGACTTTAGATGCTTTGAGAAGTGATTCTTCACGAGGTCGGTTAACGCAAGGTCTTTGCCTCTAGTATTAAGAGTTTCAAAAATAAGATACGCATCATCCTCATTGTCGAGAGTTATAAAAATTAGATTTAAGTTAAGAACTGCATCCCTTAGCTTTATTAATTTATCTATTTTGGATTGATTCTTATTTTCTTCAGATATTGATGCGTCATTATCGATTGCGCTAATAACAGACCCGACGAGTTTGTTAAAGCGATTATGGGCATTGCTCAGGTTTCTCTCTTCAGTTTGAATATCGACATCCAATTCAGGATCATCGTCAAACTTCTGAATGTGTTCTTGAAAATATGGAAAAGATGTTTCTGTTTTTAAGACGTACTCGTTTTTATTGCTTCTATCTTTGCGCTCGACTAACTGATGTATACCTTCTGCCAAGTCATTCGAGCCTACTTTCAAAAAATAGTCCCTAATAACACAAAGAAGAATTGTTATCGTTGTAAGTCTTTGCTGTCCATCAACAACTCCAAATTGCTGCTTCTCTTTTTTGAAAACAACCATCGAACCAATAAAGTAGTCTTCAGACTGATTAACTACTACATCATTCCAGAAATCGTTCAGGTTTTCGTCATCCCAAGAGTATGGTCTTTGGAATCTTGGGATGTAAAAATATGATCCAACTAGCAAACTTTCAATATCAGTATCTTTAGATTCTATTTTCATCTTCTATTTCCGTATATTGCACGAACTCTGAGCTCTTAAAAATATAACAGCTAAGTCTGCGTCACCCGACACAAAAAAATACGTCGGGTGACGTACTTCTCCAATTTAAGATATCAATAACGGTAAACATCTCATTGATTTAAAAAAAGATATTTATTTTTCCAGCCGATTACTAATGGAAAAATACATCAAGTGACGTAAAGTTTTACGTCACTTGATGGACACCACCCCTGTACAACCTTATATTACCCCCGCCGCTTGTTATTCAGGCTGTATACCAAAACCGTAGATACGGGTTCCCAGACACATGAGCTTAAGGTCTTGAACGTGCGATTCTTAACAGCGCCACTTAGCGACTGAATAATGCTCGTCAAAATAGTTAGCGACCTTTTTTTAGCTTTCACCTCTTCTCAGTTCGGCTTCAACAGTAGCCCCTTTTGACTGCTGGCATTCTTTAAATAATCCGAACACTTGCGAGACATACGACGGCTTACCATCATGCGTCTCGCGCCAAACTAAATTAAGCCGAACGCTCTGTTCGCATGGTGACAAATTCTTCTGCTGCCGTTGGATGGATTCCCACGGTGGCATCAAAATCCGCCTTGGTCGCCCCGGCCTTAATCGCCACCCCCAAGCCTTGCATAATCTCACCGGCAGATTCACCCACCATATGGCAGCCAACAACGCGATCACTTTCGGCATCGACAATTAATTTCATGTAAATTTGCTCGTCAATACCACCGAGGGTTTGCTTCATTGGTTTAAAGCGGGATTCAAAGACTTTAATAGCCCCATATTTCTGTTGTGCCTGGGCTTCGCTAAAACCCACGGTGCCAATATTGGGCTGGCTAAACACGGCAGTGGGAATAAAATCGTAATCAACCTTGGTAGACCCACCTTTAAATAAATTCTCAGACAGCGCCATGCCTTCGCGAATCGCCACTGGGGTTAACTCGACACGGCCAATAACATCGCCAAGGGCATAGATGGAGGGTTCGGCTGTTTGAAAGAAGTCGTCGACCTCTATCGCGCCCCGTGAATCACAACTCACTGCTGTTGTTTCAAGACCCAGGTTTTGCGTATTGGCTTTGCGGCCGGTGGCGTACATCACGCTATCGACGTTCATCGTTGAGCCATCGGCCAAATTCAGTGTCAACTGGTCTTGCGACTTAGTGGTGTCTTTGGATATTTGTTCGATGTCCGTATCAAAATGTAAATGCACGCCCTTCTTGGCCATTTCAGTAGCGAGGTGCTGACGAACGTCTTCATCAAAACCCCTTAAAAACAAGGGTCCGCGATAGAACAAATGGGTTTCAACACCCAGACCGTGGAAAATACCGGCGAACTCCACCGCAATATAACCGCCGCCCACGATCACCATGCGCTTAGGCAGGGTGTCGAGATAAAAAGCTTGCTCCGACGTAATAACGTGCTCATTACCGGGAAAGTCCGGCACGAAGGGCCGGCCACCAGTGCACACCAATATTTTACCTGCGGTGTATTCCCGACCATTCACTGTCACGCTATTGGGGCCGGTGATTTGCGCGCGGCCTTCTATCAACTCAACGCCAGACTGTTTTAACAAGTTGCGATAAATACCGTTAAGGCGTTCAATTTCTTGAGTTTTATTATCGCGCAGTGTAGGCCAGTCAAAACTTTGTGGTGGGACTGTCCAGCCAAAGCCAGCGGCGGTGCGAAATTCTTCTTCAAAGGCGGAAGCATAAACAAAGAGCTTTTTCGGCACGCAGCCGACATTGACACAGGTGCCGCCGAGGTACTGTTCTTCGGCGACAATCACTTTAGCGCCGTATTGGGCAGACATACGGGCCGTGCGCACGCCCCCGGAACCGGCGCCAATGACAAATAAATCGACATCGTAATCACTCATTGCTTAGCTCCTGATTGTTAGTTTCAGTATTTTCAGTGTTAAACCACGCCAATTTATTTTGCAGGCTAACGACATGGCCAATAATTAATAAGGTGGGCGCCCGCACTTTTAGGCCAGCGACTTTAGCGGCGAGATTAGCGAGATCACTAATCACCACCCGCTGTTCAGGCTTGGTGCCTTTTTCAACCAGAGCAGCCGGAGTATCACTAGCCAGGCCATGTTGAACCAGTTGAGCACAAATATCGGCCAAACTTACTAGGCTCATATAAAACACCAGAGTCTGGTTGGGCACCGCTAAGCTCGGCCAGTTGAGGTCGAGTTTATAATCCTTTTTATGCCCGGTGATAAATTGCACCGACTGGGAAAAGTCCCTATGGGTAAGGGGTATTCCGGCATAACTGGCGCAACCCGAAGCCGCTGTAATACCCGGCACCACTTGAAAGCGCACGCCCTCTTCGGCCAGGGGTTCAATCTCTTCACCGCCACGACCAAAAATAAAGGGGTCACCACCCTTCAAGCGCAGTACCCGTTTACCCTGTTTTGCGAGATCAACGAGCAAACGATTAATATCCGTTTGAGCGACGGCATGATCACCCGCGCGCTTGCCGACATAAATGCGCTCGGCATCGCGGCGCACCATGGCTAACACTTGCGGTGACACTAACCTATCGTGCAATACCACATCGGCCTGCTGCATAAGGCGCAGGGCACGAAAGGTGAGCAGGTCGGGGTCACCCGGGCCTGCGCCGACGAGATACACTTCACCATAGGTTTGAGCATCTGCATCGGCATCAGCGGCCATTGTTTCAAGCTGGGCCACTAATTGCTGTTCAGCCTGTTGGTGATTGCCCGCATAAACCGCTTCAGCCACGTTGCCGTCGAGCACATTTTCCCAAAAGCGGCGGCGCTGGCTTTCACCCACTAAAAGGGTTTTCACTTTGGCCCGATAGCGGGCAGCCAGTTTTGCTAGTGCCCCTGTATTACCGGGCAAAAGCGCTTCAATGCGCCCCCGTAACAGGCGCGTCATAACCGGGCTGGTACCACTGGAGGTAATGGCTATCTGAATAGGCGAGCGATCGACTATGGCGGGAAAAATAACACTGCACAGCGCAGGATTATCCACCACATTCACCGGAATATTGCGCTGTTTAGCAGCGGCGGAAATTGCCGCATTTAAAGGCTGGTCGCTGGTGGCGGCAATGGCGAGCACTACATTGTCGAGGTCAGTTTCGCAATATTCGCGCTGCAGCAGCGTTAACAGCCCTGAATACTCCAGCGCCATGTCACGCAGCCCCTGACAAATGTGTGGGGCGACAAGGCTAATATGGGCGCTGGCCTCGCACAGGGTACGCACTTTGCGCAGGGCGATATCACCGCCGCCAACCACTAAACAGGGTCGCGCTGCAATGTCGTGAAACAGGGGTAAATAATCCATGGGCTAAAACTCCGTTCCTAGCCGATAACGGTTAAACCACCCATTAGCGGTTGTAGCACCTCGGGAATATCAATACGACCATCTTCGCGCTGATAGTTTTCCATTACAGCGACCAGTGTGCGCCCTACGGCCAGGCCTGAACCATTCACTGTGTGCAGTAGTTCGGGCTTTTTGGTTTTGGGATTGCGCCAGCGGCTCTTCATGCGGCGCGCTTGAAAATCGCGGAAGTTACTGCAGGAGGAAATTTCACGGTACTTATCTTGCGAGGGCAGCCAGACTTCGATGTCGTAAGTACGCGCCGCAGAGAAACCAATATCGCCGCCGCATAAAATAACGGTGCGATAGGGCAAGCCCAGTTTTTCGAGTATGACTTCAGCATTGCGCAACAAACCCATCAGCGCCTCTTGGGACTCTTCGGGGCGCACAAATTGCACGAGCTCAACTTTTTCAAATTGGTGTTGGCGAATCATTCCCCGTGTATCACGACCGTAGCTGCCCGCTTCGCTTCTAAAACAGGGCGTGTGAGCGACAAATTTAAGGGGCAATTTATCGGCATCGACAATTTCATTGCGATAAAGATTAGTGACGGGGACTTCTGCCGTGGGAATTAAATAAAACTCATTGTCGGCACGCAGCTTAAACAGATCTTCTTCAAACTTTGGCAATTGACCGGTGCCGTAGAGGGAATCACTGTTAACGATAAAAGGCACATTCACTTCACTGTAGCCATTGTCGACAGTGTGGGTGTTGAGCATAAATTGAATTAAGGCCCGGTGTAATTGCGCCAGCTGGCCGTGCATAACCGCAAAGCGCGAGCCGGTAATTTTTGCCGCCACATCAAAATCGAGCAGGCCGAGCTTATCGCCCAGGTCGACGTGATCCTGAATGGGGAAATCAAAGCGACGAGCTTCGCCCCAACGATTAATTTCAACATTATCGTCTTCTGTTTGACCGGGGGGCACTTCGGCATCGGGAATATTAGGGATACCACTGAGCAAAACTTCTAGCTCTTGCTGGACTTCATGGAGGCTTTTTTCCGCTGCCTCCAGGTCGCTTTTTAACTGTTCGACCTCGGCCAGTAACGGCGCAATATCGTCACCGGCGGCCTTGGCTTTGCCAATGTTTTTCGAACGGCTATTGCGCTCGGCCTGTAGCGACTCGGCATTAATTTGTAGCGATTTACGTTGGTTTTCAAGGGCTTCTATAGCCGCAACATCGAGCGTAAAGCCACGGACTTGGAGTTGTTCTGCAACGCGCTCGGGATCAGAACGGACGGTTTTCGGGTCGAGCATGACGGGGTTTTCCTGAAGTTAAATCAACAGATTTGAATCGATAAGTTAAATCAACAGCTTAAATCGACAATTTACGTCGAACAGCTTACATAAGGCGTGTTAGCGCAAGTCCCGTGAGGGTACCACCCAGGCACAAAACCAAGGTCGCCACAACATAAGACAGAGCCAGCGCGAGGTGGCCATTTTGCCACAAAGCCAGAGCATCGAGGGAGAAAGTCGAGTAGGTGGTAAAGGCGCCGAGAAAACCGATCATCAACAACTCGCGCCACTGTCCACCGAGCAGGGATTTCTCAACAATAACAACATACGCCACACCCATGAGTAGTGAGCCGAGCACATTGACAACTAATGTCGACAAGGGGAAACGAGTACCCTCGACAGGAAACAGTATCGCACCCACGCCATAGCGACCCATGGCACCCAGTGCACCCCCGATGGCGACGGCTAACCATTGCACGGTGACTCATCCTTATCGGTGTAACGTTGAATGGCGCTCGCTCTATTCAATTGACGTAAGTGCCGCAATTTTTCAGCAATTTTCAACTCCAGCCCTCTCTCTACCGGCTGATAGTACTGCTTATCTTTTAAAGCCTCGGGAAAATAATTTTCACCTGCGGCAAAGCCTTCCGGCTCATCATGAGCGTAGCGGTACTCGGCACCGTAGTTTTGCTCTTTCATTAGCTTGGTCGGCGCATTACGTAAATGTAGGGGCACGTCGTGACTGGGCATGGAACGCACATCTTTCACCACCGCATTAAAAGCGCTGTACAAGGCATTACTCTTGGCCGCTGCGGCCATATAAGCGATGGCTTGCGCGATGGCGAGCTCTCCTTCAGGGCTACCTAGGCGCTCCTGCACCTCCCAGGCATCGAGGGCGATACGCAGGGCGCGGGGGTCGGCATTGCCAATATCTTCACTGGCCATACGCACCACGCGCCGGGCGATATAAAGCGGATCACAACCGCCGTCGATCATTCGCGCAAACCAATACAGTGCCCCATCAGGGGATGAACCACGCACGGCTTTATGCAGGGCTGAAATCTGATCGTAAAAATATTCGCCACCTTTATCAAAACGTCGCGTATCGGTGGTAATCACCTGCTCCACTTGGGCCCGCTCGATAACTATCTCCGTGCCCTCATCAGCCATTGTCACAAAGTCACTGGCAATTTCGAGCAGGTTAAGGGACTT
>JARGOV010000003.1:18812-44192 GCA_029212965.1 Porticoccaceae bacterium
CCAAAAAAGTCGTCGAGCTGGCGCGGCCGCATTCGCGCGGCCAAGGGTTGATAGGAATCATCGGTTCCTGAAGATGGCGACGAGAAAAGAGATTCAGTCATCTTGCAGTATGTCGACGCCGGGAGGGGGAACAAAATTAAACAGCGTGTCTATTTGTTCGAGACTTAAGGGGGTATTGCGCTGGGTATTACTAAAAGCAATATCGGTGCGCTGGGCGAGGGAATCAACAATACTTATTTGTGTCGGCGTTTGGCCCTTAAATACTAAAGTAATTTGTGTGTACACGCCCCCTGAGACAAGTGGCTTAAGCACGTAGGCAATGCCTGCCTCTGAGTCGCTAACGCTGACGCTGTAGTTTTCCTCCAGCTGATCGGCTCCACCGCCAAATAAGAGTGCTGGCGTATCGGCCACGCTTTGCTGGAAGGGACGAATAATCACCTGTTCTAGATCGGGATCGTAAAGCCACAGCGTATTGCCGTCGCTAATCAACCATTGTTCAATGGGTGGAGCGATAATCCAGCGTAATTTACCCGGCCGGGCAACGTGCATCTCGCCTTGACTGTTTTGTATCTCATAACCGTCGGCAGAGTAGATACGTTGGCTAAAATCGGCCCGCAAGGTCTTAAGTGGCTGTAGCAGTTCTTTTAATTGTGCCGCGGGCGACTCACCCGCAAGTACTACTGCCGGCAACAAACACCCCAGAAGCAAATAAAGCAAACAGGTAAAGCGACGTAGCTCCAACGGAACACACGAAGTCATCAACCTAACCCGCACGTTCAGGCACCAGCACTTCGCGACTGCCATTGGTATTCATACCACTGACGACCCCCGCGGCCTCCATCGCCTCTATCAAGCGCGCTGCCCGGTTGTAGCCCACCCGTAACTTACGCTGCACCGAGGAAATAGAGGCACGACGACTGGTTAGCACATAGTCGACAGCTTCATCGTAGAGAGGGTCGGCTTCAGGGTCGCCGCTATCACCGTCATCACTGCTATAGCCCGGCACGGGGATAGAACTCGTGCTGGCCTCGTCGGTAATTTGGTCAATATACTCCGGCTCACCACGGGCCTTCCAGTCGGCGACCACACTGTGAACCTCGTGGTCGTCAACAAAGGCACCGTGAACGCGGGTCGGTACACTGGTACCCGAGGGCAGGTACAGCATGTCACCATGGCCAAGTAGTTGTTCGGCACCGCCCTGATCGAGAATAGTGCGCGAATCAATTTTGGATGAAACCTGAAAGGCAATACGTGTCGGCACATTGGCTTTAATGAGGCCGGTAATGACATCGACCGAGGGGCGCTGAGTGGCAAGAATCAAGTGGATACCCGCCGCCCGCGCTTTCTGGGCAATACGTGCGATCAACTGCTCGACCTTTTTACCGACGATCATCATCATGTCAGCGAACTCATCGATCACCACCACAATGTAGGGCAACTTCTCCAGAGCCGGGGCTTCGGTTTCAGCCTCGGTAAACAGGGCGGCTTGCTCATCGGGCTGCCAAAGAGGGTCGCTAATAGGCTCACCGGCCTTTTCGGCCTCTTCAATTTTGCGGTTATAACCGGCCAGGTTTCTCACGCCCAGGGCCGCCATCAATTTATAGCGGCGCTCCATTTCACCGACACACCAACGCAAGCCACTGGCGGCATCGTTCATATCGGTAATCACAGGGGTCAACAAGTGGGGAATGCCATCGTAAACCGAGAGCTCAAGCATTTTGGGGTCAACCAAAATCAGTCGGACTTCTTCCGGCGAGGCTTTAAACAGCAGGCTCACTAACATGACATTGATGCCCACCGATTTTCCGGACCCGGTGGTGCCAGCAACCAGTAAGTGAGGCATTTTCGCCAGATCGGCAATCACGGGTTCACCGGAGATGTCGTGCCCCAGGGCCATGGACAGCGGTGACTTGGCCTCATCGTAAACCCGTGAGGCAAGCACATCACCGAGCATCACCATTTCTCGGTGTTCGTTGGGGATTTCTATACCAATCACCGACTTGCCAGGGATGACCTCGACCACACGCACACTAATCACCGCAAGGGAGCGCGCCAAATCTTTCGACAGGCCGCTAATGCGGCTGGCTTTAATGCCCGCAGCAGGTTGCACCTCGAAGCGGGTAATCACCGGTCCAGGCAGTACTTCGACCACTTCTGCGCCAATCCCGAAGTCTTGTAACTTCAGTTCGAGTAAGCGCGACATAGCTTCCAGAGCTTCGTGAGAAAATCCAAGGCTATTATTCACTGACGCATTGTCGAGAAGGTTTAAAGGGGGCAACGAACCGTTCGGCACATCTTTAAACAGTGGGACTTGTTTTTCTGCCTCAACTCGCTTGCTCGGTGCGGGTGCGACAAGGGGATTGGAAATAACGGGCTCTTTACGCTGCTCTAATTTTTGTTTTTTCTGTAGGAATACCTCTTCACGAGATTTGGAAGCGGCTTCTGAGCTGCGCTTATCACGTCGTCGATCGTAATACTCAACCACTATGGGTCGCACTTTGTTATACAGCCCGAGGCTTAAACGGCCACAACTATCGGCCAGTGCCAGCCATGACAGGTCGGTAAAAACAGTCACTCCGAAAAGGAAAATGGCCAGCAATAACAGTGTACTACCGAGATAACTAAAAGCGGATGCGGCAGCCTCTCCCACACTGCTACCAAGAATGCCGCCAATGCCGTGTGGCAGGGCGGATTGACCTCCGTGGTGAATTTCCATGAGCGCAGTGGCAGAGATCATCACCAATAGCAAACCAATGAGACGTAATATAAACGTCACACCGTCAAAGCCAATATCTTCTATTTTGCGTTGCTGGAAAACATTCCAGGCCCTGACAGCAAGCAACAATGGAAAAAGATAGGCGACGTAGCCACTGAGGGAAAAGAAAATATCGGCCAGCCAGGCGCCAGCAGGACCAGCAGCGTTGTGGGTAATACCTTCGGCACTGCCTGTGTACGAAAAACTAGGGTCGTCTTTTGAGTAGGAACTGAAAGCGAGTAACAAATAAGCACACAGTACGATCCAGCTTATCAACGCCCCCTCTTGCCTCAGTAAGCGTTTGCGCAGGGAACTTTGCTCTTGCTCTGTAGCGCGAGTGTTGGTTTTACTTTTAGAGGCTGCTTTACTCAATGTTTTTCTCGTCGCCGGTATTATCGGTTTACGCCTGACTCACTATCTTCTAGCCACTGCTTAAAGCAGTCTTTCGACAGGGTGTTTTTCAAGGCCTATCTTACGTGGAAAACGGCCATTTTGCGTACTTGTTTGGCCTCACAGGCTAGATTCATTATCATAGCGTCCTTTCCCACCCATCTCATCATTCGCGAGGCATTATGGCGGACGCACAACACCATCGTTTGATTATTCTCGGTTCTGGCCCAGCGGGCTGGACGGCTGCTGTTTATGCGGCCCGAGCAAACCTCAACCCTGTGGTCATCACCGGCATTCAGCACGGAGGACAATTGACCACTACAACCGATGTCGACAACTGGCCCGGCGATGCCGATGGCGTTCAGGGGCCAGAGTTAATGTCAAGAATGCAAAAGCACGCTGAACGCTTTGAAACAGAAGTAATTTTTGATCATATCGAAGAAGTTGATTTAAGACAACGGCCTTTCCGCATACAAGGTAGCGCGAGCTACACTTGCGATGCTTTGATCATCACAACCGGAGCCACAGCACAGTATTTAGGTCTGCCATCGGAAGAAACTTTTATGGGCAAAGGCGTCAGCGCCTGCGCCACCTGCGACGGTTTTTTTTATCGAGATAAAAAAGTTGCTGTGATTGGCGGGGGCAATACGGCGGTTGAAGAAGCACTGTATTTAGCCAACATCTGCAGCGAAGTGGTTCTGGTACACCGCCGCGACCAACTGCGGTCGGAGAAAATACTGCAGGACAAAATTCTCGAGCGCGCTAAAAACGGCAATATCACCATCATGTGGAACCACACCCTCGATGAGGTCTTAGGTGATGAAGCCGGCGTGACCGGTATTCGCGTCAAAAGCACCCTCGACGAATCCACCCACGAACTAGAGTTGCCAGGTGTTTTTATCGCCATTGGCCATGTGCCCAATACAGGCATTTTTAGCGAGCAGCTAGAAATGCACGACAACTACATCACCATTCAAGGCGGTCTCAACGGCAATGCCACAGCGACCAGCGTACCGGGTGTTTTCGCAGCGGGTGATGTTGCCGACCACACCTATCGCCAGGCCATTACCTCCGCCGGCTCGGGTTGCATGGCAGCACTGGATGCTGAGAAATATCTTGATGAGCTATAAGGCGAGCGGCAAAAACACAATAGTGTAAGACGCGCTGAAATAAACATGGGCAGACCTATGTTTCATCAACCCTAAATAAGGCATGAATTGAAACCGTGGACCTGCCCTTTCTCGACCCCCAGCACCCCGAATTCCCCGACCCCGCCACGGCCCTAGACTACCCCGACGGCCTACTTGTCGCTGGCGGCAATTTATCTGTGGAAACGCTGCTCAAGGCTTATCGCCGGGGCATATTCCCTTGGTATGAACAAGGCCAGCCCATCCTCTGGTGGAGCCCCAACCCCCGTGCGGTTATCCCCCCTGAGCAAATCCATATCTCCAAAAGCCTCTCTAAAACCTTGCGCCGAGGTGGCTACCAGATCACCACCGATCAGGCCTTCACAGCAGTTATCAAGGCTTGTGCCGAACCTCGCCCTGAACACCTAAACAGGCCCACTGAAAGTCATACCTGGATTAGTGACGAGATAATTGCCGCCTATATTCGTCTGTTCAAAGCCGGGCATGCCCATTCCGTCGAGTACTGGATGAACGGCGATCTTTGCGGTGGGCTTTATGGTCTTACGGTTGGTAATGTGTTTTGCGGGGAGTCCATGTTCAGCCGTGCCAGCAATGCCTCCAAAATTGCCTTTAGCCACCTTGCCAAAGGGCTGGAACAAGCAGGCTTTGTACTGATTGATTGCCAGATTGAAAACCAACACCTCAACTCTCTTGGTGCAAGAAATATAGCTCGTGAAGATTTCTGTGCCATTCTCAACAAAGCGGCACAACTCACAATAGACTGGCCTGCCAAGCTCATTTCAACTAAGGTCTAACCCTTTCAATGGTAAATATAAGCCGCAAAACGGCTTTCAAAATTCATACGCAACACTAACGGGGCGCAAGATGAGTAGAGATATCACGCCGGATTTACATAAAATACAACTCTATTTGACCGAACCCCACCCGTGCAGCTATCTCTCAGACAAGCAAGCGACCACCGCTTTTGTGGACCCCAAACACCCCATAAATACAGCGACTTACAGCTATTTAACAACCATTGGATTTAGACGCAGCGGGCAGTATATTTACGCGCCGCGCTGTGCCTCGTGTAAATCCTGTATTCCGGTGCGCGTGCCCGTTCTTGGCTTTCAGCCCACTCGCAGCCAAAAGCGCTGCCTGAAACGTAATAGCGATATTAGCGCCACAATCGAAACGACTATCAATCTCGATGAGCATTACACCCTCTATCAGAAATATATCGACACGCGCCACAGTGATGGCGATATGTATCCTGCCACCATGGCCCAGTATAGAGACTTTATCGGCAAGCCCTGGGAGTGCTCACGCTTTATCGAGTTTCGGCTCGACAAAAAACTGGTTGCCTGCGCCGTGAGCGACTGGCTCGACGATGGTTTATCAGCCATTTACACGTATTACGATCCCGATCTATCAGAACGCAGTCTGGGTACTCTCGCCATCCTCCGGCAAATTCAATTAGTTAACGAGCAGGCACTCGACTATGTCTACCTTGGGTACTGGATCAGAGACAGCGCGAAAATGATGTATAAGTCAAAATTTCGCCCTGCTGAATTGTATATCGAAAACCGCTGGTTGCGGGTTTAAAACGCTGATCTAACGCGAAGCGAATTAAGTAGCAACAAGCACTGCCTGCTAAAAGAGGTGCTCTAGTTATGATAAAATTAAGCATCTTAGGTAGTAATAAGGTGACTCAATGCTAAGCGATAACCTCACAAAAAAGCTGAATGCCCAAATAAACTCCGAAAGCTACTCGGTGGTACTTTATTTACAAATGAGTGCCTGGTGTTCGAGTAAAGGCTATGACGGTTGTGCCGATTTTTTTCGTTTACAGGCCAATGAAGAAAAGCAGCACATGGAAAAATTATTTGACTACATGTTGGAAACTGGCGCATTGCCGCAGCTTGCACAAATCGACGCACCACCGTCTTCTTGGGACTCAGTAAAAGATATTTTTGAGGATACTCTTCAACACGAAGTCAAAATATCTCGCGAAATTAGCGATCTAGTAGAAGTCGCCCTCAACGAGAAAGACTTTTCTACCCATAACTTTCTACAGTGGTATGTTGCAGAGCAGCATGAAGAAGAATTCAAACTGAAATCAACCCTCGACCGTATCGAAATGATCACCGCTGAAGGGCATGGCGTTTATACCATCGACCGAGAAGTTAGCAGACTGACACAACAGGCCACCCCTAGCGCTCGAAAAGATGAATATTAAAACCCTCTAGCCTAATCTTCACAGTTAAAAGGCTTGCCACTTGCCTTATCTCAAGCAAATAAGTGCTGAAAAGAAGGTTATTTTTGCTAAGCGCAATGTAATAGTGCACAATGCCGCCCCGATGTTTACAAGCACAGCTGGAATCAGGCAGTCGTATGGCGAAAGAAGAACACATTGAAATGGACGGCGAGGTCATTGACACCTTGCCCAATACCACCTTCCGCGTAAAGTTGGAGAATGGTCATGTTGTGACCGCACATATCTCTGGCAAAATGCGCAAGAACTATATTCGTATTTTGACCGGTGACCAGGTCAAGGTAGAGTTGACACCCTACGATTTGAGCAAAGGCCGAATCACCTACCGGGCGCGCTAGACCTCTGAATTAACAACACTCTCTCTTGCTATAACCTTGAAAAAACGAGCTTAAAGGCATAAAGCGAGTTAGTGCGAAGATATAGGGTTACATAAAAAAACCGAGCCTCTTGCTCGGTTTTTTTATACTTACGATTTGTGGATCACCCTTCACAACTTCTTTCTAGCCAGTAGTAAAGGGCGCTAGTCCCACCCTGTGTACTTAGCCTGAACCCGCAGCCCTAAGCAGCGATAATCTCAATCGCAATTTCACCCTCTTCAAGACTGACTTTCACAGTACCACCACCGCTAGATAACTTACCGAACAAGACTTCTTCGGCCAGTGGTTTTTTGAGCTTTTCCTGAATCAGGCGAGACATGGGGCGTGCGCCCATATCTTCATCGTAACCGTTTTCAGCGAGCCACAGGCGAGCATCTTCGTCCACTTCAAGAGCGACAGACTTATCGTCGAGCTGAGCCTGAAGCTCAACCAAAAACTTGTCCACGACAGTGCCAATAATATCGGTACCCAGCGGCTCGAATTGAATGATGGCATCGAGACGATTGCGAAATTCTGGCGCAAACATTTTTTTGATGCTCTCCATGCCATCACTACTATTATCCTGCGTGGTAAAGCCCATCGAGGTGCGGCTCATTTCACGGGCACCGGCGTTGGTGGTCATAATCAAAATAACATTGCGAAAATCTGTTTTACGGCCATTATTGTCGGTCAAGGTACCGTGATCCATCACCTGCAACAGCAGGTTGAAAACATCCGGGTGAGCTTTTTCAATTTCGTCAAGCAAGACCACACAATGGGGGTGCTGTGTGACGGCATCAGTGAGCAGACCGCCCTGATCAAAACCGACGTAACCCGGAGGGGCACCAATCAAGCGCGACACGGTGTGGCGCTCCATATACTCCGACATATCGAAACGTTGCAGTTCGACCCCCAATGTCAGTGCCAATTGACGCGACACCTCCGTTTTACCCACACCCGTTGGTCCAGCGAACAAGAAGGAACCAATCGGCTTGGTGGTCTCACGCAAGCCCGCACGGGCGAGTTTGATGGCCGAATCGAGAGACTCAATAGCTTCATTCTGGCCAAAGACTACACGTTTGAGTTTGTCGCCCAAATTCCGCAGCTGTTCTTTATCAGAAGAGGAAACACTCTTCGCAGGAATGCGGGCAATTTTGGCAACGGTGTTTTCAACATCCACGACACCAATGGTTTTCTTCCGTTTTGACACGGGCTGGAGTTGTTGGAAGGCTCCGGCTTCGTCGAGCACATCAATGGCTTTATCAGGCAGAAAACGCTCGGTAATATATTTTGCCGACAATTCCGCCGCAGACTTTAATGCCCCCTGGGTATAACGCAGGCCGTGATGCTCTTCAAAGCGAGACTTAAGGCCCTTTAAAATATCGATGGTTTCAGCCACCGAGGGTTCTGGCACATCAATTTTCTGAAAGCGGCGAGACAGCGCTCTGTCTTTATCAAAAATGCCGCGATACTCCTGATAGGTCGTGGAACCAATACAACGCAACTGGCCGGAGGTCAGCAAGGGCTTCAATAAATTGGAGGCATCCATCACCCCTCCCGATGCAGCACCGGCACCGATGATGGTATGAATTTCATCGATAAACAAAATCGCGTGCTCTTGCTCTTTTAATTCAGCCAGCAAGCCTTTAAAACGCTTTTCAAAATCACCCCGGTATTTAGTACCCGCCAGCAAGGCACCCATATCGAGGGAGTAAACCACACTGTTCGCCAGAGGTTCCGCTGCCTTACCTTCTACAATCAGCTTGGCCAGTCCCTCTGCAATAGCGGTTTTACCCACGCCAGACTCACCCACCAGCAAAGCATTGTTTTTGCGACGGCGTAGCAACACCTGTCCCACGCGCTCCAGCTCTGCACTGCGCCCCACGAGGGGATCGATATAACCTTGTTCGGCCTGATGATTTAAATTTAAGCTGAACTGTTCCAGTAGAGTGGCTTCTGGTGCACCACCCTCACCCCCCGCTTCAGCATTCGCCGGATTCTCAGCCTCATCGTGTTCACGCTCAGATTGATTGGCGTATTTAGCAATACCGTGGGAAATGTAATTGACCAGATCAATGCGTGAAATATTCTGTAGTCGCAGGAAATAAACGGCCTGACTTTCTTGCTCACTGAAGATCGCCACTAACACATTGGCGCCCTGCACTTCATTTTTACCGGAGGACTGGACATGAAAAATGGCGCGCTGAATCACCCGTTGAAAGCCCAAGGTTGGTTGAGTCTCTCTCAACTCATCACCCTCAGGCAACAGCGGCGTTGTGGACTCAATAAATTCACCCAGGTCATTGCGCAGCACGTCGATATCGGCACCACAGGCATTGAGAACATCAATAGCCGAACCGTTATCAAGCAAAGCCAGTAATAGGTGCTCAACAGTGACAAATTCATGGCGCTTGGTATTGGCGCCCTGAAAAGTGGTATTCAAAGTACTTTCTAAATCTCGACTTAACATGAGCTACTCCCGCTAAAAGCCGTCATCATCATTATCTTCGGAAGGTTCGATTTCACACAGTAAGGGGTGTTCTTTCTCACGCGCATAAGCATTCACCATGCTGGCTTTGGTTTCGGCAACCTCTCGACTGTAAACTCCACAAACACCTCTGCCTTCGGTGTGTACTTTCAGCATCACTCGAACAGCAAGCTCCTTGTCGAGGGAGAAGAAAAGCTGTAACACTTCAACCACAAACTCCATCGGCGTATAGTCGTCATTGAGCAAAAAGACCTTATACATAGGAGGTTTTTTCAACCTAGGCTTAACCGAATCGGCAATAGCTGTAGTTCCACCGTCGATATTATCAAAAGCGTCGTCACCCGTACCGCCATCATTTTGTAATCGGGTATTTTTAAAGCGTTGCATTACTGTGTCTGTCATTGTTAATTGGGATTTGTGTTGTGGGCACAGCATACGCCGCTTAAGAATAACTTTCATCATTGAGGTAAGGTTTTTGTAAATGCTTCTTCACTGTAACAACCGACAAAGCTCACAGCTTGACATTTTCTGTCTTAGTACTTGAAAATGCTTACGATAAGCTCATTGGTTTTCTGTCCAGCTAAGGAACGGCTCTACCACGCAGACCGATAGTATAAAAAGCACCAACTATAAAAATAAATGTGTTCAGGAGGCGTCTTATGCCACAAGGTACAGTGAAATGGTTCAACAATGCCAAGGGTTACGGCTTTTTACTCTCAGATGATGGCGAGGGTGATGATATTTTTGCCCACTACTCAGCGATCGAAATGGAAGGGTATAAAACTCTCAAAGCAGGACAAAGCGTTATTTTCGACCTTATTGAAGGCACGAAGGGCATTCACGCGGCTAATATTCGCTCTAACGAATCAACAGCAAATGATAGCGATAGCCGTCCGGCTTGTAGCAAGGAAGCACCGGTCAGCGCAGTTGATAGCTTTAACCATTAACGCCCAGCGCTGCCTTCCTTCTCATGACAGGTAGATAGCCGCAAGTAACGAGAGTTAGCCAACCAGCACCACGACTACACACTTCAGAGTGAAGTAATTAGTGCCTGCGGTGTGAGTATCTGATTTGAAGTGTCTCTTGTTTAATATACCGCTGTTATTTAGCACAAACAGGCTAAAGGGCTAAAAGCTCCACCCTTATTTGGCAGCTGTAACAATACTCCCGACTCCACTAGAATGCGCCAATCATTTATTTTATTGCGCAGGCTAATGGCAAAACTGCTGCTTTTTAACAAGCCCTTTGGCGTACTCAGCCAATTCAACGCTGCCGATGGCCACCCTGGGCTTGCGGACTATCTAGATGTACCCGGCGCTTACCCCGCTGGCCGCCTCGATAGGGATTCCGAAGGCCTGTTATTGCTAACCGACGACGGCGCCCTGCAAGCACACATCAGCAACCCCCGCTTCAAATTGCCAAAAACCTACCTCGCCCAGGTTGAAGGTGAAGTCACTGAATGCGCCCTTGAGCAATTAGCGCAAGGCATAACCCTTAAAGATGGCGCCACCCTGCCGGCCAGCGCTCGCAAAATTAATGAGCCCACTATTTGGCACAGAACCCCCCCTATCCGCGAACGCAAAAACATCCCTACCAGCTGGGTCGAACTCACGATTCGCGAGGGCCGCAATCGCCAGGTGCGGCGTATGTGTGCCCATATTGGCTTTCCCGTCTTGCGCCTGGTGCGCAGCCAAATCGGCGAGTGGTCTATCGCTGGGCTCAAGCCCGGCAAATACCGGCAAATACAGGTTGCCTCGCCCACACGCCCAAGCAGACATAAAACGCGAAAGGCCAGATCTGCCAGAGAAAAGCCGTCTAATTTTAAAAAGAAGCCCTCCCGGTAAAGACATTCCTGCCGACAAATCCAGGAGAAAAACATGCCTAATCAGATTCACTTAACTGTCGCCGCTCTCATACCCGGTGAGCGCGGCTTTTTACTGGTGAAAGAAGAAGATAGTGGGCGCGTTGTTATCAATCAGCCCGCCGGCCATGTCGAACCCGACGAAGGCATACTCGAGGCTGTCAAGCGGGAAACATTCGAAGAAACGGGCTGGCGGGTAGAACCGCTCCACCTACTCGGCATTAGTATTTACACCTCGCCCCACAATCAGGTCACCTACTACCGCATAGCCTTTCTTTGCGAAGCTCTGGAGCAGGACAGGCACGCTGTACTCGACAGCGACATTATCGAGGCCCTGTGGCTGAGCGAAGCCAAATTGCGCGCGCGTCACAGTGAGATGCGCAGCCCCATGGTGATTAAAACACTGGACGATTATTGCGCCGGTAAGCGCTATCCATTAGAGATCATTAGCGATTATCGGTAGAATGGGGCTTGACCTCTAGCGCCTGAAGGCAACATTTAAGCCCATGTCAGACAACGTAAACCCAGTGCCAATTAAAACCAGCAGCGCCAAACACAGCAAAGTCATTGTCGGTATGTCTGGCGGTGTAGACTCGTCCGTTAGCGCCCTGTTGCTGTTGCAACAGGGCTATGCTGTTGAAGGCCTGTTTATGAAGAACTGGGATGAGGATGACGGCACTGAATATTGCACTGCCCAGCAAGATTTGAGTGATGCCGAAAAAGTCTGCAAAACTTTGGGCATTCCCCTGCACAGTGCCAATTTTGCCGCCGAGTACTGGGATAATGTCTTTGAATACTTCCTCGACGAATACCGCGCTGGACGCACGCCCAACCCCGACATCCTCTGCAACCGAGAGATCAAGTTCAAGGTCTTCCTGGAGTATGCCGAATTACTCGGCGCCGATTTTATTGCCACTGGCCACTACGTACGCAAGCGTTCTGAAAATGGCAATACACTGTTATGCAAAGGGCTCGATAACAACAAAGATCAGAGCTACTTTCTACACTCTGTTGAAGAAGCTGCTCTCGCTAAAACACTCTTTCCCGTGGGCGAGCTCGAAAAGCCTGAGGTCAGACGACTGGCCGAAGAACATGGTCTTATTACCCACGACAAAAAAGACAGCACCGGCATTTGCTTTATTGGCGAGCGCCGCTTTAAGGACTTTCTTGAACAGTACATACCCGCACAACCAGGGCCGATGAAAACACCCGACGGCACTCAACTTGGCGAGCATCAAGGTTTAATGTTTTACACCCTTGGTCAGCGTGAAGGCTTGGGGATTGGCGGTGTAAAAACGGCCGACGAAGCGCCCTGGTATGTGGTCGCCAAAGACCTGCCCAACAACACGCTGATCGTCGCCCAGGGGAACAATCACCCCTTGCTGTTCAGCTCTACCCTCAAGGTCAACCAGTTACATTGGATCAACCCTCGCCCCACGAATGCTGAGTTTTCCTGCATGGCCAAAATTCGTTACCGCCAGAGCGACCAAACCTGTCGTATTAAGGTCAGCGAAGATGGTACTGACTGTACCGTCACCTTCGACCAACCCCAACGCGCGGCGACACCCGGCCAATCGTTGGTGATGTACCAAGATGATATTTGCCTCGGTGGTGGGGTCATCGAAAGCAGTGGGAGTCCAGCGTGATGCGTCTACCAACACGCGACCAGGCAATAGCGCTGGCCGGGGTTTTTCAGGCCTGCCAGCTAGTCGACAACCTGGCCCGCACCGGTAGCATTCCCCTCGACCAACTGAATGTTCAAATCAACAGTTTACTGGAACAAAACCCGGACTCGACTGAAGCCGTTTTCAGCTATGGTAAGAACAACGCTGCCAGTAATCTTGAACTTGGCATAGAGACCATTCAACAACTTTTTCGCGACAAGCATAAAAAACGCCACCCAGAAACCCTACGCTATGTGATTGGCGTAATGCACCTACAGCGCAAGGTCGGTAAAGACACAGCCATGCTCGAACAAATCGGGCAGGGCATTGCACGTGCCAAAACTCAATCTGAACATTTCTCATTGAGCCACGACAATGTTATCGCCAACATCGCCGACGTTTATCAAAACACCATCAGTACCCAGCGCTTTCGCATACAGGTGAGTGGGCAGGCTGGCCATCTGCAACAGCCCTCCGTCGCCAATCGGGTGCGCTGCCTGTTATTTGCAGCTATTCGTGCGGCTATTCTCTGGCAGCAGCTGGGTGGCCGACGCTGGCACTTTTTTGTATTTCGCAGTCACATCCTCAAGCGACTTGATACCTTACAAGAAGAGGCACGGTAAGCCCCCAGAACCTGGCAAAATCCGTTAAAATGCCCCGCACAAATCGCATTACCGACTGCAATCAGTTAGCTCTCTCTTAACTGCTTATTTTTACTCGCACCTGGACACTCTTTATGGATCTTTCTGCACTCTCCGCCGTCTCCCCCATCGACGGTCGCTACGGTACTAAAACCAGCGCATTACGGGCTATCTTCAGCGAATTTGGCTTAATTAAATACCGTGTTCAGGTTGAAGTACGCTGGTTACAACAACTTGCCAACCACCCTGACATCAGTGAAGTACCGGCTTTTTCTGCAACGACTAATCACTTCCTTGAACAACTATTGAATGAGTTTGACGAAAACCACGCTGCGGCGGTCAAAAATATTGAAAGTACCACCAATCACGATGTAAAGGCGGTTGAGTACTTTTTGAAAGACTATTTCGCCGACAATGAAGAACTCAATGCCGCTGGCGAATTTGTGCACTTCGCCTGCACCTCAGAAGATATTAACAACCTCTCCCACGCGCTGATGCTAAAAACGGGCCGCGATGAGGTTCTGCTGCCGGCTCTGGAGAATATCTGCAATACGCTCACTGACCTCGCCCACGAGTTTGCCAACCAGCCAATGCTGTCTCGCACCCACGGGCAAACGGCCTCCCCCACCACTATGGGTAAAGAGCTAGCCAATGTGGTCGCACGACTGAAACGGCAAATCGAGCAGATCAGCGCTGTGCAAATTCTCGGTAAAGTCAACGGTGCAGTGGGTAACTACAACGCCCATCTCAGTGCTTACCCCGCTATTGACTGGCAGGCCAACGCCGCAGAATTTATTAGCAGTTTGGGACTGTGTTTAAACCCCTACACGACACAAATTGAACCCCACGATTATATTGCTGAATTATTCGATGCCATTGCCCGGGCCAATACCATCCTGATCGATCTCAATCGCGATATTTGGGCCTATATCTCCATCGGCTATTTCAAACAAAAAACCATTGCCGGCGAAGTGGGTTCATCCACTATGCCCCACAAAGTCAATCCCATCGACTTTGAAAATGCCGAGGGCAACCTCGGCATCGCCAATGCTCTCCTCAATCATTTAGCGGCTAAATTGCCTGTATCGCGCTGGCAGCGCGACCTTACGGATTCCACGGTATTGCGCAATATGGGCGTCGGCCTCGGCTACAGCATGATTGCCTACAGTTCGATCGAAAAAGGCCTCGGCAAATTAGAACTCAATGCCCAGCGCTTGAATGATGATCTCGACAACGCCTGGGAAGTTCTCGCCGAGCCAATTCAAACCGTGATGCGCCGCTACGGCGTACCCGAGCCCTACGAAAAACTCAAAGCCCTGACCCGTGGCCAGGACATCACACAGGCCAGTCTCAGTGTCTTCATTAAAACCCTGGAAATTCCCGAGTCGGCGAAGCGCGAGTTGTTAGGCATGACACCACAAAGCTACACCGGTAATGCCGCAGAGCAAGCCAGAAATATCTAGGTGTCTGAACGATCTAGAAACCCTAACGCCGAGCACGCCTTGTCAAAACAAACGGTAGCAAATGACTCTCTATCTAGACAGTGGTTTGCCAACTGTGGCGGGCTCGATAACTTTCTTGCCGAGTACTGGCAGCGTAAACCGCTGCTAATTCGCCAGGCCCTGCCCAACTTTAGCTCCCCACTCGAAGCCGATGAGCTGGCGGGACTGGCGCTGGAAGAAGACATTGAATCGCGGCTAATTATCGAACGCGCAACATCGCCCTACTGGACATTACAGTGCGGCCCTTTTACCGATGCAGACTTTCAGAAACTACCACCTAGCCATTGGACATTGCTGGTACAAGCCGTCGACCAATGGATACCTGATGTTAACGATTTACGCCGTCATTTTGACTTTTTACCCCAGTGGCGAATCGACGACATTATGCTCAGCTACGCCTCTGATCAGGGCAGTGTCGGCCCCCATTTCGACCAATATGATGTGTTCTTACTGCAGGGTCAGGGTCAGCGACGTTGGCGACTTGGCCAGTACTGCGACACCGATACGCCTTTACTGAAAGGCCCAGAGCTACGCATTGTGGAGAGTTTTAAGCAAAGTGAAGAATGGCTACTAGAACCCGGCGACATGCTGTATCTGCCACCGGGTCTTGCCCACTGGGGCGTCGCTGAAGGGGAATGTATGACCTACTCTATCGGCTTTCGTGCCCCCAGCGCAACGGAATTACTAAGCGACCTGGCCACTGAGTTGCTGTCTCAAAATGCCGTGACTAACGCGCTGATATACCGCGACCCCCCTTTAACCAGCACAATGGCCAAGGGCACCATTGACGAACAGTTTATCGATGAAGTGAGAAACTTGCTGCTGCGCCAGCTCGACGACAAAGCACAATTGGCGAAGTGGTTCGCCCGCTTTATGACAACGCGCAAATACCCTGACCTTGCATTAGACGTTGATCCTGACAGTGATGCCGATGAGACTCACCCGCCATTCAATACATTCGATAGCAGCGCGGTACTGAGCCATCACCCCGCCTCTCGGTTCGCCGCTTTAGCCGGTGATCCCGCCATGCTGGCGGTAGACGGAGAGCTATACCCCTGCACGCAGGGCTTCGCCACAACACTGGCCGATAACCACCACCTTCAATTATCAGAATTAGGTTTTATCGATCACCGCGAGCAAGCCCTGGTCGACACCTTGTTGCGCAATGGTAGTTTAGCCTTGCATATTTAGTTACGCTTATACTCATCATGCAGAACATATAGCGCAAGTTCTGCCACAGCAACATCAGCAGATTACTTGCGCGAATTAAAAACAACAAAAACCTTGTAACTTTAAGGAATAAAAACAAATGGAAAACCCTGAATTACACTACGCCTCCACCGTCATTCTCGTTCGTGATTCCGCAAATGGCCTTGAAATACTGCTACAAGAACGCAGCGGCAAATCGGAATCTTTTAGTGGCGCCTTTGTTTTTCCCGGCGGTAAAGTTGATTTACACGATGCTGATAAGGAATACGAGAACCTGTATTCCGGCCACACGGATAAAGACGCAAGTAACATTCTTGGTGTGCCTAAATATGGCCTGGCTTACTGGATGGGGGGTATTCGCGAGGTTTTCGAAGAAGCAGGTATTTTACTTGCCTACGACAAAAGTGGGAAAATTATCAGTTTTAATTCCCCTGCAATAAAACAGCGCTTTATTGAATATCGTGATGCCTTGAATAACGGTGAAATGAATTTATTGGAGATTTGCCGCAAAGAAGAGCTCACATTAGCTACTGACCAAATGTACTACTATAGCCACTGGGTCACCCCCATCGTAATGCCACGCCGTTTTGACACCCGCTTCTTTATTTGTCGCGCACCTGCTGAGCAAGAGCCCATTATCGATAACCACGAGGTGGTTTCACAGTGCTGGATAAATCCAACTGAAGCCCTACGTAAGCAGCGCGAGGAAGGCTTTCAAATCTTTTTCCCCACCATCAAAAACATACAGGGTTTAACGGGGCACGAACAAAGCCAAAGCTTGCTAGAAGCCGTTTCGCAGTTTCGCGATCTACCCAGAATTTTACCTGTTAAAGCCAAAAAAGAAGGCGCTCCACCCCTCATGCCCGGCGATGATGGATACGTGCATCACGAAGTTGCCACCCCACATTATTCATAGGAAGCTAGAGCGATGAGCGACAAGGCCGCTTGGTATGCCCGTTTAAGCGACACAACAACTGAATGCGAAAAAAATGTCAAAAAAAACCAACACACATTAATTGGTCAGCTTGTTTTTAATCGCCCGGAAAATCGCAACAGCCTGACGCCAGAAATGCTTGAGGCCTTGAAAGAAGCTATCACTGCTGCCAAAAATGACAGCGCTATTCGCTGTCTTATTGTTACCGGCACCGGGAAAAACTTTTGTGCGGGCGGTGATTTTAAAGGCGGTGCAGAAAACTCAAAAATACCTTTTAGCCAACAGGGCTTGATCGACACTTATAGTATTTGCATGGAGTTACTCAATATCAGAGTGCCGGTCATTGGCGCACTTAACGGCCATGCCATTGGTGGTGGTTTTGGTGTCGCCTTGCTTAGTGATATTCGTATCGCCAACAGTACGTCCCTCTATGGTGCCAATTTCGCGCGTCTGGGCATGCACTCGGGAATGTCTCTATCGTACATTCTGCCGCGCCTTATTGGCCTCGCGAAAGCCAATGAATTGATGTTCACCGGACGGCGTTTCCGCGGTAGTGAAGGTGAAAGTCTCGGTCTCTTTAACTATGCCTTACCCCCTGAGCAAGTATGGCCCAAAGCACTTGAGCTGGCTGAAGAAATCGCTGCCTGTGCGCCAAAGGCCGTACAGTTAATGAAACAGTCGATTATTAACAACCTCGACTGGAACCCCCACTCTCGCCTAGCCAATGAAGCGCTCCATCAATCGACAAG
The DNA here is from genome assembly GCA_029212965.1 of Porticoccaceae bacterium. Classification (GTDB taxonomy): domain Bacteria; phylum Pseudomonadota; class Gammaproteobacteria; order Pseudomonadales; family Porticoccaceae; genus Reddybacter. Next base: position 36,764 of record JARGOV010000003.1, read on the forward strand.
CTTTGACTCCAATGACGCTCGCGAAGGCATTGCCGCAATGATGGAGAAACGCGAACCTGTATTTACGGGCACATAAGTTACAGGCACATAACCTACAGGCAAAAAGCTTCGGCCCATAGTAATTAATGACTCACTCTTTTAATAAAAACATTACCAATATTTAAATAACAGGATCCACACGATGAATAACACGAGCGATGAAAACAACCGTCACCCCGATGGCCAAATTAGCACCGAGGTGCGTGGCAACATTTTTTTAATGGGCATCGACCGCCCCGAAAAATACAATGGCTTTACGCCAAAGATGTTCAGCGAATTGGCTGATGCTTACGCCGAATTAGAAAACAACAATGACCTCTGGGTAGGCGTCCTTTTCGCCCATGGCAAACATTTCACAGCTGGCCTCGATTTGCCAAAATTTGCTGACGCGATGAAAAATGGCGAAGCCATTTTGCCCACTAATGGCATTGACCCCTTCTCACTCAAACCCCCTTTTCGCACTAAACCCGTGGTCGCTGCCATGAACGGTATTTGCTACACCGCTGCTATTGAATTAATGCTGGCAACAGAAATTGTCGTCTCAGCAAAAAGTGCGCGTTATTCACAGCTTGAAGTAGGCCGTGGTGTAATGGCCGCTGCTGGCGCCACCTTCCGTATGGTCGAGCGGGCAGGTTGGGGCAACGCCATGAAGGTCTTACTCACAGGCTACGAATTCAATGCCGAAGAAGCCCTGCGCTACAATTTTATTCAAGAGATTGTCGATGATGGCCAAGAATTTAATCGCGCTCTGGAACTGGCAGAAGAAATTGCGAAACAGGCGCCACTAGCCGTACAAGCCACTTTACAAAGCTCTAGAGCGTATTATTTTGACAACCCTAAAGCAGCGGTCGATGAATTTATTCCAGTCATGCAAACTCTAGCCAATACTGAAGATGCCGCCGAGGGTGTTCAGTCCTTCATCGAAAAACGTCCACCGGTCTACAAAGGTAAATAACTCACTCTGCAAAAGGGAACGATTTCGAAAAGCGCCCATCAAACTTGAAGAGAACTGATAAGCCATGGTCAATCAATATGAAAGGGAAGGCCTAATGCACAATCGACTTAAATTAAAATTGGGGCACTTATTCGCTATTCTTGCATTGTCATACTCAATGGCAGTGTTCGCTGAACCCAACACTCAGAAAGCCATCTTTGCCGGTGGCTGTTTCTGGTGTATGGAACCCCCATTTGATGCGCTCGATGGTGTCCTTTCCACCACTTCAGGCTATATCGGCGGTACGGTGGTCGAACCGACTTATAAGCAAGTATCCAGTGGTACAACGGGGCATACTGAAGCACTGCAGATTATTTTTGATCCTGGCAAAATCAGTTACGAGGAACTACTCACAACCTTCTGGAAAAACATTGACCCTGTTGATGGTCATGGGCAGTTCTGCGATCGAGGCAGCCAGTATCGCAGTGAAATTTTTTATACCAGTGATGAACAACGTGAATTAGCTGAAAAGAGCAAGCAAGAGCTCGATGCGAGTGAAACATTACCCGCACCCGTACAAACCGCGGTCACCGAAGCCAGCCCATTCTATCCCGCCGAGGAGTACCACCAAAACTACTATCAAAAGAACCCCAAGCGCTATAAGTTTTACAGCTGGAATTGTGGCCGTAAACAGCGCCTATTACAGCTTTGGGGCAAAGCCTACGAACAACCATAAAGGTTAAAAAATCCTCATAGTTAAGATGCCTTTAGGATTAAAAGCTCTAATTAACGACCAGCATATGCGTTTTCATACCGCGCAGAATACGCTCCGCAGTATTGCCAATTAAAAAACCCTTTAATCCTTTATTAGCAGCATTGCCAATCACCAGCAGCGCCTCATCCTGAGAAGCTCTCTGACTTACCACTTCTTCTACCCGCCCGGTCACCACATCAATACCTTGGGGGCTAATGCCCAAACGCTCAACCAGTGCCAGTGTTTTCTTCTCAGCAATTGCCATTGTATCGCGTAAAAAATCACCACTCATCGGTGCATTCGCAATACCGGCATAAACGAGAGCCGGGTCAGGCACTACACTTAAAACCTTAAGAGGTACATCTTCAGCCTTAGCCATAGCAGCAGCACTATCAAGCAATCGTGCAGTGAGCTGATGATGGGGTTCCTGATTGTCCAGTGCATCAATAGCTGCTATCACCTGCTGGCAGGGCTTCCTGTCTTTCACCATTGCCAGTACTGGGCAAGGCGTATCGCGGAACAAATGCCAATCATCTGGGGTGTGAATAAGTACCGATAAAACGGGATCGTGACTCGCCATCATCACAATTAACCCGGCACCAATACTCCGGGCTTTTTCAACAATAGTGACATGCACCTTTTTGGCCCATTCCACATGCAAGCGATGGTTTTTACCCACGCAGAGACTTTCAAGACGGGACCTTTCGCCAGCCACTATATCTGTCTGTAGCTGACTAAAGTCCTGAAAATTTAGGTACTTATTGAGTTCACCAAGTTGATCGTGGACGGGCACGAGCACTTCTAGGCCAGTATGGAGGCATGCACAAAGCTTTTCGGCCTCGGCGAGAACGGTCTCGGCATCGTCCCATTGGGTTATTATCGCCAGTATATTTTCCATCGATGACTCCATGTATTATTTGTCGTGTCTGGATTAGAGGACATTGCTGACAAGATACTAACCCTGAGCATAACAATTTTAATCATTGAATATAGCAGCAACGGGTTGCTGTTTTATACAAATGAAAGACTCTGTTGTTATTGCCCTCTAGTGTGAGCACTCAAATTATTACGGGGAAACAGCCTATATTCATTATTCTTACATCAAAGAATTAATTAAAGAATAATATCGCAAGCAAGGCCTTAAACACGTTGGACATCGTCAATCTTTCGGGCATCTATAAGACACTTTGCCTCCACTTCATTGGCTGACCTAGAATACTCAAAAATAACCCACGGTCAGTTATGAAAATGGCGAGAAAGAATTACAATAAAAGACAAAACCGAACCAGCAAAGAGAAAATAATGTCACAGCGATGCCCCCACAGTGCCGAAATCAATTGTCGGGAGTGCCGTATGAATGCACTCTGTTTACCTATCGCCCTCGAACTCGATGAAGTTGACCGCCTCAATGAGATTGTCCGGCGTGGTCGCCCTCTTCACAAAGACGACTACGTTTATAACTCTGGCGACAAATTTCGTTCCGTTTATGCGGTACGTAGTGGTTCGATAAAAACCTCTAGTGTCAACGACCAGGGTCTTGAACAAGTCACTGGTTTCTATTTGCCCGGTGAAATTTTTGGCATGGATGGCATAGCCCATACCCATCACCTAAGCTCAGCCCTTGCCCTAGAAACAGCCGCAATTTGCGAAATCCCCTTTGACAGACTGGAAGAATTGAGCATGACAATGCCATCGCTACAGCGCCACTTCTTCCAGTTAATGAGCAAGGAAATCAACAATGACCAAAAGTTAATTTCACTGCTTAGTAAGAATAGCGCTGAAGAGCGTGTCGCCACCCTGCTATTAAGTATCTCTGCACGCAATGCCACGCGCAACCTATCTAATATTCGCTTTCGCCTTCCCATGTCTCGGGCTGATATCGGCAATTACCTGGGCTTGACCGTCGAAACTGTGAGCCGGGTTTTTAGCCGCTTTCAAAAACAGAGCGTTCTCGCCGTCGATAAAAAAGAAATTGAAATATTGGATGTTCCTGGCTTACAAAGGCTGGCAAACACCTGATAACCCCAGTTGAGCTAAGCATCAAGGGCTGGGGGCTTGAAACCGCTTTTTAGCGTAACGCGTTACTCAAAATCACTGGCATTAACGCAATTTAGCGGGGTCTCTGCGCGACCCACCCTGAGAATATTTTCTGCAACTTTGTTAGCGATGCCCTTAAAACTCAAGTCAGTTGCGCCTCCAATATGCGGCGTGCCAATTACGTTGTATTCAAAAATAGGATCATTTGGATCAACCGGCTCTTGCCAGAAAACATCGAGCCCGGCACCAGCTATCTGCTTGCTTTTCAGAGCATCTAATAGCGCCCCATAATCTATAACCCCACCTCGAGCAACGTTGACAACGAAGCTTGTCGGTTTCATTAAAGAAAACTCATCTACCCCTATTAACCCTCGAGTATCATCATTCAACGGAGGGGCGAGGATGACAAAGTCTGCTCGGGGTAACAGTTGATGTAAAGCCTCATCGCTGCTGTGCTGGGCTAGTGGGATAGCCTGCTCTTCCTTGGTATTTTTAGGTCCACTGCGAGAAATGGCTAGCACCTCCATTTCAAAGCCACTGAGTCTACGTGCCACCTCTCGACCTATACCACCGTAGCCAACAATCAGTGCCGTACGCCCTTTCAGCGACAAACCCGTAGGACCCGCCACCACACCATTGCGAATGTTCTCCTGAGTTTTAGGGAATTGTCGAGCCAAGGTTAACATCAGCATCACCGCCACCTCGGCAACAGACTCGGCATTGCCTGTGCCAGCAGCGGGTACATTAGCTACATAGACAGAATGTTTACTGGCTGTGGGAATATCAACTGCATCTAGACCAGCACCAAATTGTTGTACCAATTTCAGTCTAGGGAGAGACAATTCCGTTACACCAAGTGGGGTGATTGCGGGAATCAGTACGTCGGCATCATGGCCCACAGTGGAAATTTCTTCAGGCCCACAACAAACAATTTCGTCATCCGGTAAAAGACTCTGAAGCATATTTTGTATAACGTTAAACCCTTGTCGGCACAGTACTATTTTCATCATCCGCTCCCTGTATTTACACTATTTATAATGCTGATTATTATTTTCATGACTGAAGCAATAACGAACATCAAACAAAAGAAGTACCCTATACATACTCATGACATCATAAAGTAACAGACCCTGAGTTCGAATAATATATTCTAAATTCTAATTACGAATTAGCCATAAAGAACAACGGCATAGGTATTAAAAGACCGCCTCCGACGAACCCAAGGCGATTCACTTTTTAAAGCATTTGTCAAGACATGTAACTTGCACACTTTTGGTAGTAGATCGCCCATTAACTTAGCCATAAAGCCTTACTCACCCGAGTAACAAGCTGACACGATTTTTTCTGAGAAAACCATAAGAGTTGTCGCTGTGCTGTGAAGTAAACTGTTAATTTTTTACATTTCACCCTTAAATCGTCAGCCGGAATACTTCAGTTTTCTTTACTTAAATAGTGCTCTCACTAAGCATTGACATCTCTATAATGATAATTTTCGATTTTCTAGAGAAATAAAACTATCAATCTCCTTCTCTGGAAGATATTCAAGTGCTAGTTCCTAGGTTATGAGTAGAATAAAAAATGGCAGCTCAACTCTCTTCTAAATTTGATTTAAACCCATATATTTTGATTTTCGCCATGACTGACCCTGCTGGCATGTGACATGCCTAAACCATGTTATCTAGTGTTAAACTGCCCGTCACTTAGTTAATTTCAATGCTACAGAAACCTCACTAAAACCCCTTAACGCCCTTATCAAGTTGCACTCCAAAACTATTCAGCGCCATCGATACCATATTGTATTGGCCAACGGTAAACACCACGTCCATTAGCTGCTGTTCGTTGTACTGTTCAGCGAGTGCTGCCCAAGTGGCATCACTGACGAAAGCTTCGCTGTGTAGCTCATCAACGGCACGCAGTAGAGTGGCATCAAATTCGCTCCAGCCCTCGGCATTAGGACCTTTTTTAATTCTGGCGATTTCCTCATCGCTGAGACCGGCATCGCGGGCAAAAATTACATGCTGCCCCCACTCGTATTCTGCCTGGCATAACCAACCTATTCGCAGGATGAGGATCTCCCGTTCACGGGGTGCCAACGTTGATGTATCACCCATAATATGGAAGGCCCAAGTGGTAAATTTTTGCGCGGCAGGCCAATGACGGGATAAGGTGCCCAGCACGTTGTAAAAAGGCCCATCGCGTTTAATGGGTTCGAGCATCTCACGCTGCTCGCCAGTCCATTCGCCTTCTGTGAGTGGTTGAATTCTTGGTGTTGATAATTTCATGATTGTTGCCTTTTATTAGAATTAATTATTTTCAGTATCATAGCGCTACTAGCTAGTAAATCAGAGAACACTTTCTATCCAGCGGATAATTTCCCCCTGCGGCATAGCGCCAGATTGCCTAGCAACTTCTTTGCCTCCGACAAAAACGATAAGGGTCGGAATACCCCGGATGGCCAGGGCGCTGCCAATTGAAGGTTCTTGTTCGGTATTGAGCTTAGCAAAACGCACCCTGGGTTCAAGCTGGTTCGCGGCCTGTTCATAGGCAGGGGCCATCGCTTTACACGGACCGCACCAGGGCGCCCAAAAATCGACAACCACGGGAATGTCGTTGCGGGTGGTGACTTTATTGTAAGTGGCAGCATTTAATTCTTGAGGGGAATGGCCAAATAAAGGCTGCTGGCACTTGCCGCATTTTGGCCCGCTAGTCAGCTTATCATTGGATAGACGGTTAACGCCTGCACACTGGGGGCAGACGATATGCACTAAGTCTGTCATCGTTCGATGTCCTTTAGACGGTCGCGAAGGTAGTCGACCTCATCCAATAATTCCAATATAACGGCTACCCCCGCGAGGTTTATTCCCAGGTCAGACTGTAGGCGGCGGGCCTTGCGAATGCGCTGTATGCTGATGCCGGGGAAGTTCCACTGGGTAATTTCCTCACCAGCGGGCTGAACGACGCCCTCTTCAACAAGTTCAACGACATAGTCTGCATGGACCGCACAAAGGCGGCAGAGCTGTGACAGTGTGAGGCCGGAGTCGGCATCAATCATGACGCCGACATGAATTTCATAGTCTTTGCTTGTCATAATATTACACCCCCAGGCCAGCGCGCGGATTAAAAGCCAGTTCCTTAGCCATCATCTGATAGATTTTTTCTGCCTCGGGACTATCAGCTGGTGGTAGTACGATTTGTAGCACCACATAAAAATGGCCCGGTGTTTTACCCGGCAAGCCCTTGTCTTTTAAACGCATTTTTTTGCCATGGGCCGAGCCAGCGGGAATTTTCACATCCACCTTACCACTGGGTGTGGGGACCTTAACAGTAGCACCCAGTGCCGCTTCCCAGGGGGCGATGGGCACGTCGATGGAAATATCTGCACCGTCAAGACGATACAGAGGATGTTTTTTAAATTCCACATCGAGGTATAAATCGCCGGCTTTTCCACCACCAACACTGGGGTCGCCCTGCCCTGCCAAGCGGATACTTTGCCCCGGCGCAATGCCCCTAGGTATTTTAATATTCAACACACGCTCGCGGGTTTTTACATGGCCCTGGGGGTCAACTTCGGGCACATGAAAAGTGATTTTGCGTGTTGCGCCATTAAGGGAGTCTTCAAGGTCAATAACCACCCGAGCATGACGGTCACCCCCTTGCTGTGTGGG
>JARGOV010000003.1:44292-106929 GCA_029212965.1 Porticoccaceae bacterium
CCCAGCGCCTTAAATTGTTGCTCGGCATTTTCTTCTTTACTGACATCGGGGTGATATTTTCGCGCCAATTTACGGTAGGCGCGCTTAATTTCATCCTGAGTGGCGTCGCGAGCAACGCCTAAGGTTTCGTAATAATCTCTAAATTCCATCGTTGGCTTACCGCCCTTAGTCTCCTATCTACTACAACATGGGTACTAACAACGATTAAATCAAGCGATTATTGAAAAACAAAGCGCTGATAGCGTGTCATTAACTCAAGCTTTTATTGACGATTTCATAGACGTCTTTAGACAGCCCGGGTTGCGCCAGTACCCGTTCTAACTGGGCCTGCATACGGCCACGCGCTGGCTCTGGGTATTTGCGCCACTTAGTGAGAGGGGTCATTAAACGCGAGGCAACTTGTGGGTTTAAGGCATCGATAACCAGTACTTGATCGGCAAGAAAACTATAGCCTTCACCCTCACCAGCATGAAAATTAATCGCATTACCCGAGCAAAAAGCGCCAATCACTGAGCGCACTTTATTGGGGTTTTTAATATCAAAGGCCGGGTGTTGCATTAAGCCTTTGACACGCTCTAAACCGCCCGGCACTGTGCTCCAGGCCTGAATTTGAAACCATTGGTTGACCACCAGGCTTTCATCTAACCACAGTGAATAAAACGTCGTCAGGGCCTGCTTAGCCAGTTTTTGTGCGGCGGGTGTCGGGCAGTTAACCAGTGCAGCGAGTGCCGAACTGGTGTCTGTCATATTGTCTGCATTATGAAATTGCGCAAAGGCCAATTGACAGGCATCGTCCTCACCCGTCTGTAATAAATAGGCCAGGGCTGTATTTTTCAAACTGCGTTGTGCGATTTGACTGCCGGTCGCCGCATAGCTTTCACGTGTATTATTGGTTTTATAAATGGCCGTCAACTCGGCCTTTAGAGCACTGGCCAAGGTACGGCGGGCAAACTGTCGAGCGCTGTGAATAGCGTTAACATGTATCACTTCGGCCACTTCACTGAGGTAGGCTTCGCTGGGCAGGGCCAACATTAAAGCGACCATGGCTGGATCGGCCTTTTTATCCGCAAGTAGGGCGCGATAAGCTTCGATCAAACGCTCATCGAGCACCAGCTCTCGCCCGACCAGCACATCGTCAATCAAACCCTGCAATATACCCAGCGCCAGTTTATTGCAGGCCTCCCAGCGGTTAAAGCTATCGCTATCGTGGCGCATCAAATGCAAAAGCTGGTCGCGGCTATAGGGAAAATCAAGCTTTACTGGCGCTGAAAAGCCCCTCAGCAGAGAGGGGATGGGCTCTTCGGTAACATTTTCAAAGACCAAAGTTTTGTTGGCCTCTTTCAATTCGACAATAATTTCAGTCTCGCCAGTCGCATGGTCTTGAAGATGTAGGGGTAAATCGCCCGTGGCACCCACAAGACCCAAACGGATTGGCACATGGAAAGGCTGTTTCTTAGAGGAATCTGGCGTCGCCGGGCAGCTCTGATTTAATTTCAGGCTATAGGTTTGTGCCTGGCTGTCGTATTCACCACTGACGGCAAGGCGGGGTGTGCCACCCTGGTGATACCAGTGCATAAACGCTGTGAAATCACGGCCGCTGACGTCTTTCATTGCGGCAATAAAATCGTCGATGGTCGCCGCCTCGCCGTCATGGCGCTCGAAATATAAGTCACTGCCAGCGCGAAACAATTCTGGCCCCAACAAGGTGTGGATCATACGCACCACTTCGGCACCCTTTTCATAAATGGTCAGGGTGTAGAAATTGGAGATTTCCATATATGCGGCAGGTTGCACCGGATGGGCCGTCGGGCCGCCATCTTCGGCAAATTGCAGGGTGCGTAAAAAGTTAACATCTTCCACCCGCTTGACGGTGCGCGATCCCATATCTGCGGAAAATTCCGCATCGCGAAAGACGGTAAAGCCCTCTTTTAAACTGAGTTGAAACCAATCCCGGCAGGTCACCCGATTACCCGACCAATTGTGAAAGTATTCGTGGGCAACGACGGCCTCTACTCGTTGAAAACCTGCATCGGTGGTCGTTTCTGGTTTTGCTAGCACGCAGGAAGTGTTAAAAATATTGAGGCCTTTATTTTCCATGGCCCCCATATTGAAATCGTCGACGGCGACGATCATAAAAATATCTAAATCGTATTCGCGGCCATACACCTCTTCATCCCAGGTCATGGCATTTTTCAGCGATTGCATGGCGTGGTCGCATTTATCGAGATCTTTTTCCTCGACATAAATGCGCAGCGCGATGTTACGGCCACTCATGGTCGTGAAGCTGTCTTCAATGCAACTCAGGGTACCGGCAACGAGGGCAAATAAGTAAGCGGGCTTTTTAAAGGGGTCGTGCCAGGTGACCCAATGGCGTCCATCGGGCGTTTCTCCACTATCGACAGGGTTACCGTTGGACAGCAGCAAGGGGTAAAATCGTTTGTCAGCCTCAATCGTCGTGGTGAATTCCGACATAACATCGGGCCGGTCGAGGTACCAGGTAATTTTGCGAAAGCCCTCGGCCTCGCATTGGGTGCAGTACATGGTGCGCGATTTGTAGAGGCCCTCCAGCGAAGTATTTGCCTGGGGTTTTATGGCCACGACCGATTCCAGCAAAAACTGCTCGGGCACATTATTAATAGTGAGCTCTTGCGCACCCACCTGGTATTGCTCTGGGTTCACTGTCTGACCATCAATAGCCAGCGAGCGAAAGTCCAGCTCCTCACCGTGCAGGCGCAGGGTGTTGTCGGCAGGATTCGATGTAACCTTGGGGTTGCGACGAAATTGCAAGGCCGCCTTAACCAGTGTTTCGTCGTCACCCAGCTCAAAACGCAGTTCGGTTTTATCGATCAAAAACAGCGGCGCTTGATAATCTTCGAGACGAATGGTTTTGGGTTGGGAATCTCTCAGTGCCATAGGTACAACTCCGCTTGTCAATTAAACGGTGGCCCTCATTGTCCAACCACCATTGTGTATTAATAAAAAAGATTTAGGCCGCAAAGCTGATGTTATAGGCGGTAAATTTGCGCATATTAATCACCCCCGTATCGAGGATCAGGTACTGGCCTTTAACGCCCATTAAAGTACCTTCAACCAGTGGTGTTTTATCAAAATTTTGGCTGCTAACTTTTGTCGGATATTCCAGAACGGGGTATTCGATATCGACACATTTTGCATCCGTCACCGGCTGTAGGGCTTGCAAGCCAAAGCGCTCGTTCAACGCTGTCAGCTCTGACTGGCAACGTTCAAATAAGTCGTCGCGAGTGCTCGCTAGATCAACCGCTTCAATCTCACCTTTGAGCATTTTTCGCCAATTGGTTTTATCGGCGACGTGCTGGCGCAAAGCGTCCTCAACCAGACCCGATTGCAAGCGGGTAGCAACGCGCATAATCGGTAAAGCCTGTACTGCACCCTGGTCAATCCAGCGTGTCGGTAGCTGTGTGGCGCGGGTAATGCCCACTTTGATACCCGATGAGTTGGCTAAATAAACCACATGGTCGGTCAGGCAAAACGTTTCGCCCCACTCCGGTTCACGGCAGGTGCCCTGCTCATAGTGACATTTTTCTGGGCTAACAATACAGCTGTCACAACGCGCCAACTTTTTTAAACAGGGAAAGCAAAAACCCTGATTAAAGCTTTTTTTAGTTTTTCGACCACAGTGACAGCAATGTATTTCACCGGCGTAGTTCAAGCTAATACGCTGGCCCAGGTAGTCGTTCAGTAAGACCCGCTCATCATCCAAAGGCAGGTAATAGTTTACTGGTGTCGCTAGCTCAACCACCATTTTACTCAGGTGGCCTGATACATTTTTCGTCATACGCTATCTCTTATCGTCTCAGGCACGAGCACTGAGAACCGATTAATGTTGCCATTTAAGAGGTTTATCAGCCTCTACTTCGTCTGCAACTTCACCCTTGCTGCTGCCACAGTGCTGGTGTTTTTTTGGCGCGATAAAACCCACGCGCTCTGACTCTGGCTTATGTTGGCTATCGTAGGCAATCACAGCTTGCAGGCAGGTCGCCCTTTGTTCAGCACTCAATTTACTGCCATCCGGCCACTTGCCGATCTCAACAGCGAGCTTGAGTTTTTTGTAAACATCGGGTGTCACAGCCTGTAGAACTTGTTCAATATCCACGCTTATCCCTTTGTAGTCTTATCTGTCATTGTGGCGTGGCGACTTCTGCCTGCCGGCGACAGCCCCCGCCAACATGCCAATTAACAAACCGCAGACATGGGCTCCATTGGCCACGCCACCACTCATTAATAAATCGACAATGCCAAACAGGCAGATTAACAACCAAGCAATAAGCATATAAATAATGCCCGGCTGTACATTTAGCAGGGGGTTCGGAGCAATGCGATTGCGGATCCAGACATACCCCACCAAACCATAAACAACACCCGACAGTCCACCAAACAACACTGGACCATCCCATAAATATTGTCCCGCATTAGAGCCCGATGCCAGTGCCAACATCAACACTAAATACGCTGAGCGGCCACTGAGCAGCTCAACCCGGCGGCCAAACTCCCAAAGCCATAGAGTATTAAAAACAACATGAAAGATGCCGAAGTGCAAAAAAGCTGGCGTGACAAAACGCCAGTATTCTCCCGTTGCAAACGTCTTTTCAACAGGAACAAACTGTAGCCCATTGCCCTTGGACAAGGTGAAGTCAACGAAGGTCAAAAGGTGTACTCTATCTGGCCAATAGCTCACCAGAAAAAAGCCTAGCACGCCTAATAAAAGCGTTATTAGCGTTACTGGTACCCGGGCAATATATAAAGACAGCGCATCAAGCCCTTTGGGCCTGTCGGTATTCATCGCTTTCTCAGCCGTCGACATTTTTTGAATTTGGACAATAAGCTGCTGCACGTCAGACTGGCACTCTTCCTTATCCAGCCATAATTCGTGCCCTTCATCCTGCTCAACAAGACGATAGGCAATATTATTGCGATTGAGTGCCAGCACTAGTAAATCAAGGTCAAAGCCCGGCCTCAAATTGTCAGCCAAAACCCAGTTATCACCCTCAGCCATTAACGATGAACCTTTTCACCCGGGCGCAGAGAATCGAGGCGTCGCCCCCACCCCAGTTTGTCGCGGCAAGTTTCATAAAAGTTATGTTCAGTAGGGTGAATTAATCGAAGAGGCGTTGGTTTACGGTTAATTTTAATGATATCACCCGGCTCCGTGCTGATATCCACCTGGCCGTCACAGGAAATCAACGGGTGTAATTCGTTGCGTGTGCCGACTAATACTTCGAGCTGGCTGTCTCCGCTGATGACAATCGGGCGACTCGCCAAGGTGTGAGGGTTCATTGGTACAACAACAATGGCGTCGAGCTTGGGGTGCATAATCGGCCCCCCTGCCGACAGCGCATAGGCCGTTGAACCCGTTGGTGTAGAGATAATTAAGCCATCAGAGCGTTGGCTGTAGACAAATTGCTGATCGATGTAAAGTTCGAATTCCATCATCCGCACGGAGCGCCCAGGATGTAAGACCAGGTCATTGAGGGCGAGGCCCTTACCAATGGTTTCGCCATCGCGCTCAACGCGCATTTCAAGTAGGTAGCGCTCAGTACTCTTATATTCACCAGCCAGCACACGGCCAATACCCTCTTCCATAGCATCGGGATGAATATCCGCTAAGAAGCCGAGCCGACCACGATTGAGACCCAATAGGGGAACATTGAGGTCGACAAGCGCGCGGGCGGCGCCCAGCATACTGCCATCGCCACCCACGACAATCACCAGATCGACAGTGCCTTCGATTGAACGTCGAGAAATGGTTGCAATGGCGGCGTCTTCTAATAACTCAGCGGTCTTCGATTCAGCCAGCACTTTGCGGCCATCGGCGCGTAAAAATGCCACCAGACGTTTAAGGCTATCAATAACTTCGGGGTGTTCGAGTCGAGCGACGACACCGATATTTTGGAATTGCTCCATCCCAGCTCCGGGGCACATAGTAAAGCGGGATTATACACAGCCATGGGGGGCTACGAGGAATTAGACTTAAAAGGCGAATCGCACTTATTGTAAAAGCCCACGCTTATAAATGTTGGTCTATCCCGTGTTCTTTCAAACCCCAGGCGAAAAGCTGTTCCCAGCGGCGGTCGGTTTGGCGTAGTCGAGACGTTAATATTTTCAGTACATCCTTGAGCACGACATAACCTTGAGCGGGGTGCTCATCAAGGTAGCTTTCTAATGCATGAGCATCAAACTCCAGTACTTCAACATCATCCAGAGCGACGACAGAGGCACTACGCGAGCCAGCATCTACCAAACTTAATTCGCCAAAAATTTCACCTGAACCAAGATCACAAAGCCCCGCTTGAATGTGACGACCATCAGCCAAAGGGACTCGCCGAGAAACACGAACGTGTCCTTTTTCAATTAAGTAAAGCCGACGATCTTCCATCCCTTCGCTGACAATAGAGTCATTAACAGAGTAGGTCCTTGTCTTGACGATGCCAGCTGCAACAAACGTCTGATCGCGTAAGATACTCAACATTGCACAACCCATTCTTTTTTATAAAATTATAGGTGTTATTTCTAGAGTTTATTTACATCTATGGTAAACCATTGTTTTAGTCTTTTTTGGCAACAGTCTCAAGCCTTTCGCTGTCCCTGTCTCCCGTAAAAAAATTACGCACCACCATAAAGAACACCGGCACAAAGAAGACTGCCAACACTGTGGACGTAAACATACCACCCAGCACGCCAGTACCAATAGCATTTTGGCCCACGGAACCGGCTCCGGAACTAATGGCCAATGGCATAACACCGAGCATAAAGGCGAATGACGTCATTAAGATAGGCCTCAAACGTAAGCGCACAGCCTCTAGTATGGCCTCACGTAGTTTTAAGCCTTGAGACTGTAAATCAATGGCAAATTCAACAATAAGAATGGCATTTTTAGCCGACAAGCCGATCGTTGTTAACACCCCCACCTGAAAGAAAATATCGTTCGGCAAACCCCGTGAATAGCTCGCTAACAGGGCACCAATGACTCCAAGGGGTACCACTAACATAACTGCAAAAGGTATGGACCAACTTTCATAGAGGGCAGCCAGACAAAGAAAAACGACGGCTAACGACAAAGCGTACAGTAACGGCGTCTGATCGCCCGACTGGGTTTCCTGCAGGGAAGCACCGGTCCATTCAAAGCCGAAGCCAGGTGGCAGCTTGCCCGCCAGTTCTTCCATTGCGGCAATGGCATCACCGGAGCTATAACCTGGCGCTGCTTCACCAAGAATTTCCATCGAGGCAACCCCGTTGTAGCGCTCTAAGCGGGGCGAGCCCTGGGTCCACTGCCCCGAAGCAAAGGCGGCAAAGGACACCATTTCACCCTCGGTATTGCGCACATACCAATCTTTTAGATGATCGGGTGACATCCTGTATTGCGCATCCCCCTGTACATAGACCTTTTTTACCCGGCCTTTATCAATAAAATCATTAACGTAGGTGGAGGCCCACGCAGTTGACAGCGTATTGTTGATTTCTGTCATCGATACACCCAGTGCCCGGGCTTTTTGCCGATCAATACTGAGTTTAAACTGCGGGCTGTCGTTCTGACCATTGGGCCGTACCTTTGCCAAACGTGGATCTTGGGCGGCCCCCCCCAAAATTTGATTACGTGCTGCCATCAAAGCATCGTGTCCCCTACCGGCGATATCCTTAAGCTGAAAATCAAAGCCTGCTGAGTTCCCCAAAGCGCGTATCGGTGGAGGATAAAATGCAAAAGCGCGGGCATCTTTTATCTGCGAAAGTGCTCCCATGGCGCGGCGAGACACGGCCTGCACACTTTGTGAATCATCGGTTCGCTCAGACCAATCGTGCATTTTGATATAGCACTGACCATTATTCTGCCCTCGGCCGCTAAAATTAAAGCCTACTACGCAATAAACAGTAGAGATGGTGTCGGCCTCCTCCTCAGCATAATAACGCTCGATTTCCTCCATCACACCGCGCGAGCGCTCCATAGTCGCACCCACCGGCAATTGCACTAAAGTGAACATTAAACCCGGATCATCAGAAGGTAAAAAG
Source organism: Porticoccaceae bacterium (assembly GCA_029212965.1). Classification (GTDB taxonomy): domain Bacteria; phylum Pseudomonadota; class Gammaproteobacteria; order Pseudomonadales; family Porticoccaceae; genus Reddybacter. The sequence continues at coordinate 52,333 of JARGOV010000003.1, forward strand.
GAGGTCGGCATACGCACAAATAGCACACCGACAGCAACGACTATAACTCCGTAAATCAGCAAATAACGCAAAGTTTTGCGAATAATGCCGGCAACTACATTTTGGTACCAGCGAGAGGCTCTATCAAACCCCCTATTAAACCAGCCAAAAAATCCGGATTTGCTTAAATGATGTCCTTCAACAGCGGGCTTTAGCAATGTTGCACACAGAGCAGGGGTAAGGATTAAAGCCACGAATACCGAAAGTACCATCGCCGAGGCAATGGTGATTGAGAATTGACGATAAATTGCCCCGGTGGTACCGGGAAAGAAAGCCATAGGTACAAATACCGCTGATAGCACCAGCCCAATACCCACCAACGCACCAGTGATTTGCGACATAGATTTGCGGGTTGCATCGCGTGGCGATAAGTTTTCCTCAACCATTAAACGCTCGACGTTTTCGACAACCACGATTGCATCATCAACCAACAGACCAATGGCTAACACCATGCCAAACATGGTGAGGGTGTTAATCGAAAAACCAAAAGCATACAGAATACCGAAGGTACCGAGCAGCACAACAGGCACAGCGATGGTCGGGATAAGAGTGGCGCGGAAATTCTGCAAAAACAAATACATGACAAAAAACACTAAGATAATAGCTTCAAACAGGGTCTCCACTACCCCTTTAATCGACACTTCCACAAAAGGCGTGGTGTCGTAACCAAGGTCAACTTCCATGCCTTCTGGCATGAAAGCAGAGAGTTCTGCCAGTTTTGCTTTGACATCACGCGCAGTTTCCAGTGCATTCGCACCTGAGGCCTGACGCACCACAATGCCACTGGCAGACTTGCCTTTAAAATGATTTAGGAACTGATAATTCTCACCGCCCAACTCGATTCGAGCAACATCTCGCAAATAGATGCTCGACCCATCACTGTTCACCCGCAGTAATATGTCCCCAAACTCATCAGCATTTTTCAGTAAGGTTTGCGCGATAATTGAGGCGTTTAACTGCTGGCCTGGCAGAGCCGGACCTGCACCGAACTCACCGGCACGTACCTGAACATTTTCAGCCCGAATCGCCTCCACAACATCCTGTGTCGTCAGACTAAAACTATTGAGTTTGTCCGCATCCGGCCAGATACGCATGGCATATTGCGAGCCAAAAAGCGTAGCTTCACCCACACCATTAATTCGACCAATGGGCTCAAGAATATTAGCAGCAACATAATCAGCAATGTCATAAAGATCATAACGATCATCTGGGGAATAGAAGGCAATTACCATCATCACCCCAGTTGCCGACTTAGTCACTTTGACTCCCTGTTCAATCACTGCCTGGGGCAATAAGGGCATGGCGACCTGCAGTTTATTCTGCACCTGCACCTGGGCAATATCAGGGTCAGTGCCCGGCTGAAAAGTCAGCTGGATTTCACCAACACCCGCCGAATCGCTCTTCGATGACATGTACAGCATGTTGTCGATACCGACCATATTTTGCTCTATGATCTGCACCACGGTATCTTGAACGGTTTCTGCCGAAGCACCCGGATTGGTTGCTCTAATCGACACTGCAGGTGGTGCAACTTCAGGGTATTGCTCGATTGGCAATTGGGTGATAGACAAGATGCCCGCCAACATGACGATAATCGCAAGCACCCAGGCAAAAATAGGACGATCAATAAAAAAATTCGGCATTTATTGTACGTCCTTATCGGCTGCAGATTCACGGGCAACCGTCGTTACCTCATCCCCAGGCCTTATTTTCTGTAGGCCTCCCACAACAATTTTTTCGCCTACTTCCAGCCCTTCAAGTATTAACCATTGATCACCATAGGTCTGGCCGGTTTTCACACGCCGACGTTCAACTTTGCGATCCTCACCCACCACCATCGCTACAGCACTCCCGGAATACTCAAAAGTAATGGCTTGTTGCGGTGCCAAAATGGCCGATTTTGTAATACCTTGTTCAAGTCGAGCCCTAACAAACATGCCGGGTAATAAGATGCCATCGGGGTTCGGCACCGTTGCTCGCAATGTCACTGCCCCGGTGCTTTGATCGACATTAACTTCAGAAAACTGTAACTGGCCGGGATGGGCGTATTCACTACCGTCTTCAAGCACTAGTTTGACAGCGGTATCGCCAGTAGAAGATTTTACAAGCTGGCCCAAGGCCTCCTGCTGTTTCATTCTTAGTAGCTCTTTGCTCGACTGGGTAATATCGACGTAAAGTGGGTCTAGTTGATGAATGACCGCCAGTACTTCATCCTGTTCGGCTTCAACCAAAGCTCCATCGCTAACGAATGATCTACCAATGCGACCGGAAATTGGCGCCTTGATCAGCGAGTATTGCAGGTTGATAGTGGCAATTTCCCGTTCTGCTTTAGCGACGGCAACATTGGCCCGGGCCTCACGCAAGGCAGCCTGTGCGTCATCGTAGTTTTCCTGACTGATCATTTTCTTGCCGATCAGATCTTCGTAACGATTGGTTTTTAATACCGCCGCCGACAGCATCGCTTCTGCCCGTAGCTGGGCAGCTTCTGCACGATTCACCTCAGCAAGAAATAACTCAGATGCTATTTGATAAAGACCATCACCCGCTTTGACTTCACTACCTTCAACAAAAAGGCGCTCAGCGATAATACCGCCAACCTGAGGCCGCACTTCAGCAACACGGTAAGCCAAGGTTCGGCCCGGTAACTCAGTACTAAGACGAACATCCCTAGCCTTAATTTCCACCACAGCGACTTCAACTGCTCCCTTTACAGGCGCGGGTTCAGCAGTTTTTTCACAAGCTGACAAGAACAATGCTGCGATTAGAACAACCAGAAAACTTTGAGGAGAGTGGCCATAGCTGAACACTCCATGACCAAAACAACGCTTAAATACCGTACTGCGGGGCATGCACTGCCTCCTTGCTCGTGTTAATTAATTTTTTAAAACCCGCTTGATGATAACCGAAGAATGACCAAGGTAGTAAAAAAACTCATGACCACCGGAAATTAAAATCCTGTTTAATAATTAACTGCATTTATTGAAAAAAACCACATCTGCACCACAGTATGTAGGCTTAACCTGCCATAATTCTCCCAACCAATTAAACGTATGTTCACTGAAAAAAACAATGTGCGTTGGATCATTCTTATAGTGCCAACGGGAAAACGCAGTTTGATCAATCACCCGCTTGGTCATAATAGCTAGCACACCGCCTGGCTTGAGCAGAGTCCATAAACGTCTCAGCTCTCGACCTGGTGCCTGTAGATGTTCAACAACTTCGCTGCAGGTGATAAAGTCATATTGACGAGCGAATACATTTTGATTGGATGCGTAGAAAGGATCGTAAAGTTCGACTTTGTGGCCAGCTTCTTCCAACATTAAAGACAGAGTTGGTCCCGGTCCGCTACCAAAATCAAGCCCCCAACTGGCCTGTTTAAGCTGCAGAAGGAGTGGTCTAGAGAGGCGCTCTAGAAAATTGCGATAGCCCGAATCAAAGGGTGAGTTTTGATGTAATTCATAATACGACTTTTCCTCGGCCTTGCTCAAATGACTTCGAGAGGGCACAAAGACTAGCGCACATTGTCTGCAGCGTAAAAACTCACGTTGCTCATCTTGATGAAAAAAAGCAGTTTGCACTGAAAAGCAAAGGGGGCAAGCCTCAGTTATTAACCGTGAACTCACCCCCTTATAAGGCCTCATGATTTGCAGGCGCCATTATTTAAAAATGGACGCCAAGTTTACAATTAATCGTAAACAATAACGCCACGAGCATTTTTACCCGCTTCCATATCTTCAAAAGCCTGAGCGACATCGTCAATAGAATAAGTCTGAGTGACCATGCTATCGAGGTCGAGCTTGCCTTGCTTATACAGATCGAGGTACTTAGGGAAGTCGACCTTAAACTCAGCACTACCGTACATAGAACCTTTGAAAGTTTTCGCCGTCATTGGAAACATCAGGGCATTGAGTTCTAGCTTCTGGCTCAATTTGCCCACACCGACAACAGTCATAGTGCCACCGCGACGCGTCACCTTTTGCGCTTGATCGACAACTGCGGGAATACCAATAGCTTCAAAACCGTAGTCAACACCGATTCCACCAGTCATGGCCATGATTTCTTTCATCACGTCGCCGCCTGCATTCACGGTATCAGTCGCGCCGAGGGTTTTAGCGGTGGCTAATTTTTCATCGGACAAATCTACAGCGATAATTTTCACAGCACCGGCAATACGCGCACCCTGAATAATCGACAGGCCAACACCCCCAGCACCAAAGACCGCAACTGTGCTACCGGGCTTTACTTCAGCGGTTTTCAGTGCTGCGCCAACACCGGTGGTAACACCACAGCCAACCAGAGCAGCCGCTTTCATGTCGATGTCTTTATCAATTTTGACCAGGCACATTGAAGGCACAACGGAGTATTCGGCCATATTGCCAAGAAACTGCATCACGTTGACGTCTTTACCATCGAGTTTAACACGCGTGGTGCCGTCCATCAGTTTGCCATCGGGTGTGCTCTTCAGGCACAAGAAGGGCTCGCTGCGCAGGCAGTGGTAGCACTCGCCACAGTTGGGCACAAAAGACAACGTCACGTGGTCGCCAACTTCGACATTGGTTACGCCTTCGCCCAGCGCTTCGACAACACCGGCACCTTCGTGACCCAGCACCATCGGGAAAGGGACGGGAATGGTGCCATTAATCACTGATAAATCAGAGTGACAGATACCCGTTGCCTTGATTTTGACCAGCACTTCACCAGCTTTGGGAGCATCAATTGTTACTTCTTCAACAGCGTATTTGTTGAGATCGTGAGCCACAACGGCCTTCATTGTTTTCATGTCATTCCTCTTCAGTTGATCCTAGTAAAAAGCGGCGCTTAGTCTACCACCAATCACCTCAATTCATGAGGTTTTCGACAGAAGTCTAGGTAGCCCTACGGTGAAAAGTCCCTTAACTCAAGCCCTCGCACCACCAGTGGGTGTACGGAGACAGCACATACGCAAAAATAGGTGCAAATCGAAAAGCCAGGGGTTTGTACTTCAGTATTGAAATAGGGAAAATGGGGTGGCTGACGGGGATTGAACCCGCGACCACAGGAATCACAATCCTGGGCTCTACCAACTGAGCTACAGCCACCATTGACTGATGCACCGGCGTTGTAAAATCACAACATCGGGCGAAGTGCTTTTCTTGCTACCGGCTAGCACCCTGATTAATGGCGCGCCCGGCAGGATTCGAACCTGCGACCCACGGCTTAGAAGGCCGTTGCTCTATCCAGCTGAGCTACGGGCGCATGACACTACCATAGCATGGCAAAATCAACGCCAATACTACCAAACACTGGATTCAAACCCTCTGAAGAGCAAACCAGTCAATTGGTCGGGGAAGAGGGATTCGAACCCCCGACATCCTGCTCCCAAAGCAGGCGCGCTACCAGACTGCGCTATTCCCCGATGAACTGGCTTCCTCAGAAGGCGCGCATAATACCCGCCAGCTTTGATGCGGTCAATCAATCGACACACTTTAATCATCACAGCTGAGCATAAATACTGTTTTCCAGCGCGCTCTATTCTTCTCATTACCTGCTAGGCATGACAAAATAGCGGTCTTGATTTATCCCTTCGTTTTTGAGCCACCTTCACAGCAATACTGGAGCCCCATGCCTAGCATCCTTCTCGACGGTAAATCACTCGCTCAGCAGAGCGAAGCAGAAATTAACCAACGCGTCGAGGCGCTCAAGTCCCGCAACAACGGGCAGGCGCCCATCCTGGCAACCATACTCGTCGGTGGTGATCCCGCTTCTGCAACCTATGTCCGCATGAAACAAAATGCCTGCAAACGTGTGGGCATGGAATCGATAGCCATTGAGTTAAGCGGAAACACCACCACCCAAGAACTGCTGTCAAAAATCACCGAGCTCAACAACAACCCCAACTGCCACGGCATATTGCTCCAACACCCAGTGCCACCACAAATTGATGAGCGCCTGTGCTTTGACCAAATTGCCCTTAATAAAGATGTTGATGGTGTCACCTGTCAGGGCTTTGGCCGCATGGCCATGGCTGAGCCCGCCTATGGCTCAGCCACGCCTCAAGGCATTATGCGATTGTTAACGGCTTACGATATTCCTCTCGCCGGTAAAGATGCAGTAGTGATTGGTCGCAGTCCTATTCTTGGCAAACCAATGGCACTAATGCTGTTGAACGCGAATGCAACCGTGACAATTTGCCACTCTCAAACCAAAAATCTGGCGGATATTGTTAGCCGTGCCGATATAGTTGTCGGTGCCGTAGGCAGGCCCGAATTTATTAAAAGCACCTGGATTAAAGACAATGCCGTGGTAATTGATGCCGGTTTCCACCCCGGAGGCGTTGGCGACATTGAACTCAGCGGCCTCAACAAGCGCGCCAAAGCCTATACACCTGTACCCGGCGGCGTTGGGCCAATGACCATTAACACGCTGATATTACAAACATTAGAAGCGGCCGAGGCGCAATAAAGCTAGTACTACACTGAGCGTTTACAAGTAATACTCAACACAGGCACACTTAAAAACCACGATATAACTTGACTACCCATAATGCAGCTATGGAGTTTAGCCCTTGTTCAGCTACGTTGATTCTAAAATTCGCCAGCAGTTGGTCGACAAACATCAGTTGGTCGACCTCGATCGCAATGGTGAAGAAATTATTGGCGGCGACGGTCAGCCTTATATTTCGATATTAGGGCCAGTCACCATCCCCCGTATAATTGCCGGTCAGGAAGTCCCTCTCGAGTGGTACCCCTTTGTGCGCCGCGTTGAGCTCGCCCATGTACAAGCCTCTGCCAATGATGTGCAAGGTGGCGGTGACGAAGCCCTCCGCGAACTGTTACAAACCAATATGTCAGTCAACTCGGTGTTTGCCCTGCCCGGCTTTCGCAATGAAACTAACCCGTTGGTACGTGTTCATTCCTGTTGTTTAACCGGCGATATTTTTGGCTCACGGCGCTGTGATTGTGGACCACAATTAACAGCCGCTTTTGAACAAATGCTGGAAGAAGGTAACGGCGCGGTAATTTATATGTCGGGCCACGAGGGCCGGGGTATAGGCCTCTGGGCGAAAGCGGTTACGTACCTATTGCAGGATGACGGACAGGACACCTTCGAAGCCAATGTTTCACTCGGCTTACCAGAAGATTCTCGTGACTTTACAGATGCAGCCGTGGTGCTGCGCTATCTTTTATCGCAACACCCTATTCGCCTGCTCTCCAATAACCCCCATAAGCGTGCTCATCTAGAGCAAGGGGGGCAAACAGTGTCTACAACAGTGCCCCTGGTATCTGGCATCTGTGAGCACAATGTGCGCTATCTTCGCTCCAAAAGAAAAAAAGGCCATGCCTTACCCGATGAAATGTAGCTAATTAGGTGATGAACGCCGAGGCTAAACATAACAACCTCTACCGTGAACGGCTTGTCGCCCATCGGGGTTTCCAAAAGAAATACCCTGAAAACACGCTATTAGCTTATCAACAAGCCATCGCTGCAGGCGCCCTTTCGATCGAAACTGACGTGCTGCTAAGTGCTGATAAACTCCCCGTGCTCTACCACGATCCGACACTGAAACGCGTGAGTGGCCGCAGGGGAAGAGTTAAAGACCTGACCTTGGATGAACTTATTCGCATCCCGGCTTACGAACCACGCAGGCTGGGGCAACAATTTCAAAATCAATGTATTACCCCTCTCAGAGATCTCGTCGAACTCCTCAAAGTGCACCCGCAAGTCACCGCTTACATTGAAGTCAAAAAAGAAGCCCTGTCAATTGTCAGCGCCAGTGAAGCCTATGCCGTCATCAGCAATTGTCTGGAACCCATCGTCAATCAATGCTTTATCATCAGTTTTGAGCACGACTTTATCGCTTTTGTGCACTCACATGGCCGGATACGTTGTGGTGTGGTCATTAAACGTTGGCGGGATTTGCAATCTGCAACAGTTCAGGCTATCAAACCTGATACGGTATTCATTAATTACCGCAAAATACCGGCGAAAGCCAATCTAAACACACTCAATTTTGAGCTCGTTGTCTACGAAATCGACAAACCAGCTCTCGCCAAAAGCTGGCTAGCCAAAGGCGCAAGTAAAGTTGAAAGTTTTGATATCGGCGGACTTATTGACCACGAGAGCCAGTAACAGACGACCTTTCCGCCCCCTCTTCCAGCCAGCTTTGAATTCTATCGATTTGCGGCTCTAGAACATTTGGACGCAAAACAAAAACAGCAGCGATGGACAAACCAATAACAAACACCAGAATAATAGCCGCAATAGGCAGCCAATTAACGGCCGAGGTGGCCTCTCCTCTGGTCGGCGAGTTAATCAGAGCATCCCCCAAATCATCGTCTGCAATCGGCGGAAAATTACTATGCTCTGACTTGATTTTTCCCTCTAAATTCGTCTCTCGCTCTTTTTTTGTCACAGCAGACGATCCCGGTTCACTTCCCCCGCCGGCTGGCCCACCGACAGGCTGAAGGACCTCCCTCTCTTTGCGAATCGCCTGATGCCCACGACTCGCGGGCAAAATAACTTGATCACGAATGCTGCGGTCAGTATCAGCAGCCGGTGCAAAACGATTCACTGCATTGAGAGTAGTCGCAACCGCTTCTTGGGACACTGGCGCAGCAGACTCCCCATCAATTTCAGCTTCACTTGTATCAGCTGAGTTAACCATTTCGGCAGGCGTCGACCCATCTGCAGTCTTATGGCCCAACTCTTCAGATTCCTCGCTATGGGCAGATTCAGGATTGGAAGTCTCTACGCGCGGCGACAATGGCACAGCTTTTGAAATAAACTCATCGTAGTCATCCGCTACGTCGAACTCGATATCGCTCACTGTATCCGTAAACGCCAGCTGTTCTTGCTGTAGCTCAGCAATCACAACTTTTATATCCTCAACGCCCAGCTTATGTTTGCCCTCTACCCCACCGTGAAGGAAAAGCCGACTACACACCTGGTTGATTCTACGGGGAATGCCCGCGCTAAAGCGATGTACAACAGGAAAAATAGCATTACTTACCGCAGGATCACCCTGCCAACCGACCTGTTCAAGACGATGAAGAATATAAGCTTTGGTTTCATCCTCCTTAAGCTGTTCAAGATGACAAGCCGCCACCAGACGCTGGTGTACCTGCTCCATTCCGGGACCACGTACTAAGCTGCGTAACTCCTCCTGTCCGAGTAAAAAAATTTGCAATAAAGGCTGACTATTTAACTGTAGATTCGTTAAAAGGCGCAGCTCTTCAAGGGCTGAGGGCGATAAATCCTGAGCTTCGTCAATAATCAGTAGTGCACGACGACCATCATTATGATGAGACATCAACAGTTTATCTAGACGCTGCAGAATAGTGGCTTTATCCAGAGTTTCAGTCTGTAGCCCAAAGGCATGTGCCACCATACGCAGTAAATCGGAGGCCTCGAGCTGGGTACTCACAAGTTTTGCGACTTTGGCACCAGAGGACGACAATGTATCCACCAAATCATTCACCAGTGTCGATTTTCCCGTACCTGGTCTGCCTGTGACCATCACAAAGCCTTCAGCGCGCTCAAAGGCGTACTGCATATAGGCCTTCGCCTTGGCATAGCTTTGGTGATTAAAGCAAAAACGATGGTCAGGGCTTAAGCGAAAAGGCTCTGCTTTGAGGTGGTAAAAATGTTCGTACATTGACTCTGTCTCTTCCTTAAATTGACATTTCTACTACTGATGCGGTTAGGGCAGCAAAAAACCCATACGCTCTTCGTTTACCGAAGCAAGTTGACCCTACAACCATAGCATCTCTAAATTGATTCCTTTATGCGCAAGTACTCAGTCGACAGCATTCAAGCTTGATTTATTATATTTTCTTAGACTGGTCTCTATCATAAGAAATTGAACATCACGCAACTTGAACCAGGCACTGGTAATCAGACAGATGCCTTACGCTTCTTCCAACGTTTATAGCCTTTTCGTGCCAAATGCTGCGCCAATTGTAAGGGTGGCATTCTAAGCCAGTGAGAACGAACGAACAATATCCAGCGCGCCAGACCCGTCCACCGGTCATTACAGCTGATATGGTCCGGCGCTAATGCTCGACAGAACAGAAAATCCATCCACTTCACAGACCATTTGCCGGGCGAGCCCTGCGTAGCTACATCCAAGACCTGTACTGGAACCGGCGTCTGCAACAACACATGACAATAACGCAAGGCATAAAAAAGAGGCCTTTGCAAATTCAACACCACTGCACGCGCTAATAGCCCCGACCAAAAGTCGTCACTAACCGAGGAATCCCGCAAGAGAAGATCCAGATCCGACAAATCACGTAATCCGTTTTCCAATTCACCATCACAAAATAGATGTACCGCGCTATGTAAAATGAGATCCTGATCGCCGGGAACATACAGCAGCTCACGCTTGGCGACCTTATGTGCGCATTCCCAGAACTTGTCAATATCTGACTTAATTCGTGCTGTCGGTGGGATAATTGCGTGATGCACATCTAAAGTCGTACCACGTTTCAAATGTTGCAGCGGCGGGAGTTCGTGCATCCATGAGCGATAATAGCGCTGATCATAGGGGTCAAAATTCGTGCACATCCAACCGCTTTCAATTAGTAATCTTTCCGTTTCGTCGAGGCGCTCCTTAGGGACGAGAATATCAACATCAGAAAAAACACGGCCTTTCGCCGCCACAGAGCGTCCAACAACATAAGCCCCACCTTTGAGTAGACAAAACGGAATCTTACCAATCGCTAGCGCCCGCTCAAGCTGTTTTGTCTCCCACTTAACGGACCTGTGGTTGGCCATTGCGACAGCTTGAGCACTTTGCAAATGGTTCTGCATGCGTTGCGGCAGGCGTGGTGTTAAGTTTTTCTCCGCACACAATACTGCGACTCGGCTCAGTAAGTTTGCACTTCGTGCTTGCCGTAATAAAAGCTCGCATGTTGCCGGGTCATCAATAAGCTCGATTTCAACTGAGCCCGACAAAAACTGCAGTAATATTGACTCAGGCGGCATTAGATCAATGCTTCCAGCGTTTCTTTAGCTGCGTCTAAAGACTGATAGCTAAATTCATAACAGTCGCATTTAGAAATAAGATCGCCCAACACATCAAAACCCTGTAAACCCAACACACTGTAATTAAAACTATTTTCAGCTACCTTCAACAAGGCAGAAGCCCGAGTTAGTGAGACCAGGCATGGCTCTTCACCCGCCGTGTATTTAGGGAAAACAATCAATCCCGGGGCACCCTGTTGTGCACTCTGCTCAACACTCATCTGCGGGGGGCGCATATGGCTAACGATGCCTTTAGCCGTATCCATAACCACCTCACCCATCACCGCGTCAGACGAATAATTTTGAATAATCTCGATAGATTGATTTTTTAAACTAACAGGGCGGGGAACCGGGTAAATATCACCTGTCGCAGTCGATATAAGTGCCATTTCATCTGAAAGCAATCGCCAACCCTTACACACCAGCGCTGCACAGAGTGTACTTTTACCACTGCCCGGGGTGCCCGGCAAAATACACACCACCCCGTTTCGCTCGATAACAGCGGCATGAATAATTAAATATTGATGGGCATTATTCGCGATAACCCAGTTTAAGCCCCACTCAAACATGGCAAAGGCTTGTATCTGGGGCAAGGGCTTAAAAGGAATAAACCCGTCGAAAGAAAAGATAACTTGTGGTCTAAACCAACGACGCAGGCCCGGCGGTGCATTGAGAGCAACACGGAAATCAATAAAATCAGTATCGCTCGTCAGCGTAAAAGCCCCGTACAGCTGCTCAAGACCTTCGGCAACAACCGTCAGTGGTGAATTAAGGCGAATGGTGAAGGGACCAATGTTTAAGCCTAAACCTTCCTGTCTTAAACGTCTGCGCAATTCTGCCCGAGGTAGAGAAGACAGCTTCAATGGGCTGGTTCGTTATTCACAGTTTCTACCAAACCTAGCTCAGTGAAGTTTGATAACAGTGATGGGATATATTGGACCGCTTCATCACCAAAGACCGCTTTAAATTCCGTTATCAGATCTTCAGCAGAAACCGGGCTGTCGTCAATATATTGCAGGATATTGAGGTCAATCTTGTTTAATAAATGCGTATCGCCCGACTCAGTATGGTATACGACGCACTGCTCTCCCCAGCAATATGAATGCAAGAAAGCCATGAAAGACTTATAAAATACCGAAGCGCTATTCATACTCTACTAAAATTACTTAGCGAAAAGTACATTTCTCCACAGCACGCCCTAGAGCTCGTGAAACACACTAATAGAAACGCCACCACTGCTAAGTGATATCACGGGTTACCGTGAGCTCCACCATTCCATGTGTAATCAAAAAAGTCAGTCAGACTTGTGAATGGAGCGGGGGGCTCGAGTAGAGGATCATTCCAATAGGCCAGAACTTGTTCCGTGGACAAAATATATCCATTCACCACCTTAGAGTTCAAGTATGCGGCTATCCAGTGTGTTTTTTTTGCGCCATTAACCGTAGCGCTGGATTGGTCACAAAAAATCTCTCGCATAGGGGTATCATCAGCTCCACCAAACACCGCGTTAAAAGGTGCGCCACCACTATAACTACTACACTTTGTCCAAGGGTTGCCGACCTTCTCGCCATAAGCCAAATCAGTTGTACCATAACCCAAATCACTAAGGGCTGCCGGCCATGCACCAATGGCTGGATGATAACCAGCCACGGTGCCATTTGGGTTCTTCCAGCCACCAGGACTCCACCCATATACGCAGGTGTCAGGTCCTTGCTGAGATGTATTGCCCGACATCATTTGTGACAAACATTGCGCACCAAACACAGGTTTACTCGCCAAAGTCATTATGACTGGCGCAGTCGCGCCAATTTTTGCTAGTTTTCGACGGCTCTGGTCAACGTCTTTATCCAGCTCTTGATTTTCCTTTGGTAGCTCACTCATTTTAAAACCTCAATTTTCTATCGTCGGCAGCTATTACGTATATTACAAACCATGCCATAACAAAGCAAAAATCACACCAAAAATAATAGTACTTTATAAACAAAGGGTTAGCAAAAACAAACACTTAACCACAAAGTGAAGTGTAAAAAAACCTGACACCAAACCCTCAACTTGTCGCTTGATAATAGAGAAATGCCACTACTTCAACTAATGCTATAAGCGCCACAAAGTAACTCCCTCATCTCGGCAAGCTTGTCGACCAAGCACGGATTTTATATCTATCAACAGGGCATTTTCAGCCATAATTTCTTTCATGTCGACAAGCGGTAACACCTGATAAAACTGATGAGCGACGGCTAGTACCACAGCATCGGCCTCTGGTAACTGATCCCATGCCACTAACTCAACCCCATATTCTTCAAGGGCCTCATTACTATCAGCCAGAGGGTCGTGAACAACAACGTCGCAACAGTAAGTTTCCAGCTCATGGATAATGTCAATGACTCTGGAGTTTCTCAAATCTGGGCAATCTTCTTTGAAGGTCAAGCCTAGGACGATGACCTTGGCACCATTGACTTTTCGGTTGTTCTTTATAAGCCCCTTAACAGTTTGCTCGGCAATGTATTTGCCCATGCCATCATTAATTTGACGACCCGCTAGAATAACCTGGGGGTGATGACCAGCAGCCTCTGCTTTATAGGTGAGGTAATAAGGATCGACACCAATACAGTGCCCGCCAACCAGCCCCGGGCGAAAAGGTAGGAAATTCCACTTACTACCTGCCGCTTCAAGAACATCCAGTGTGTCGATATCAAGCTTATGAAATATCAAAGCCAGTTCATTCATCAATGCAATATTTAAATCACGCTGAGTATTTTCAATAACCTTAGCGGCTTCGCCAACCTTGAGACTCGCCGCACGGTGAACACCAGCATCCACCACACGCTCATAGAGACCGGCAACTCTGTCGAGTGTTTGAGGGGTATCCCCCGCTACGACTTTGACGATAGTTTCAAGCCGATTAATCTTGTCACCTGGGTTAATTCGTTCTGGCGAATAGCCAACATAAAAACCCTCTTGTTTTGACAGTCCGCTAGACTCAAGCCCACCGAGCCACGTCAGCCCCGATTGTTGTTCGAGAATAGGAATGCAGACTTCTTCAGTACAACCCGGGTAAACGGTCGATTCAAAAATGACAATTACCCCCGGCGACAGGTTGGCGCCGACGATTTGCGATGCCCCTTTCAGCGGGCCCAAATCGGGTCGCCGCGCTTCATCTATTGGCGTTGGCACAGCAACAATAATCGCCTCAGCTTCCGCGAGTCGAGTGGGGTCGTTGGTAAACTCTAGCTGCGTAGCAGCTTGCAGCTCTTCAGTCGCCACTTCGCCACTAGGATCTAAGCCCTTGCGATAATTCTCTAGCTTACGCTGGTCGAGATCAAAACCAATCGTTGCAACCTTTTTGCCAAATGCAACAGCTAACGGCAAGCCCACATAACCCAAACCAACCACGGCAATTTTTTTCATTAATTTTCCTGAATCCAAACTCTCAATCTTCCTTTATTTAAACAGCCCACAAGTTGATGGCGATTATAACGACTCTCCCTGGTAGCTAACACCAACAGGTTGGCAAAAAAGGCTGGTCGTGAATCAGCTTACATGCCTTTAACTTGTACTCACTACCGAGACTGTTAAGCTCGTTCGCTATTGCTGAGCCTAAGGGATCTACACTTGAATATCGGATTTATAAGCTACTTTGTAGCCTTTGTCGCTTATTTTGCGCTACTAGTATTACTGGTATTTTCTTGGCGAAGCCGTCAATTCGGCACACTGGTCATTCTCGCTACTGCCTGTACTGCCACTTGGGCGGCTGTTTCTGCTGCATCAGCACTAGAGACAATCCAGCTTCCACAAATAATGACTCAGGCCTTTGAACTCGTTAAAAATAGCGCATGGTGTCTATTTCTACTGAAAACTGTCAATCACCACAACACCAATAAGGCAGCTCTCAGCTTAGGTAAATTAACGACATCAAATTGGAAAATACTTTTGATTGTCAGTTTCTCACTAGCCGTTGTTCTATTATTTATTATTCCGCTGACCACTCCCCACTCAGACTTACTCCTTTCGATTTCAAGAGATAGCTCGCTTCTCGTGTGGATAGGCATTGCTATTGCCGGCATGTTGCTGATCGAACAGATTTATCGCTTTAGTGAACAGGGTGACCGCTGGGCCATTAAATACCTCTGCCTAGGCATAGCGGGCATGTTCGCCTATGATTTTTTCCTTTACTCAGAAGCTCTACTCTTCAAGCAGGTTAACCCTAATCTCTGGACCGCACGCGGCTTTGTAAATAGCCTTGCCGTACCTTTAATTGCAATTTCCATTGCACGCAACCCAAAATGGGAGCTAGACATCCATGTTTCCCGCGATGTTGTATTCCACTCGATTACAGTAGTGGGTGCTGGCATTTATTTGTTGGCCATGGCTAGTGCGGGCTACTTTATTCGCTACTACGGCGGAACCTGGGGTGGCACAGTACAAATCGTTTTTTTTGTCGGCAGCGGGGTTTTGTTAATAGTTCTGCTGTTCTCGGGAAACATTCGGGCGCAAACCAGAGTTCTACTGAGCAAGCATTTTTTTAGCTACCGTTACGATTATCGGGAAGAGTGGTTGAAATTCACACACACTCTTGCCGCTAGCGAAACCACCGTTCCTGAGCGCATTATCCGCGCTATTGCCAGTTTGGTTAGCAGTGAGGGGGGCATTCTCTGGGCCAGACAAGACGATGGTGCTTACGCTGTGCTCGCCAATTGGAATATGCCAGAACCCGGCTTCACCCAGAGCACGGAGCTCGAATCAATGACAACCTTTGCCGAATCCAATGCCTGGATTATCGACATTAAAGAATTTCAACAAAACCCGGCGCTCTATTCAGGGCTAGTGTTGCCGCCCTGGCTCACCACCATGGAGGGAGCCTGGCTCATCATTCCCCTCGATTTTAATGCACAGCTTTGTGGTTTTGCACTGATTAAACACTCTGAAATACAAAGATCTCTTAACTGGGAAGACAGGGATTTATTAAAAACAGCGGGCCTGCAGGCAGCAAGTCACCTTGCGCAATATCAAAGCGACCAGGCTCTACTCCAAACCCGACAGTTCGATGCCTTCAATCGCCTCTCTGCTTACATTGTCCACGATTTAAAGAATATTTTAGCGCAACAATCACTTATCATATCCAACGCTGAAAAACACAAACACAAACCCGCCTTTGTTGATGATGTAATTTTAACCATCGAAAACTCAGTCGCTCGCATGACTGGCTTAATGGAGCAAATGCGAAGTGGGCTAAGAGGAAGCGAACCGACTGATATAAACTTGGCGCAGCTTTTGAGGCAAGTCGTCAGCGACCACTCGTCACATTTGCCAGCGCCTAGTCTGGAGATTCAAGCAGATATTCTCAACGTGTTTGCCGACAGGGAACAACTTGCTACCGTCTTTTCCCATATTATACAAAACGCTCAGGAAGCGACGAAAAGCACCCAGTATGTCATCGTTCGTCTTTTCGAGGAGTCTGGGCAAGCCATTGTCGAGGTCGAGGATAACGGTTGCGGCATGGATGAAAAATTCATCAAAAATCGCTTATTCAAACCCTTTGATTCTACCAAAGGGTTGACTGGCATGGGCATCGGAGCCTTTGAGAGCCGAGAATATATACGCAGTTTGAGTGGCGATATCAACGTAGATAGCAGCTCCGGCAAAGGTTCATTGTTTCGTATTATATTACCCTGCCGGCTTAGTGATCGATAAAAAGGAGCAATTAACATTGAATGGAACCCATAAAGCCTTATTAGTCGTGGAAGACGACCCCGGTTTACAAAGCCAAATGCGGTGGTGCTTTGATGATTATGAGGTCGCTATAAGCGGTGACAGAACAGACGCCATCAATCAATTCCGACGACACCAACCCGGCGTCGTGCTACTGGATCTGGGGCTACCCCCTGACCCCGGCGGTGTCACAGAAGGTCTCGCCACCCTGACACAAATACTATCAATGGCACCGACAACAAAAATTATTATCGTCACAGGTGACAATGACCGCGCCAATGCAGTCAAAGCGATTGGATTCGGCGCCTATGATTTTTACCAAAAACCTGTCGATCCAGAAACACTCGCACTTGTTGTTGACCGCGCCTATCGAGTCAACATACTAGAGCAGGAAAACCAACAACTGCTATCCGCTCAACAAGCCATGCCCCTTGAAGGTATCATCGGCGCAAGCCCACAGCTACTCAATGTCTGTCAAACTATTGAGAAAATTGCTCCCTCTGACATAACTACTCTGTTACTGGGCGCCAGCGGCACAGGCAAGGAACTGTTTGCTCAAGCACTACACAATCTAAGCCCTCGAGCAGATGAAAAAATTGTTGCTATTAATTGCGCAGCGATTCCCGACAACCTACTAGAAAGCGAATTATTTGGTTATGAAAAAGGGGCATTTACTGGCGCCACTAAACAGACACCAGGGAAAATCGAACTTGCCAACGGAGGTACCCTGTTCCTCGATGAAATAGGTGATCTGCCTTTTGAGCTACAAGCTAAGCTTTTACGCTTTCTACAAGAACGCGTTATCGAGCGTGTTGGAGGCCGGGTAGAAATACCCGTCGATGTGCGCATTATTTGCGCGACACACCAAGACCTGAAACAACATATTGAAGAGGGTCGATTTCGGGAGGACCTCTACTATCGAATCAGTGAAATAAGCATTGATATCCCTCCGCTCAAAGACCGCGAAGGCGACCCGCTAATTCTCGCTAAAGCTTTTCTCGACAGATTTAATCATGAATTCAACAAAGGTATTCGTGGCTTTGACAAGAAAGCCATAAGTGCTATTGAAAACTATGAGTGGCCGGGAAATGTCCGGGAAATAGAAAGCAAACTAAAACGCGCTGTAATTATGGCTGAAGGTAATCAAATCAGTCTCGACGATCTACAGCTGACACATCCAACTCAAGAGGCTCTACCACTCAACCTTAAGCTAGTAAGAGAAGACGCTGAACGTAAAGCGATTCAACGGGCTCTTAGCCATACTGACAATAATGTTTCGGAAACGGCAAAAGCTCTCGGCATCACTCGCCCTACGCTTTACAGCCTGTTTGAAAAATACGGGCTTAACTCTAAGTGAAGCAAGACAAGAAAAGTTTAACGAGACCCTTTTTTAAACAGGACAACCTCAATAGTCTGGATCAAAGTGTAAGCATCCAGAAAAAGACCGTAATTCTTAACATAATATAAATCATACTGTAACTTAGACATTGAATCTTCGGCCGATGCTCCATAGGGGTAGCATAACTGAGCCCAACCAGTGATTCCCGGACAGACCCTGTGCCGCTCCTTGTACATAGGGTTAGCCTGGCACAACTCTTTGACAAATTCGGGGCGCTCTGGCCTGGGGCCAACCAAACTCATTTCACCAATCAGCACGTTCCACAATTGTGGCAGCTCATCCAATCGATACTTACGAATAAAAGATCCAACCCGCGTAATTCTAGGGTCTTCCTTTTGCGCCCAACGCGCTACACCATCCGCCTCAGCATCCGTTTTCATGCTGCGAAATTTGTGTACATTAAAACACTGCCCGTTGCGACCTACCCGTTGCTGGCTATATAAAACCGGCCCCTTGCCTCGACTCTCTAACATTATAGCCACAGACGTCAACAGCATAAGTGGCGCACTCAAAACAAGAAGACCGATACTGACCATAATATCAAAACTTCGTTTAACACTCGCACGAATAAAGTGTCTGTTACAACCACCCGAATGAATGAACCAGCTCGGCTGAACAAGGTCAAGCTGTATCAAAGCGCTCTCACGCTCAAAAAAATCTACGGTGTCTGTAATATCGATTCCTTTCATACGGCAGTTTAACAGCTCATCAGTCGGGATATTTTTACGCCGTTCGTCCAGAGCCAAAACTATCTCATCAATATCATTAGCAATAGCATAAGAGCTCAGACTCCCCTCAAAGGTGAGGATACGGCTTTGATCAACCTGAGGTGCTTGACCTAACTCTGACTCAATAAAGCCAACCAGGCGAAAGCCCCGCATATCTGCTTTACGGCGCAACCTGTCGATAAATTGGGCATTTTCTCCGGTACCCACAACCAAAACCCGACGCAATAAGACTCGCCCATCAACAAATTTATAAAATAATGCACGGATAAGGGCCAAGCCTGATACCGAGGCAAGGGCACTTATCTCCAGCAAGCCATCTCCAGCTGAAAGAGAAGGGGTAAACCGATAGAATAATTTCATCGCAACGACAGCAAAGAAAAGCACGGCTATCAAGCGCATTACCAACCCGGACAACCTCTCTCGCTGACGAGTATCGTATAGACCCATCGCCACCATAAAAAACATGAAAACGATAGACATCAAGGCAATTTTCCCCCCTATTTCCAACGCCGATTGCGTGGCAATTTCAGTATTAGCGGGTAGAAAGTAGTTATATATGGCAGTACTAATTGAAAAGATAATCACTAATTCAGACATTGCCAATAACAGAAACTGCGCATGAACGTAATGACCAAACAGGCGAAACTTGCCCGTTATACCTCGTGCACGAGGAAGACGAAAACCGTCTCCTCTTTCCAAGTCTACTGTTTTGTCCTTGAAACTGGTTCTTGCAATTAACCCAGTATTCAGCTTTTCCATTTGCTTCATCCCATATCCACTCGTTTTTTTGCACTTGCCCGATATAAAAAAACAACTTGCTAACAATAATTGTCTGTTGGCTGCCTCAACGATTTGAGGTCTTACGATTCATCAACAAACTGAGGGGGTAGAATTGTCGTACAAGTGCTTTTTAATACGAACAGGGCAACGATTAGCGGTCGCAATCCCTGATTAGTGGTCACTCTAAAAAGACTCTGGTGCTTGAAGTTTAAAGCCCTACCTAGAAGAAGGTTTTTGAAAACTCATAGAAGCACCCAAGAAGAGCGCGAAATTATAGACCAACATCACTCAAAATTCAGCATCGAGAAAATTATTCAAAGAGTCAATTCCAAGCATCGAATAACTCAAATATCGCCATATCATCGGAACATACTAACCCGTGAGCTCTGGCAAGATATAGGACTATCGATCCAGTTAAGCACAGACACCACTCTGGTTTAAAATCTCTAAAGGCAAGCCCGTGCGTCCAGCATCCAGCCCTTCCCACTTAGTGAAAACCTCCATCGACACGGGGTCTTTTCGATTTTTTTCAGCGCATTGGGTTGGTACTATATGAGTATGTTCTTGAGCAAGCTGCTGATGTATATAGCTATTTTTAATCACAACCAACTGAGTATTCATTGTAGCAGTAGCCGTGACAGAGCGCCGCTTATCATCATAACCAAACTCACCAAACAACGCCCCTCGATCTAACTGTGACACAACCAAGTCATCTTGGATAGTCCCCTTCCGAGAAAGACTAATCCCACCCTTTACAATAAAATACGTAGACTCAGGCACATCATTTTGATGAAACACCACCTCACCGGGAGATAGCAATAAGGTTTCAAAATCGCCACTAGAAGCAGCGGAGCAAGAGTTTTTTTCTATTGATAGAGGCTTACCAAAAGCCCAATTGAAAACCTTGCTAAAGGGCGCCATCATTGGTACTAATTTATCGCCAACTGACTCCACCCACTGCTCCTCGGCCATGGCATCAAAACCCAGCCTCCCATAGAGTGAAAACGTTTCTGCACTAGCCGCACCGAAAACATGGGTCGCACCTAGATCACGCATAACCGCGGTTGTTTTTTTAAATAATGCAAAAATAACATTCCGCTTATGTCGCCACTGCCTGTGAATCGCCAGCATGCTACCACTAACAATGCACGGATTAGTGCCAGCTCCATCAAAAGACCTTTCGATCAGATCTCGGGTCTGCGTAAAATCAAAGTATTTCTCCGGAGCCAAACCCACAACGGAATCCCTGTTGACCCGGAATGAAGCTATTGCCGTTTCTCCGTCATAGGCAACAACATTGGCAACCCCTGGTAACGCATCAAAAGTGTCAACGATTCGCCCATCACTCGTCGCACGTTTCTCCAAAAATTTATTTCTCTCTCTCACATAAACGTCATAGCGCAGTCTAAAAACGTCATCGAGCTCTTTTTCTGTACGGGCGATTTTTAATTTTATCGGCACGACCATCCTCAATTAGTAGGTCTAAGATACATAAAGCCTGAACTATGCGCAGGAAGGCCCAGCTCAATCAGTATACCCTTTTGTCCACACCATCTATAAAATTGGCAGGTATCGGCCCCAGCAAAAATGTAAATGGAAGAATCTCTTGCTTGGCCAATGATACGCTCTGCCTTCCATAACGACCACCGGTCCGCATAAAATTGACAGATAACAGAACTGTTAGTTCCAGCTTTTATAAAAAATAGACAATCCGATGAAAGTTCACAGCAAGCTCTCTAGGTATTCCATTTAATCGACTGAAAAACCTAACCTTAAAGTAGCCAAGCTACCTATAAAATCACGATCGTGGGGCCCTTATTCAGCTCTCTGTTGCTCGAGCTCAACAGCTCTGAAAATTCGCACATTAATTACCTTCAGAAAGTTGCTTCATCAAGATCTCGGCCTCACTCTTTTCTGGAAACTGCTGTTCGCTCTTCAGCAAACGCTTTAATTCACTGGTGGCACTACTCTTTTGATCCGTTGCTAGATTAATCAACACCCGGTGATAGCGCATGGAGGTATTATCAGGTGTCTTACCAAGCGCTCTTGCAATCGCATTTTTCGCTTCATTGGGCTGGCCGTCGGCCAGTAATGCCATTGCTAGGGTGTCATGAACTGCTGCCGACTCCCCATCAACTTTCACTGCTCGTTGGGCATATTCAACAGCTTGCTTGGCATTGCTATCGCGTAAAAACCAGGCGAGATTATTTAATGCCACCAGATTATTCGATTCATAGCCCAACACCGCTTGATATTGAGTAATGGCCAACTCAGTATTACCCTCTTTAATCTGCACATTTGCCAAAGCTATACGGGCATTTACATCCTCAGGATTGCTATCAATCCAGCGTTGAAACAACCCTTTGGCGCCCTGAGTATCACCACTACTCAGTTTTTGGCCTGCCAAGCCCAGCATTGTCGAGGTGCTCGGTTGCTGCTGGAAGGCTTTTTCATAAATTGCCAGCACACCCGGCTTATCCCCCTTAAGCCTGGCCCGCTCCAGTTGCAGCGACCATATAACCTGGCTTTGTGGCGCCAGCGTTTCGAGTTTCGCCAGCTGCTCCTCAAAAGTTTGTGTATCTTTCTTCTTAAGGGACAAGCGGGCCAGCGCTACTCGAGGCTCAATATATTTGGGTGCAAGCGCAATCGCTTTACGTAAGCCCGGCTCCACAAGCTCGTGCCGACCGGCACCCTCATAGGCTCTAGACAGAAGGTAGTGCCCGACAGCAGTATCAGGCTTGAGCTGCAACAATTTCTCAAAAGACAGCTGGGCAGAGTGATAATCCTCTTTCGCCAACTGAGCAAGCCCTGAAATATGCAAGACCTCGGCATTTTCACCCCCTCCATCTAAACCATTCAACACCACCCCTACTTTTTCAGGGCGACCTTTTGACAGATACAAGCGAGCTAGCACTACGCGGGGTTGAAAAGCTGCTGGGTTAGCCTCCATCGCACGCTCCAGATAGCCAATGACAGCCCCTTCATCACCCTCCATTTGCTTTAAGGCCGCCAACTTTAACAAAGCCGGCAAATAATCCGCGTGCTGTTCAAGAACCTCCTGATAGTAACCCTCGGCAACACCGTACTCCTTCTCCTGCATCGCAAATAAAGCCAACGCCTGATTGGCGAAAGGATCCCCCGGCGCCAGTTCACGTGCCTTCTGAAAAGCCTCGCGTGCTTTATTTTCATGTTTAGTTGCCATATGTACACGGCCCAACAAGTTATAGGGCGTAGCTGCTTCTGGCTGACGATCGCGATAAGCCTCAGCAGCCTTCAACGCCTTATCAAACGCGTTTTGGCGCAGGTAATTCAACACCAATAAAATCTCGCCTTGCTGGTAATCCGGATTTAAGCGCAGAGCTGATTCAATATGCTCAACACCCATCTGCTCACCGCCAGCCAACATGCCGGCACCCAAACGCATCTGTGCCACTGGCGAATCAGGCTCCAGCTCAGCAACCTCAGATAGTAAATCGATAGCCTCATCAGTTTTATCCTGACGCAGTAGAGCATTGGCCAGCAGATTCATTGCCCCCACATCATTTTGGCCCAAAGCCAGCACCGGACGCAGTAGCTCTTCTACCTGAGCATAGTCTTTCTCATCAAGACGAATGGTGGACAGTAATTTTCTACCCGCTATATTGCCGGGGACAAGCCCATAAAACTCATTAGCATAGGACGTCGCCTGCTCACGGTTGCCTTCTAGCAAATGTAGGGCCGCTAAATAGTAGAGTATTTGCGGGTAGCGCTCTTTAGCAGGTAAAGCCTGGTCAAAGGCTGCCCTGGCTTCAACCCACTTTGTCTGCTGAAAATCAATCAAGCCCTGTACGTACTGGACACTCGGGTGCTTCGGTGCTCTAGCGAGCAAATAGCTCGCATCAGCCTGAGCAGCATCATGTTGCTTTAGCCCGACAAGCACTAAAGCACGCTTTAGTCGGTCGCTAAATTCTGCCGCCTTAGATGTGCCAGTATCAATAGCACGAGTGTACGCTTGCTCTGCCGCTTCAAGCTTGTTTCGCTGCAACTCAAGATCACCCAGCAGACTCAACGCAGGCGAATAATTGGGGGCAATCGTAAAAAGTGTATCCAGCTGAGAGCGCAGCAACTCGACATCACCGCCAGCCTGTAATAGACGAGCTTTCGCCATCTGAACGTAAGCCAATCCCGGCGCTACGCCCAGAGCCGATTCAATTAACTTACTCGCCTCCACCATATCGCCCTGCGCCAGCTTAGCCAGCCCCTGCGCAGATAACAGTAACGCCAGCGGCTCACCCGTCAATTTTTCTACCGGCAAAGCCAGTAGCTCATCAAACTTTGCCTGTCGCAGAAAGACCTGAGCTAGCAAGGGCACCACATCATCAACGGAGTAAGCCAGCCGCCGGGCATGGCGAAGCTCCTTATCAGCACTGGGTATATCGTCTTGGTCAAAATAAATCTTACCCAGTAACCACCGCGCTTCCGCACTACTGGCGTCAACTTTAAGCGCATTTTTAAGTTCAATAGTTGCCGCAGCAGGCTCACCACTATTGAGGTAACTTTTAGCATTGTTGACATATTCAATCGCTGTCTTAGTGTCACCACAACCAAGAAGCGCGGCACTGACAAAGACAGATGCGACAAAATGATAAAAACTCTTCATTAATAACCACCCCTGTAATACAAATTTTTTAGGGTAACGCTGCCTTATTACTTGCAGATAAAAAGTGTAATTTCAGGCAAACTAAATCCGCAAGCCAACATATAGTGGGGCACAGTAATCATGACAGCAACGCAGTCGCCTAACAACTCAGGGCGACCTGACTCCTCAGTTCACAAACTGAGAATACTTTTCATTGCCGAAGCCGTCACGCTAGCCCATGTCGCTAGACCTGCTGTGCTCGCCACAAGCCTCAGTCAAGCGGCGTACGAGGTTTTATTTGCCGTCGACCCAAGATACAACGACTTATTCCCCGAACTCGATGAATTTCGTCACGACCTGTGGTCAATTAGCAGCGAACAATTTCTCAACGCACTCGCCAAAGGGCAGCGACTCTATACCACCAAGGTGCTGGAGCGATACGTACACGACGACCTTGAATTAATCGAGCGACTTAAGCCGGATCTCATCGTTGGTGACTTCCGACTGTCATTATCGATCAGCGCGCGGCTAAAAAGCATTCCTTACGCGGCCATCTCTAATACTTACTGGACAACCCATTCAAACAACGACTACACCGTACCCCAGCTACCCATGACTCGCTTACTTGGCATTGGTCTGTCACAAGTACTATTTAATCTGAGTCGGCCTCTGGTATTTGCCGCCCATTGCATACCTCTCAACCGATTGCGAAAAGAACACGGCCTACCCAGTCTGGGACACGACCTGCGCGCTGTCTATTCTGATGCCGACCAGCTATGGATGGCCGATATGTCTGAATATTTCCCGATCTCACCCGCTGCCAAAAACTGCCATTACCTTGGCCCGCTGCCCTGGTCGCCACGCAATAAAATACCGCCCTGGTGGGGCGAGCTTGACGAAGACAAGCCCATTATCTACGTCAGTCTCGGCTCATCGGGGCAAGTTAACTTGCTGCCCATCGTGCTCGAAGCCCTCTCCACCCTGCCTCTAACCGTTATTGCCGTTACTGCCGGGCGCACCCAACTCACTTCAATACCCGACAACGCCCATATCAGTGAGTTTTTACCCGGCGACCAAGCTGCCGAAAAAGCGGCCTTAATGATCTGCAACGGTGGTAGCTTAAGTACCTACCAGGCCATACAGGGCGGCACCCCAGTACTGGGCATCGTTGGCAATCTCGACCAGCACCTCAATATGGACTATTTAACAAGCTCTGGTATTGGGGAGTCACTGCGTAGCGAGCATGCCACTGTAGTGCGCGTGCGCAAGTTAATAGTAAAAATGCTGACCGAGACCCGCTATGAAGAAGCTTCGCAACAAGCTCGTTTGAACGCCCAAAAGTACAACGTTAAAGTTTCACTCCCAGAACTCATACAAAATGCACAGCGTGCTCGAAACTAGCAACCGGTCATAGTAAATGAACAAATAAACAAACTACACTAGCTCTAAATAACCTTCATTAAGGCTAATAATAATGCGCAAAATCACTTTCAGCCAAATTCTCTATTTTCAGGTGCTTTTATGGAGCGCAATCGGCTGTGGTATTTTTACTGCCTGGCTGCTTATTGGCAAACTGCCTTTGGGCGACTTCAGGGGCGTAGCCCTCACGCTGGGCAGTATTGTGTTTATTTATTTATTTGCTTTCTTAATTTATAGAATTTTTCTGCACTACCGGCCACTAAAGGAGGGCTACCTAACAGAGAACTCCCGCGAAGAGTTTACCGCCCAGGTCAATATTTTGTTTTACCTACTGCTTTTTAACAGTCTGATTCGCACTCACTTTTTACCGGTTCCCTTAATGCGCCTGATCTATCTTGCGCTGGGGGCCAAGCTTGGCGACAACACTTACAGCGCTGGCGCCATCCTAGATCCACCTCTAACCTTTGTTGGTGCAAATACTATTATCGGTCACGATGCTGCCCTTTTTTCCCACGCAATTGAAGGCTCTCATTTTTCGCTGAATGCCATCCGCATCGGGGACAACGTCACCATCGGTGCCACCGCTGTAATTATGTCCGATGTCATTATTGGCGATGGCGCTATCGTATCGGCAGGAGCAGTTGTATCAAAAGGAACCCGCATCGCCGCTGGTGAAGTATGGGGAGGCATGCCAGCTCGGTTACTGAAAGCGGCACCGTAGCAGAACAATCAGGAATACAAAATTTAGGACAAGAGCTCTAGAATCACGTCAGTATAGTACGGTCTTAGTAAACATGACTGGGTTCTGAAATAAGATCCCTCTCTATCTTCAGCACAGAAAAGCCTAATATTAAGAAATGTATAGACGTGTATGAGGCCAACGTACGACAAAAAACCGAAGTGCCGAATTGAGCATCATAGAACACACCAAGACTCATTAGCACCATATGGCCCACCATCATCCCAGTATTGCCCAAATAAAAAACACGGTAGATTTTTGAGCCAAATTGCTCGAAAAGCACCCGCCAAGTCTGCCTGCCACTGAAAAAGAAGAGTAAAACCGGTAGCAAATAGAATTCATTAAATTGCAAACTCGGTTGGCTAAAAAACTGCAGCACCAAGTAGCTCATGGGCACAAGATGTAACATAACATGCCCCCGTATCCAATTTCGAGAAACAGGACTCCAGACCTCGTGTCGCGAAGCTAGGCGAAACACCCGTAACAGCAATGTGCAAATCGCCACAACTGCCATCCCCGCCAAGAGATAAAGCAGATACCCCGTTCCCCGGCTTACAAAAACTACCGCAAAGGCAAGAATTGACAGTGTTGATAAATACGCCATTAAACGCGTCATTAAATATACTCAAGCTCAAACCTTTACAAAACATTCAACTATCGAGGGGTATATTAAATCTGTCGATATAAGCTCGAAACCTGTCCCGAATACCCTCAGCACTCAGACCAAAATCTTCAGGCTTGTACTGATGCCCCCCTCCCTCACGCTCTTTATCCAAATATGCAGCCATGTTCGCCTCGGCGACAGGTGAAATGGGCATAGAAAAATGCTCATAAATGCTGCCAACTGTTGCCAAGGGCTCGGCGACCAAATCTCGGTACAGTAAATCAACAAAATTGCTGTTGCCACACGCCTCTCTAACCCCCAAATAGCTATCAAAATCTGTAGCAAGTCGATCAAGGGCCTGCTCACCCACCTTATGCATATCGACAGATGTTGAGTAAAGTCCACGAAAGGCTGCACACAGGCTGGCAAATGAAGCCACTGCTTTAACCGGGTCACGATGTGTTTGCACAAAGCGTGCATCAGGGAACACCTTTAAAATCGAGTCAACTGCATCGATGTGCGACGGCGATTTAAGCAACCAGCGCTCTCCAGGATATTTCCATTGCAGAGTTTGTAGAGTCTTTTTGAAGTGTTCATAGGTCGGCTCGTGATCTGCGGTAGTTAACCACTGTGAATATGCCGGCACATTAAACATCGCCGCAATAGCCAGGGTTGAAAAACCCTGCATCAATAGAGAGGTACACTCCTCAGGCCCATCGAGGTGAAAAGTATGTATTTCCTTCATTTGCGGGATTAGGTAGTTTTGAAAACGGAGTAAATAGCGCCCTAACCTACGGCGGGGGTCATTATCCCAACTATAGTCTCCTGGCGGTGGCACCTGTCCCACAGTCGCCTCCCAGTTAGTCAAGTAGCGATGGGAAGGATCTTCGGCAAGCAAGTCGAATAAAAAAGAAGTACCCGTACGGGGCAGTCCTAGAACAATTAACGGCGCAGCAACTTCGATCTCAAGTATCTCGGGCTGCTTTTCCCAAAGGGCAACTAGCTTTGCGCGGTTCGCCAATAAACCCACCAACATTTGTTTGATATAAAAGCGGCCAAAAGCGTGTAAATTATGGTCAGTGTTGAGCGCGTTGAGTAACTCAAGTAAGGGTTTGTCGAAAGTATCACTGCCAAAATCATCGCTTTTAGCTTGTCGTCTCGCTGAAAAAAGCAATGAATCCAATGTTAAATCAGGAGTTGCAATACCTGGAAGTACTCGGGCAATCACATTCCAAGCTCTAACTAAATTGCTTTGATAGGGTTTCCCGTACATAGCAGTGCCTTTATATTATTCATGTAGATAAAGTCTATACCTTCACCCCAGCTCCACAGCATCCCTTCTATTGTAGGTAGGGTAATACATCGACCACACTATTCAGTTCAGAGAACAAAACCGCAACTCGGGCTTGGCCTGTCAAGCACCTAAAATCCAACAGATTTACAACGTGTCAATAATTTTACCCGCCTCTCGCTCTAGATCAGATTCTGCAGAGGCGTTAACAATAGACTCCAACAACCTTCTCGCCTCTATTTTATGCCCACCTTTTATTAATGCCTGAGCCAGATGGAGTTTTATTTGGCTATCCCCGGGAGCCTGCTGAAGCGCCTCACGGATCAAATTCACACCTTCAGCA
Organism: Porticoccaceae bacterium; assembly: GCA_029212965.1. GTDB lineage: Bacteria > Pseudomonadota > Gammaproteobacteria > Pseudomonadales > Porticoccaceae > Reddybacter. The sequence continues at coordinate 81,006 of JARGOV010000003.1, forward strand.
TAGTTACCGGCCAGTACAGAAATATGACCGTAAGTATCGAGTACAAAAGGGTCTGTGGGGTTTAAAGCATGCGCCTTCTTAGCTGTAGCCAAAGCAAGCTCAATATTATTCTCCCGGCTCAACCACGCCACATTATTTAGGGTTGGTAAATGTTCTGGGTAATAGCTCAGGATCTTCTTATATACAGTTAGAGCAGTTTGCTCTTCCCCTACTGCTAAATGGAGGCCCGCCTTGTGTAACAAGAGTTTCAAGTTTTCAGGCTCTGCAGCAAGTCTCTCATTCAATATCTCAAGGCTTCTCTTATGATTACCCTGGTAAGCCAATGCTCTAGCCAATAAAATAACCGTATCTGAAGAGGCCTTCAGACTAACTGACTCAGTCAGTTTTGACTGTGCTGCCGAAAAGTCTTTTTCTAGGAGTGATATCCAGCCATCAAGCCCAATAAGCTCAGCGGTTCGGCCATACTTAGCTATACCTTCCCCAAGCAATGATCGTGCATTCACATATTGTCCATTTTCTACCAATGACCGAACTACATTAACCCGCAATTCAAGGTTATCTGGCGCGAGAGTAACCGCACTCATTAAAGATTTAACTGCTGCGTCTGAATCACCAGATCGCTGTAAAAGTTCAGCGTACGTCAAATAGCTCTGTGCAGTTGGAGTTACCACAGCCATAAATTTTTTCATGTTAAGAGTCGCTTGAGAAAACCGACCTTTTCTACCCTGGCTTATTGCTAACATTTCTAGAAGCTGCGGTGTTTTTTCTAGACGTTGATCTGACATGCCTCCGACTTGCTCAATCACCTGGTCATAATTTTCAGTAATGAAATAATGTTGAATTAGTTTATTCACTAACTCGCCGTTATTATTAATACTGCCCGCTCCCTCTTCAAGCACAGTAAGCGCAGTTGCAGTATCACCTAAACGGAGATAGTAATCATAAACAAAGGATACAGCCTTGGTGTTTTTTGGGTGTAAACTGGTAAGCTGCTCAAGCCAATTCGCAACTGCATCTCGATTGCCGGAAACTAATTCTAGGGTAGCAAAATTCATCAAGGTCGTTATTTCACCTGGTTGAGCTTTTAACACGTCATTCAAAGCCACACGTGCTTGATCCCATTGCTGTAGCGCAAGATAACTTGCCGCAATTAAACGCCTAGGTTCTGAGGCCTCAGGATAGTCTTTTTGTAACTGGATCGCCTGATGCCTTGCAGAAACAGCGCGCCCTTGATGGAATTCCGAAATCGCTTGGAAAAGCTGACGTTGATATGGGTTTTCCATATCAACGATATCACCAAATTGTGCTTGTAAATCTTGACCTGACATCAATCTGGCTAAGGTAAGTAACTCTTGAGCAACAGTAGAACCCTGGTCAATCGCGAGTAGACGGCTAGCATAGCGTTCTGCCATTACTGCATTCCCATTAACCAAGTTAACCTTAGCCAGAAGCTGCAACAAGGTGGGGTTTCCTGGAGCTTTGGCCTCAAGTTCAGACAACACTTTTTCAGCGCCGTCAAAATCCCCCTGATTAAATAACAGAGAGCCCTGTAGTCGACCAGTCTGCACACTCAGGAAAGGTTTTGTTGCTAAACGACTAACCAGTACTTGTGCCTGTTCGTAGCTTCCAAGATAAGTATGACTTGCGGCACCGTATATTAGGGCTTCAACGAAATCAGGTGCTGTTGTCAACACTTCATCAAAGCCGTTAGCTGCAGCTTGAAAGTCATCTTGCTGAAAGCTCAACAAAGCAGCAAGATGCTTAACATACCAGTAATTATTCAAGCCGGAATTTTCAAGACGTTGTAGGTCCTTTTTAGCGTCATCTAACATGTTAGCAGCAAGTGCTGCACGCAGCCTTTTAGTACTAGTCAAGGTGATATAAGGGCGTAAATTTATAGCTTTGGTATAACTTTTAAACGCCGAAGCTGGGTCCCCATTAAGCACCTCAATATCACCAATCAAGGCCCATACCTGTGGGGCCGTTTCGTCAATTTCACGTGCCTTGGTCAGCCACTCCATACCCCTAACATGTTCATCCGCCTTAACAAACACCATCGCTTGCGCAACCATGGCATCAACTTGTTCAGGATCTAAAGTCAGCGCCTGGTCAATCAAATTCTTCGCTTCATTGGGCCGGTCTAGTAAAACCTGACTTTTTGCAGCGATGGCTAATATGTAAGCTTGCTTGAAGGGCGAGAGCCCATTAGCCAGCGCAGCGGCCTCTGCAATCACATCATCATTCCGCCCTTGCTTAAACAAAGCATCGACAACCAAGGGTTGTATTGTCGCAGTCTTTACGCCTAGAGACTGCGCTCTTAAGAGCTCCTTTTCGGCGCTTAAAAAATCACCAGTTGCCAGCATCAACTTGCCAAGCTCATAGCGAATTTCACTATTTTCTGGCGCCTTTTTAGCGCCGTTGCGCAACTCAATAATGGCCTCAGCATTGTCTCCGCTGTCTATATAAGACTTAGCTTGTTCTAGGTGCTGAACACCTGTGAGGTTATCCCCACAGGCGGCCAAAAATAAGGTCAGTGCACCTGATAAAAAAAGGCTCAATATAGATTTCATTTTTAATAACTTCCTGTAGTTATGCATTATCACTGGCGTTAACAACTTCATACACTATACCGACATTTATGCCTTCAGCCTTGTACAATAATAATTAGCACCTGAGGCCAAACAAAACGATTAATCTCGCATAGTAAGACAGTAGGCCCGTCGCCAATAATACTACCATTGGCAGCTAGTAATAACCCTTCTTCAAAGATTCAAAAAACTCAGGCATTAGGGTTTTGCCCATACACTGAGAAACAACCCCAACCTGCTTGTCTAATAAATGAAGACATCAAAAATATTAAAGGCAAAAAAAAGCACCGCCGAAGCAGTGCTTTTTTCTAACAAACTATGCCGAACGCCGACACAAAAGCCGCCGTTCAAAGCAAGCTTTTACATAACAGCTTTTTTTCGACGACCGAGACGCGCCATTGCAATTAAGCCAAGTCCCAACAAACCCAAAGAACTGGGCTCAGGAATAGCATTGCGGATAGTCACAGCATTTGAAGCAAACAAATTCAATGTGCCATCACACTCTACACCTACACCACCACAATCAACCGTAAAGGTGAAGCTATAGGTACCCACGCCAGGGCTTGAGTGGCTGATAGCACTCGGATCACCAAATTCGAGACCGGTAAAGACGCTGATACCAGCACTAGTGCTTTGGGTAGCGTTCAAATCAAAGGGATCCGTATCACTGCCACTACAAATACCGATACAGTCAGCAGAAACACCATTTGACTCCCACTCACCGCCACCGCTTAAGTTAGTAATACTCGCATTGATCACCGAACTGTATTGGGCGTTAGCGTCCAAGGTTTTTCTGTCTATGCCGTTATTAATCTCAGCGATATTGATCAGACTGGCATCAAACTCTACTGTGATAGTAGCTGACCCAACTGCAGTAAAAAGAAAAGACAGGTTGGTATTTGACTGGGTGCTTGTCGATGCAGAAGCATTGCCATTACCCACAAGATTGGCTTCAGACACCAAAGAGGCGCTGGTTTTGTCAACAAGGTTAGAACCCAGTTCAGATGTTAAAATTGCAGCGTTAGCATTAGCATATGTTTTGGTCTTATCACCAAACAAAGTGTAATTGCCATCGGCACGTATAATATCAGAACCGGGTGCATTAGCCGCATCGCTAGACAAAGCCGGGCTGGTTCCACAGGCAGTACCTGCTGACCCGCAAGAATCGGCATCACCATCAGTTGCACCATTTAACTCAGCGCTGGTTGAGGTGGCAAAACCAAAGCCAGTAGCCGACGCAAAACCGCTAGGGTTAGATATGGTAACGCTCAACTCAGTAATATCCAGCTGAGAGCCCGCATACACATAGGCATTGGCCGAATGACTTGCAAAAAGGCTCGCCGCACACAGCGCAGCTGCGATAGGCGTTACCGTTAAGGTTTTTCTAATATTCATTGTATATCTCCAGTTGTTTTTGTCCGTCTAGCCATGAGATGCTATTGGCACTCTATTAGGACAAAAGCAAGCCTCGTGCCAAAACAAATTACTCTATTATTTTCAACAGGTTAAAGAAAAATAGCCAGCTTTTTTTATCCTACAATGGAAAAGTGTAAAAAAATCTGACACCAAAACGTCCAAGTGAAGCTGCATTCCTTTGCATTTTCCCCGAATCCACAAGAAAAAAACACATAAACCATTGATATCGATAAAAATTAATCATTTAAATGGAGTGTAAAATTTATTGACACCGAAGGCATACTACCCGATACGCATTAACCTTTATTACCGTAGCCCACCACTTCTGGGTTCACATCAATTTCGGACATCGCACGCTCCAAAAGAGGAAGTGATGACTCATTCGGTGCCTGTGCTTTCACCCGGTTTATATAACGCTCGAAGCGTACTGCATAACCAATATCCCATTGAAACACCTGCATATGTCGCACTAATGATTGGGCAGCAAGTAAACTAAAGCCTTTCACGCTTGGCTCCTGTTCAGCGAGGTATTCAAAGCATTTTATGGCTTCGCCCGTGTCATCGCAGCGTAAGGCAGCAACACCTAGCTCATAGCGCGTCCGGTAGTCGTTCTTCGCCAATATTTCATTCAGCGAGGTATCTTCTGATCGCATCGTTAGTCCGAGTCTGGCCTTAAACTTTTCGCCCACTCCCAGCAAGCCGCCTGACCTTTGCCCTGGAAGAGGTAAAACCACTTGTCTCACCCTACGCGGTACAAAGATTAAAAAAGTTAAAGGCACGACAAACATTGTTAACAATGTCGAAAAACCGAGACCCCAAACAATAGCTGTAGCCACAGGCCCCCAGGTTAAGGATTGCCCACCCAAGCCAACAGCTAATGAAAACAAGCCAGCCATGGTGGTAATAGAAGTGATGAGAATAGGCACAAATCGACGCCTTGCTGCGCGGACAATCGCCAGAGTGGTTGAGCATCCGCGATCAAGGCTCCTGTTAGCAGTAGACATTAATACAATGGCATCATTGGCGGCTATACCTGCTAGAGCTACGGTGCCATAGAGGGTAAATAAACTGATGGGATTAGTGCTGATAAAGAGTCCAAAGACGACGCCAATAAAGGCCATAGGGATGGCACCGAGCACAATCAGTGGTTGGCTGTAGCTTTTAAACTGGGTGCCCAAAATCAGATATACTAAGCCAAGTCCGAGGACGAACAATACCACCATGGCCGCCAAACTTTCTCGAATATCATCCAGCTCACCGGAAAAATCGAGGCTGACTCCGGGGTATTGACTGGCAATTTGCTGCCAATCTTCACGGATCAACCTGTTGGCCGTTAAGGTGTCAGTTGTCGTAGCATCTAGACTAGCTTCGACCGTCACCGCACGCCGAAAGTTGTAGCGGCGAATATTGGACACAGTGACACGTTGTTCGTGTAGCAACAATTCACCCAGAGGTACACTGCCACCATCTTCAAGACCGATGGTATTGCCCAAAAAATCATCGATGTCCTGCAGTTGGGTAGGCTGGGCTCTTACTCGCACATCGAGCTTTTCACCCTGGTACTGCATACTGGCAACAATCTCGCCGTCTGCATGTAAATGCACAGTGCGGGCCACGTCAGCCGGATTGAGCCCACTTCGGGTGATGGTATCGGGGTTCAACTTCAGCTCCAACTCCATGCCACCGGAGGTGTCGTCGTTCACAATATCGGCAACCCCTGGAGTTAACACCATGATATTTTCTAACGCGGTGACCGCCCTTCGAATTTCGCCGATATCATCACCCCGCACTTTTATACTCACCGCCTTAGCAGTGGGTGGTCCTGTGCGCCGTCTTAGAAAAGAGATATTTTTAGGCCCTGGTATAGCCGCCAGTTGATCGCGCAAATCATCGATAATATCATCGACGCTCCTGCTGTCCTCCTTAGCTGGCACCAGACTCACAAAAACCTGCCCGCGCTCTGCCCCCTTATAGGCACCCTGGTCAGTCGATTGCTGCCCAGAGTAATTGACGACGCCCCTCAGCTCATCCGAATTGAGCTCTGCACGAATAACTTCTTCAACTTGTTGTAGTGTTTCACTCGTTTTTTCAAGACTCGTACCAGCAGGCATTTCAACATTGACATAAAAAAGACGAAAAAAATCGGTAGCAAAAAAATCGACCCGTACCAGCCCCAGCACCACCAACAAAATAGCAGCTAATGAGCACAGGCCAAGTCCAGCAAAGGTTTGTTTTTGCCTCCGCATGACCTTGACAAGCAGCTTGGTGTAATAATTTCTAAAGGCTTTGATAGTTTTTTGGCGCAGAACATCGACTTTACTTTTTTGTCGAGGACCCGACTGATACTCCAGCACATGACTGGGCAGTATCCAGAATGCTTTAATCAAGCTGATGGCCAACGCGATACTGACCACCAAAGGTACAACCCGCATGAAATCCCCGAGTACTCCAGGCAACAACATTAAGGGTAAAAATGCCGCAATAGTAGTCAATACGGCGCTAATAATCGGCGCGGCTACCTCTGTGATAGTGGTTTTTACGGCGTTAATGCCGTCCATTCCCCTCTGCATATGGTAGTCAATACCCTCCACAACGACCACCGCATCATCAACTAACATGCCCAGACTAATTACCACGCCAAGTAAAACAGTGATGTTAAGAGTTTCTCCGGTCATCGCGAGAATGCAAAACACGCCTGCCAAGACGAAGGGAATACTAATACTAGTGAAAAAGGCGATTTTAAACCCAAGAAATACCCATGTGCTGAGCATCACAAACACTAGACCGAGCAGAGCATTACGTTCCATCACGTCCAGGGCCTGACGCGTGGCCTGTGTTTGGTCATCCAACAAAACTAATTTAACACCTGTTCTGCCCAAGCGTTGATTTTCTGCGTCGATATAAGTATTTACATCTGCTAACAGCTGTAAATTATTCGCCTTACCCTTTTTGAATAGCAATAGTAAAACACTGTCACTATGTTGATAACGCACAAGCTCTCGGGCATCTGAACGCCCCTTCTTCAACTCGGCGATATTACGCAGTAGGACTTCTCCCTGAGGGCTAGCAATGGGAAATTTACCGAGATAGCTAGGATCACTACTGGTACCACTCAACCGTATCAACCATTTTTGATCGCCCAAGGTCACATCACCAGCGGCGAGGTCACGAAAATACGCTCTCACAGTATCAGCAAGGTCAACAGATGAAATACCCAGGCCTACCAAGCGCTCAGAAAGAAAATCAACTTGTAGCTCTGCTTCTCTATCGCCGAAAGCAATCACATCATCAACGCCATCGAGCTGCTCTAGGTCCTCTCTCACGTTATTCGCTGTATTCTGTAAAACTTCATCATCAGAGGTGCCGACAACTACAAGTGTTGCTGTCGGAAAGGTTTTAGAGCTTGAAATTTCGAAAATATCAGACTGGTTTACTGCGGGTGGAAGAAGGTCCTGTCGGGCCTGTACTTCCCTGCGTAATGAGGTCATGCGCTTATCAAAATCAGCGTCACTGATATCTTCAAAACGCACTAGAATGCTCGAAACCCCTTCGCGGCTTGTGCTGGAAACGAAGCGAATATCAGCTACTTTTTTGATGCCTTCTTCAAGAGGACCTGTAATACGAGCTTCAATATCTGGAGCCGTCGCCCCCGGCCAGTATGTCCAAATCTGCACCCAGTTAAAGTTTATACTTGGATCCTGTTCACGTGGAAGCTGATGATAGGACATCCAGCCAAGGACAGTAACCAGCAAAAAAGTAAGGTTGGTTAGCGTATGGTTTTGCAGCAGCTTGGCAAACATAGTCTTAGCGCTCTACTACTCGTACTACATCCCCATCGTTAATTTTAAAACGACCATTAAGAATAATGGCGCTGTCTTTAGTTAAAGGTTTTGTAAGAGCGGCAGGCTGCCCGGCACTTGCCCCCACAAGAGGAACGAACTTTGCCCGTCCCCTAATAGCTATAAAAACACCCAGGCCTTTACGTCGCACCAATAGTTCGGCGGGTATATAAGGGGCTGGCGTCTTCCACTCGGTGCGTCCTGCACTGCCCGGATAAGCCTTGTCTGTGACAAATTCTAGGCGCACCTCGTAACTGCGAATACGGCTTTCCATCAACGGTAATACAGCGCGCAGCTTCAGGGGGTAACGCTTGTCATTGGCGATAAAAGCAACCCCTTTGGCGCGCTTTAACAGCTCCAGGTCCTGTTCTTGCACCTTGGCAGAGACTTCAACATTGTCACGGTCCAGCAAACGCAGTACAGGACTGCCAGGTATAAGGTAATCACCGAGATTGGCCATTTTGGAGATTACAACGGCATCAAAGGGGGCGCGAATCTCGCATTTTTCTACCGCGCGTTGAGTGGCCCTCAACGAGGCCTTCAGGCCCTCAACATCGGCGGCAGAAATGGCTGCGTTAGATGTTCGCCTTTCAACCTCGTCAGTAGAAATATTTTTCTTCTTCGACAACTGGGTCACTTTTTTTAAGCGAGAGCGGTCAAATTTCAAACTGGCACGCTGGGCTGTCAGCGCGGCTGTGGCCTGCGTAACCGCAATCTCGTAGTCTTCACAATCCATATTGGCGACAACATCGCCTTGCTTAACACTGTCACCTACCCGCACATTAATACCCTTGAGAATCCCTTTCAGCTCGGTGCTCACTCGTGTGTCATTGAGGCTCAGAGTTGTTGCCGGAGCATCCCGAACTGGATAAAACAACACTTCGGAGAGCGCTTTAATGGTTACCGGGGTTGCCTCTGCAGCGTGAAGCGCAAAAGGAAAGCAGAGGGTACTGAGAAAGGCTGCTCTTAAAAAAAATTTCATCATTACGTTAAAGTCCAAGCTATTGAAGCTGCATCTGTAACTTAACAGGGATGGTGTAGGCAGGCTGGGAATTTAATCAAGTTTTAACAAGGCCCGCTTATGGTTGCACCAAGCTTAATTGCTGTAAGTTTTTGCGTAGAGACCGCGACGTCGCACTAGCACCAAACCCAAGCCGCCCCATAAATACGGCATCGGCCTTCCCACCCGTGAAGGCATCCAGCTCGATTCGCAGAGTATCGGCTTCGGCCAACTTATCAACGCTCTCTGTAAAGCGTCGCCCCTCCCGTGCGTAAGTCGAAAAAATCAGCGGTGTCATTTCAGGCTGCAATTGCAAACCAAGCTTGGTAGCAGTGAGCCAAAAGCGTTGGGTTGCCCGCCCTCCCTCTAAATAGTCGGCAGTTTGCGTTTGAGGCTTATCGCTAAAAATGATGAAATGCGCTGCACAGCGCTGGGCGGGAATCAAATCGAGCTGAAGACGCGGCATTAGTGTACCGGCAAAATAACGATTAAGTATTTTCACACGAGACCAGCTCTGCAGGGCCCATCTCATCATTTTTACCGTCAGAGCGTCTGCGCCCAATGCCTGGTCTGGAATGCGGTCAGTACTAAACTGGGCATCCCAGTGGATAATTCTTTTATGAACTTCATACACCTCTGGAATGGTTAAACGAATGCCTGCGGCTCGCCAGAGTAACCGTGCTATCTGCCTTTTGTCCTTTCTGCCCTCAATCCATACCAGCTGATAACCCGGCCCCACGGCATCTTCCAGCGCTTGCTTATGTCTTGCTAGTAAGGGGCGGGTCGATAAAGCCCGACGCTGAACACTTCGGGTCTTAATATAAGGTAGTAGTGGCGGTGTTTCGACTGGCTGTGCTTGCGCTGTCAACTGGACATCAATAATAGGATCGATAGCTGTCACAGGGTCTTGCAGTGTAAAACTGGCTTGAAATCCTTCGTTCTTTGCAGCAATGGCAATATTTTCTAGCAATGTGCCGACCGACGTTTGACTGGCACGGCCGGCCAGATCGTAGACGCACCAGTCGCGGGTATCGCGGGTGTGTATAATAAAAAAGTTATCACTAAGTATTTCAAACTGCCAAGGTTGGGTGTTGTCACCGCTCGGTGCCCAGCGGGCGTAGTCAAGTATTCTATCGATAGCCGTTGTCGGTCGACTTTGGTGAGTCTCTGGGGTCACCGCTAAGGTTGCGGAAAGGCGCTTGCGAGCAATCTTCAAACCCAAACGCTGAATAGGATTGTTGTTACCCATAGGACGCCAGGTTTTGGCCATTTTATTTCGATAAGCATCGAAATGAAGCCCCCGAGGGGCCGCCGGTACATCGCCTCGGTTTAGAAGAATCTTTAGAGCATGAGTACCAGCCATACCCGCACAAAGTTCGCAAGCCATTGGCGTCGACGGTCCTTTATGGGCATTGAGATCAAGGCGCGTGTCGTCAACCAAGTATTTTACTTGCAGCATGGCTGGCGATAAACCCAGTAAAAAACGTAATAGTTGTTCGTCTTCGGGCTGGCCGGCTAGGCGAAAGTATTCTTCAAAAGTCATTTGCCCAGGCAAGAAAGCCAGAAACGCGACACCCATCCCTAAGGGTGCAGCGGTAATTGCCGGGATACCTTTTTCTGCACAGGCTGCAAAAACAGCCTGTCGAATATCTACTGCAAAAAAATCAAGCGAATCGACATAGAGGTCTACCTCATCAAGAAAATTATCGAGGTTTTCAGTGGTTACCCCAGCTGAGAACTTAACCAGACCCAGCTCGGGATTGATGTCCAGAGCCAATTCTTCGAGCACTTCTATTTTTTCACGGCCCACATGGCGCATGCTAGCACCTGCCTGGCGATTAAAATTTTCCTGTTCAAAAATATCGAGATCGGCAATAGTAAAATTACCAATGCCCAACCGGGTTAATGTCAAAAGATGACTACCACCGACACCACCTAAACCGGCAATAGCGATGCGTTTTGAACGCAGTATTTGCTGTTCGGTATCCGTTACCCAGCCCAAATTGCGTGAAAACGCCGCCCCATACTCAAAATGTTCTGCTAGCATTTTTCTTCCTTTGCTGCACCACTTCGTCAGTAAACAGCTTTGAAACTTTGGGTGCCAGTAAGTAGACGATAGAAGACAATTAAAACCTGGCCTCTTAACCACCCCTATAAGATTGGGCTAGTTGCTGATGAATAGCCGTGTAGAGGGCCTTTAAGTCGGGAACCATATTATCAATCGCAGATTGTGTTTTTATATAATAAAGCGCTCTGTCACCATGATATTGAATCGTTTTACCCGCAGGTTCAAAAATAATGCCTGAGCGTTTCATCAGTCGTGGAAGGAAGGGCTCCATCATCGCAAACACATCATTTCTGCCAGAAAGCTCCGTCATCGCAGTAGAGGCTAGAAAACCAGCTATGGCAATTAATGAAAATGAACGTTTCTCAGCTTCGGAGCAGGTCATCGCGTCAACTTCACCAAAGCGTGTTTCCGCTTCACCAGGACGACGGCGGAAAGCACCATCGACAGCCAGGCGCGAAATTTCACAGAGGTGGCTACGGTCTATATTTAGCGCACCAACGAAGGCTGTATCTATACCATGGGCACAATATTTCTCAAAGGGTAGGGGTTCTTCGTTATCGCCACTAGCCGGTACTAACCGAACGCAGCCAGCAGCCATGCCACTGTTTTTATGCCGAACCAAACAATGCAGTGCGTGATCATCATATTCATCATATTCAGCCTTATCAGGAAAGTGTTCACTTGGTTCGTACCCAAATTCTTCACAATAAACACGGTAGCGCACTTGAAAGACTGCCTTTTTTTGCTCAACACTTGATGCCAGTTCAACCTGAAAATATTGAAGAAACTTTTCAGCAATTGAGGTTTTTTCTTCATCCATATTCGTCACCCCTATTAAGCTTAACTGTGGAATGTACCCACACAATGACCACAGCTTGTTATTCTTCGAACCCAACAACACACTTCAAGAAGTGGGCTATAGTCAACCGTGGTTCCTTTCAAGTGTACCAATCAGCCCTGTTATTGACTGCCCAAGAAAAGTATACACCTGCTGAAAGCCCGCTTTATTACTATAGTAAGGATCTGGAACTTCGGTCACACCTAGCTCCGGTGCGAAAGACATTATCATCGCTAACTTATGCTGGTGGTCGCCCGGGCAAGACTTCATAACACTTTGAAAGTTACCTGTATCCATTGCCAAAATATAATCAAACTGAACGAAATCGGCAGGCTGAATACGACGTGATCGCAAGCCAGATATATCAATCCCAGCAGGTCGCAAAGTCTGCTGGGCCCTGAGGTCTGGCCGTTGTCCCTGCCTAGATACATGAGTACCCGCTGAATCCACTCTAATATACGACGACAAATCTCGCTCAATAAGCATACGTCGCAATATCCCCTCGGCCATGGGGGAGCGGCAATAGTTCTCAGTGCATACCATTAACACTGAAAACTGATGTTCATCATTCTTTGAGGAAAAAAGCTTGCGTCTAAAAAATCTCAATTAAAATAATGTCTTATACCAAGCCAACGAGCAGTATTATGTTTAATAAGCATTTTTATGAAAAAACCCCTTATAGCAACTCTTTAGAATAATTTTCAGGTCAAGCCATAGGCTCCAGTTATTTATATACCATAGATCATGTTCGACCCGCTGACTCATTTTTTCCAGGGTATCCGTGCGCCCTCGGTAGCCATTAATTTGAGCCCAACCTGTAATCCCTGGTTTGACTTTGTGACGCCACATATAGGATTCCACTAGATCTTTATAGTATTCATTATGGGCCAAGGCATGGGGTCGAGGCCCAACAATAGACATTCGCCCCTGAAGTACGTTAAAAAATTGTGGCAATTCATCAAGGCTAGTTCGACGAAGAAAATGGCCCAGAGGTGGTATTCGAGGGTCATCAATCTCTGCTTGGCTTAGTACACCCTCTTCCTCACTGTGCACTTCCATACTACGAAACTTATAGACATGAATTTTCCCCCCCCCCATGCCATGACGCTTTTGCCTGAACAGTACCGGCCCCTCGGAGGTCATTTTGATCGCCAGGGCAATAATAAGACACACTGGTATCACTGAGACACCGATCAAAGTCCCTAAAATCAAATCCTCAAGTCGCTTTACACCATGATTAAAACCATCGAGAGGTGTGTAACTGAGATCAATGGTGTACTGGGAACCGAGATAACTTATCCGATGTTTAAGTAATTTGGCATCGTCAAACTGAGGGATAAAACGGATGTTAACCAGAGTATGGCGAAGTTCGTAGCTAATATCATCTATGCTTGAACAATCGCTAAATGGCATACTAATCCAAACTTCCGTCGCTCCAGCATTACCGACAACCTCAGCCAAACCCTTATAAGCGAAACGGTCATTTTGTAAATCGAGCTCTCGACAGATGCGGTAACCTGCCGTTTCCATGTTTTTCAACGTCTCGTAGGTCTGTTTGCTGCTATAGATAATCAGAACCTTTCTCTGCATCTTCCCTCTGCCCTGCAGTGCCGCTATAAACTGGAAGTAACCGGCATGGGAGAGAAAGAGAATCAATATTGCTAGGGTGATCCACCAACCCAACCAGAGTCGTGAATACAGCTGGGTAACCTTGAGGAAGACCACCAATAGCATAAAAATGCTAAAGCCTAGAATAACGCGGCTAAAGAAATAGAAGAATATGCTCTTAAACGTTGAACCCGCTTGAGGGTAGGCGTTTGCGACAGTGAAGGTCATCCCGGTCATCAAACTCGCCGAAAAAATAAACAGGTGGTAATACGGCGGTAAGTTCAATTCACCAAAACGTAGGTAATAGCTAAAATATCCAGTGAAAATCATTAACACAATGTCGACGATTATCGAGACAGTATTAAAACCCGAGACAGTATTGCTATGGTGCTTACCCATGTAGACTCACTATTAACCACATATAAAAGTATTAATAACAAAATGACCACACGAAAGGTGGCCATTTTGTTAACAATACTTAGGTATTACAAGGTTATTAGTGCTGCATTTTTCTTAACAGTACGCGCACCAATACCCTTTACATTTGACAGCTGTTCCTTACTCGAAAATGATCCGTGCTCATCACGGTACTTAACAATTGCTTCAGCCTTAGTTTCACCAATATTATGTAAGACCGCAGCCAGCTCCTTGGCATCAGCTTTATTAATATTGACGGTTATAGCAAAAGCTTTTTCAGATCCAGCTTTTACTTCCGCGAAAACCGGCCCAGCAATACCTCCCGTCAGAAAGATAACTGCACAAACACACGCTAACATCATCCTTATAGCTTTCATACTTTACTCCCTGCACCAAAGTGCTCCATGTCAATCAGATCGTTAGAGGGTCAATCCCTCCCCCTCATCTTCTCCAATTTCCTTTTTTATCGCAAGTAGTGTGGCCACTGGATCTTTCGACTGCGTCACTGGTCGGCCAATGACCAGGTAGCTACTATCCCCGTCGATAGCTTGTCGAGGCGTCATGGTGCGGCGTTGATCATCAACCGATAATAAGCTGATAGGTCGAATGCCCGGTGTGACACGTAAAAAAGCGTCGCCATATTGATTCACAATGCCATGCGCTTCTTGTGCAGAGCACACCACACCGTCCAGACCGCATTTCTGGGCTAGCCCTGCCAAATGTGTAGCGAGGTGAGCAGCTGACAGATTCATACCCAGCTCGTTAACATCAGTGTCTTGCATGCTTGTCAATACCGTGACAGCAATAAGGCGAGCATCGCCACCCTGATGCTCTAACGCTTCGCGAGCCGCCACCATCATTCTAGAACCACCCAAGGCGTGTACATTAAGCATCCACACACCAAGATCTAACGCGGCGCTTACAGCCTTGGCAACAGTACTGGGGATATCGTGAAATTTAAGATCGAGGAAAACATCAAAACCGCGTTCAACTAGGGCTTTCACCAATTCAGGTCCCGAGTGAGTGAACACTTCCTTGCCAACTTTCAAACGACAAAGGTCAGGACTGACACTATCGGCAAAAGCTAGGACTGAGGGTTTATCAGGGTAATCTAAAGCAACAATAATACGTTTATCAATTCTGGCAACTGTCATTTTTAGGGTCTTTTAGCAGCGGATTTTAATTTCCAGAGTTATTAGACCCTGATTTCTTTATTTCAGCCGCAGCAAGACCAAGTTGTCGTTCCAAGCGTCGCACCTGTGCTGTCTTCCTCAAAGTGCTCGGTAAACCTGCAATATAACTGAGCATACTACCGCCGAGAAAGGCCGCTAGCAGCCAGATTCCAAGAGGTAACTGCACCAAAGGGAACCCGAGCAGAGTTACTGGCACCTCGAGAGGGTTATCCTGAACAATCCAAATACCAATCAACACGCAAATCAGTAGTGACAACAGACCAATCCATCGTTTTACTTTAGTCATTTCTATCTCCGAAAAAAAACGGCAAAGCGTAAGCTCTACCGTTTCTAATTATACGACCTATTGGCCAATCCTACTTATGAATGCCTGCGTTAACGCGTTCCCGCAGCTCTTTACCAGGCTTAAAATAGGGTACATGCTTACCAGGCAACTCGACGGTTTCTCCGGTTTTGGGATTCCGGCCAACCCGCGGATTACGATAATGTAAGCAAAAACTACCAAATCCTCTTATCTCGATACGCTGGTTGTTAACCAGTGCCTGCGTCATTTCTTCCAATATCATTTTAACTGCCAATTCAACATCTTTTGGCGGCAACTGATCCTGAAATTGTGAAATTCGATCAATCAATTCAGATTTGGTCATTTTTTCGTACCATTGTCATCCAGTGATAAGTCACCAACTACCTGTCGTTACTCTCCATTTGCGCTTTGATAAGGTCACCAATGGTCGTCGGTGAGGCTGCATTATCAGATTCCTGCTTCTTGTGGTCCTGAACCGCCGCTTTTTCTTCAGCCATGTCCTTCGCTTTGATAGACAGGTTAATAACGCGATTTTTCCTATCGGTACCAATAACTCGAGCTTCGATTTCATCTCCCACTTTCAAGACTGAGCGAATATCTTCAACCTTATCCTGGGAGACTTCAGAGGCTTTCAACATGCCTTCGATGTCTTCACCCAAAGTGATTTTGGCAAACTTCACTTCGACTTCTTTAACCACACCTTTGATTAGACCACCTTTTTCATTCTCTGCAATAAAGTTCGAGAATGGGTCATCAGCAAGCTGTTTAATACCGAGGGAAATACGTTCACGCTCAGAATCAATAGCTAAAATAACAGTCTCAATTTCATCACCTTTCTTGTAGTTTCTAACAACATCTTCACCGGTTTCGTTCCAGGAGATATCGGAGAGGTGAACCAAACCATCAATACCGCCATCTAGGCCAATAAAGATACCGAAGTCGGTAATAGACTTGATAGTACCTGAGATCTTGTCGCCCTTAGCGTGCTGACCACCAAAATCATCCCAGGGGTTAGTAAAGCACTGTTTCATGCCCAGGGAAATTCGACGACGCTCTTCATCAATATCGAGCACCATTACTTCAATCTCTTCACCGACTTGAACAACTTTAGAAGGATGGACATTTTTGTTGGTCCAATCCATCTCAGAGACGTGAACCAAACCTTCAACGCCATCTTCAAGTTCGGCAAAACAACCGTAGTCCGTCAGATTAGTAACGGTGGCTTTCACTTTGACTTTTTCAGGGTAACGGCCCTTGATATCGCTCCAAGGGTCTTCACCCATTTGCTTCATACCGAGGGAAACGCGATTGCGCTCACGGTCAAACTTAAGTACTTTAACGTCAATGTCGTCACCCACATTAACGACTTCCGAAGGATGCTTAATGCGCTTCCAGGACATATCGGTAATGTGCAACAGACCATCGATACCACCGAGGTCAACAAAGGCACCGTAGTCGGTGAGGTTTTTAACCACACCTTTCAAGGTAACGCCTTCTTCGAGGTTGTTGAGCAATTCTTCACGCTCGGAAGAATTTATCGCCTCCATGACCGCACGGCGAGAAACAACAACGTTATTACGCTTTTGATCAAGCTTAATAACTTTAAATTCTAGCGGTTTATCTTCAAGGTGGGATGTTTCGCGCATAGGGCGAACATCAACCAATGAACCCGGCAGGAAGGCTCGCAAACCGTTGAGATCGACGGTAAAACCGCCCTTCACCTTGCCATTGATAACACCGATGACGACCTCGTCAGCTGCTTGCGCTGCTTCCAATGCAATCCAAGATTCAGCACGACGTGCTTTCTCGCGAGACAACTTAGTGGCACCAAAACCATCTTCTACAGTCTCCAGCGACACCTGAACTTCGTCGCCGACAGCTACAGCCAATTCACCGTTGTCATCGAAAAACTCTTCTACGGCGATAACGCCTTCCGATTTCAAACCAGCATGGACGGTTACCCAGTCCTTGTCTATATCGATGACAACACCGGTTACGATTGAACCAGGTGCCATTTCAACGGTTAATAAACTTTCTTCAAACAGATCAGCAAAGCTTTCGCTCATTCGGGTAATACCTCTATTAAACAGGGCGTTATAGCGTATTGGCTATAGTCGTCGCTAGCGCCCGCAGCCGAGTCGCCAGACTCTCGGGTTATTCACATTAAGGAGTAACTAGTGCAATACTGGCATGAACACCAATAACTCCTGTTAAATTTTGATCAGACGTTTTACTAAAATGCAGTACCTCTAATCTCTTGGGTACCGGGCATTTGACGTCTAAATTTTTAGCCGCTGAGTAACGGCATTCAATACTACGTCGAGAACTTCTGCGATACTCAGCGCCGTGCTGTCAACCGTGATCGCATCTTCTGCCGGCAGGAGAGGTGCTACAGCACGTGTTCTATCGCGCTCATCTCTACTCTCAACCTTCTCCACAAGGTCGCGGAGACTACCACTTTCCCCCTTATCAATCAACTGCTTATAGCGCCTCTCTGCTCGCGCTTGCGCACTAGCGGTAAGGAAAACCTTAACTTCGGCATCAGGGAAAATCACTGTACCCATATCGCGGCCATCGGCAACCAATCCGGGTTTACGCGCAAAAGCCTTTTGACGCTGCAATAAAGCACTGCGCACTTCGGGAAAGGCCGCAACCATTGAGGCCTGAGCACCAACATTTTCACCGCGAATCAACTCGGAAACATTCTCTGTTTCCAGAACTACTTTCGGTGAACCACCCTGGCTGTCCATTTCAAAAGCTATATCCATATGAGCCGCCAAAACAGCGAGGGCTTCAACATTATCGAGCGCCACACCGTGGCGCTTCGCAGCCATTGCCACCAGACGATAGAGAGCCCCACTATCCAGATAGTTGAAACCCAACTTACTCGCCAGTAACTGGCTAATGGTTCCTTTACCTGACCCACTGGGCCCATCAATAGTGATTACTGGGGGCTTAATAATCATCATTGGTTTTCCTCACTCACCCTCAATCCCAGCGAGTTTGATAACTCAACAAAGTCCGGAAATGATGTCGCCACATTGCTGCAGTTGCGGATTAAAATAGTTCCACTGGCCCTGAGACCGGCGATGGTGAAAGACATGGCAATACGGTGATCACCCAAACTATCAACTTCGCCGGACTGAATTTGACCACCCTCGATCACCATGCCATCGGCGGTCGACTCAGCTGAAATACCCAATATTGCCAGGCCGTCAGCCATGGCCTGAATCCTGTCACTTTCCTTTACACGCAGCTCTTCGGCACCCGTCAGAACAGTTGTGCCCTTGGCACAAGCCGCTGCCACAAAGATGGCCGGAAATTCATCAATCGCCAGTGGCACCTGCTCTTCAGGTATGGCAATGCCCTTTAAATCTGCCGAGCGCACACGAATATCTGCCACCGGTTCGCCACCGGCAAGCCGCTCGTTAAGCAGGGTAATATCGCCACCCATCAATCTCAGAATATTAATCACGCCAATACGCGTGGGGTTAATGCCAACATGGCTTAGGGTAATATCAGACCCATCAGCGATTGAAGCAGCAACCATAAAAAAAGTAGCCGATGATATATCCGACGGCACATCAATCACCCCTCCCTGTAGCGTACCGCCACTTGTGAGAGTGACCTGCCCGCCCTCGGTTTTCACCTTGTAGCCAAAACCCCTGAGCATGCGTTCAGTGTGATCACGAGTGGGGGCAGGCTCAGAAACAGATGTTTCGCCACTGGCATAGAGGCCCGCCAGTAAGACACAGGACTTCACCTGAGCACTGGCCATGGGCAATTGATAATCGATAGCCTGTAATGCACGATTGCCACCAATACGTAGCGGCGGTGTACCACCTTCACCCGTT
Source organism: Porticoccaceae bacterium (assembly GCA_029212965.1). GTDB lineage: Bacteria > Pseudomonadota > Gammaproteobacteria > Pseudomonadales > Porticoccaceae > Reddybacter. Next base: position 100,131 of record JARGOV010000003.1, read on the forward strand.
TCTATATCTGCGCCCATAAGTGCCAACGGGTCTGCAACACGCTTCATTGGGCGCGTAGAAAGTGATTCATCGCCGGTCAATACGCTATCAAAGGGTTGGCCCGCCAAGATACCCACCAATAAGCGCATTGAAGTGCCAGAGTTACCCAAATACAAAGGGCCAGCAGGTGCTTTTAAACCCTGTAAGCCCACGCCGTGGACCACAACTCGGCCCTTGTCTGGGCCTTCAATCACCACCCCCATATCGCGGAATGCTTGCAATGTCGCCAAGCTGTCTTCACCCTCGAGAAAACCCGAAACTTCGGTTATACCCTCTGCCAAAGACCCCAGCATGATAGCTCGATGTGAAATTGATTTATCGCCCGGCACCCGGGCGTGACCCTGCAATACGCCGCTAGGCTCTACACGGTATTGAACTTCTGTTGAACCCATAGTTTGCAGATACGCCTTGTTGTCTAGCATAATTTGAAAACGATGACGCGCTTCCTTCGCTCGGGTAAACACACCGAGTAAATGTTCGCTATCACCTGAAAGTATTGCCTTGCGTAGGCTTTGTAGATGGTCAGTCACACTATCCAGCACCTCGACAATAGCACTGCTATTGGCTAGGGTAATATCGTGCCACATTATCGGGTCACTCGCCGCGATGCGGGTGAAATCTCGAAAACCACCTGCCGCATAGCGAAAAATTTCGCCATTTTCTTCCATACCCGCAAGGGTATCGACCAACGAATAGGCCAATAAGTGAGGTAAGTGACTAGTCGCTGCCAAGACTTCGTCGTGTTCTTCAACCGACATTTCACTCACCGTCGCACCAACACCACTCCACATAGCACTAACACGTGCTGTGTGGGCTTCGCCCGTTTCCGTCAGCGGTGTGAGAATAACCCGGTGATTATCGTAGAGATTGGGCAAAGAGGCGCCAACACCACTTTTTTCTGACCCCGCGATGGGATGACCCGGTACGAATTGTTCTGGTACAGAACCATAAATAGCTTTTATCGCAGTGACAATACTACCTTTAACACTCGCCACATCGGTAAAAATCACTTCTGGAGCAAGGTGCTCCTTCAACTGAGCAATAATTTTTGGCACCGTTAGCGTCGGCACACCAACCACGACAATGTCTCCAGGACCCATAGCCGCAAGAGCCGTTGGCAAATCACTTTCAACTCTGTCGACAACACCCAGCTCCAGCGCTTCACGCAACGTAGAGGCGCTACGTGAAGTACCAATTACCTCGCTAAACAAACGTCTCTGCCGTGCCGCCAACGCTAGACTGCCACCAATCAAGCCGAGGCCAACGACTAAAAGTCGACCGCTAAGCGCAGCACTATTCGCTGTAGGTAACTCAGACAAAACAACGGACCGAGCAATTAGCAGAGCTTAGAAACATAGGAAGGTTTACCGGTAAACAAAGGAAAATGCATCAGCTAAGTACCAAGTACGCGCTGCTTTCTTACAAGACGGCACAGGGATAGGAGCCTAGAACCCGTAATTCGGCCACTCTTTCACGCACCTGGCCCAGTGCTGCTGTAACATTCTGATCATCTTGATGACCGACGAAGTCAATAAAAAACACATAGCTCCAGGTGCCACTACGTGCGGGCCGAGTCTCAACACGGGTTAAATCAACACCGTGCGACTGAAAGGGCTCCAACAACAGATACAACGCGCCAGGCGCATTGTTGACCGAAGCGATAATAGAAGTTTTATCATCGCCACTGGGCGGAATATCGTCCCGCCCTATGACCAGAAAGCGTGTCGAATTATCCGGATAGTCTTCAATATTTTCATGAATTTTTTCTAGTGAATACAATTGCTCGGCCATGTCACCAGCAATGGCTGCGGAGTTCCATTCACCCTGTACCCGCCGTGCGGCCTCGGCATTACTACTCACAGGTATGCGTTCAATATTTGGATAATTGGCATCTAGCCATTTACGGCACTGTGCCAATGACTGAGGGTGGGAGTACACCCGAGTAATGTTTTCCGCACGGGTATTAGCACCGAGCATAAAGTGGTGGTGAATACGCAGCTCAACTTCGCCGCAGATCTTTAATGATGATTCAAGAAAACTGTCGAGTGTGTGGTTGACCACGCCCTCAGTTGAATTTTCAATCGGCACCACACCATAATTCACCGCACCCGATGAAACCTCACGAAAGACTTCATCAATCGCCGTCATCGCTCGGCTCACCGCCGAATGGCCAAAGTGTTTTAATGCGGCGGCTTGAGTAAAGGTGCCATCTGGGCCGAGAAAAGCCACGGTAACCGGCTGTTCTAGCGCCAAGCAGGCGGACATAATTTCACGAAACAAGCGAGCCACTTCCTCGTCATCGAGGGGGCCTGCATTGGCCTCCATGACTTTGCGCAACACCTGTGCCTCTCTCTCAGGGCGATAAAAAACCGCATCACCACTAGCGACTTTCACCTCGGCGACACGTTGAGCACAACGGGCCCTTTCACTAATTAGCGCCAGTAATTGTGTGTCGATACTATCAATTTGGCCCCTTAGCCCTGGCAAATCGGCAGTCGTCGCTGCACCACTTTCATCATTAGTCATCACTGCTTCCTGCATCTGCTTCAGAGCTGGGTGAAACGGCTTCGGCATTAGTTGCAACGCCATCTTCGGCACCAGCCCCTACAACCGCTTCGACCTCCTCTTCCTGAATATCGGCCACACTGACGAGAGTTTCATCCTCCCGCACGCGAATCAGGCGCACGCCCTGGGTGTTGCGGCCCAGCGTGGGGATGCCATCGACACGGGTGCGCACCAGCGTTCCCTGATCGGAAATCAACATTATTTCATGGCTAGCATCAACCTGCACCGCACCAACCAGGTTACCGTTGCGCTCGGAGGTCTGAATGGCAATCACACCCTGACCACCTCGCTTATAATTAGGAAATTCAATCAGCGACGTGCGTTTGCCAAAGCCTTTTGCACAGACGGTCAAGATCGTTTTATCCTCAGCCGGGATAATCAACGAAATCAGCTCTTCGCCCTCGGGCACACGCATACCGCGTACACCTTTAGCGGTGCGGCCCATCGCCCGCACATCGTTTTCGTTAAAACGCGTGACCTTACCGCTTGAACAAAATAACATAACATCGCAATCGCCATCTGTGATGGCTGTGCCAATCAGTCGATCGCCTTCTTCCAATTCCAAGGCACGCAAGCCAACACTGCGGCGTCGGGCAAAAGCCGACAACTCAGTCTTCTTGACAGTGCCCTTGGCCGTTGCCATAAACACGTATTGGTCATCGCGATACTCTTCCACCGGCAACATTGACGTAATGCGCTCACCCTCCTCGAGGGGTAGCAAATTCACCATCGGTCGACCACGGGCATTGCGACTGGCAACCGGTATTTCAAACACTTTTAGCCAATAGACTTTACCGGCACTGGTGAAACACAATATGGTGTTATGGGTATTCGCTATTAGCAGGTGTTCAACAAAGTCTTCGTCTTTCACCGCTGTCGCTGAGCGACCGGTACCACCACGACGTTGGGCCTGATAGTCAGCCAGTGGCTGAGTCTTAGCATACCCCCCATGGGAAATAGTCACTACACGATCTTCTTCGGGAATCAAATCGGCAACAGTTAAATCGCGGCGTGAATCGACAATTTCAGTTTTACGATCATCGCCGAACTCTTCGTCAATGGCAATTAACTCTTCTTTAATTACCGCCATCAAACGATTGGTGTCACCGAGAATATCTAGATACTCAACAATTTCATCGAGTTTTACCTGGTACTCGGCCAGTAGCTTCTCATGCTCCATGCCCGTTAAACGGTGCAGGCGCAATTCCAGAATAGCCTGGGCCTGAGCTTCAGAGAGGTAGTATTTGTTATCACGCAAACCGTACTGAGCACTGAGCTCATCAGGGCGGCAGGCCCCCTCGGCTCGTTCCAAAAAGGGCAGCACCTGGGCTGCACTCCAGCCCATATCGAGCAGGCCCTGGCGGGCATCAGCAGGCGTCGGGGAGCCCTTAATCAGGGCAATCACTTGGTCGATATTGGCGATAGCCACGGCCAGGCCTTCGAGAATATGGCCCCGCTCCCGTGCCTTACGCAATAAAAAGGTGGTACGTCGGGTAACGACCTCCATGCGGTGACGTACAAAAATCTCCAGCAGGCGCTTGAGGTTAACTGTTTGCGGCTGGCCATCAACGATGCCGACAATATTAATCCCGAATACGCTTTCGAGCTGTGTCTGGGCATAGAGATTATTGAGCAGCACATCGCCCATCTCGCCACGCTTGAGTTCAATCACCACCCTCAGGCCGTCTTTGTCAGACTCGTCGCGCAGCTCAGAAATACCTTCAATTTTTTTCTCTTTAACCAGCTCGGCAATTTTCTCTATTAACTTCGCTTTATTTAGCTGGTAGGGAATTTCGCTAATAATGACAGTTTCGCGCTGGGTCTTTGCGTCTATCTCGACCTCAGCTTTAGCACGAATATAAATGCGCCCACGCCCGGTGCGATAAGCCTCGAGAATACCGGCTCGGCCATTGATAATACCCGCGGTGGGAAAGTCTGGCCCCGGAACCAATGTCATCAGCTCATCAATGCTTATGTCTTTGTTTTCTATCAACGCCAAACAGGCGGCGATGACTTCACGCAGATTATGGGGCGGAATATTCGTCGCCATACCAACGGCAATACCCGAAGAGCCATTGACGAGGAGGTTGGGCACTCGCGTCGGCAGTACGTCTGGAATCCACTCTGATTCATCGTAATTGGGCACAAAGTCGACAGTTTCTTTATCGAGATCAGCCAATAGAGCGTGGGCAATTTTTGACATGCGAATTTCGGTGTAACGCATCGCAGCAGCAGAGTCACCGTCAACTGAACCAAAATTGCCCTGACCATCAACGAGGGGATAGCGCAGGGAGAAAGACTGCGCCATGCGAACAATAGTGTCATAAACAGCCGAGTCACCGTGGGGATGATATTTACCGATGACATCGCCAACCACACGGGCCGACTTTTTATAGGGCTTGTTCCAATCGTTGTTAAGCTCATTCATAGCAAACAGCACACGCCGGTGCACGGGTTTCAGACCATCTCGCAAATCTGGTAACGCCCGACCCACAATGACGCTCATAGCGTAATCGAGATACGACTTACTTAACTCATGTTCAATATTGACCGGCGATATTTGTTCGGTTGTTTCAACCATACCCACTTATTTCCTGGAAATTTACGTCTTGCCTAGCACCCGCAGTACTCTAGTCGTACGGCACGCTTTTACCGGCACATAAACCGAAAATTATACCATATAACTTTGCCAATACCCCTATTTTGACCGAGCCCGTCAAGGAGGCTCTTAGTAAGCTATACTCCGCATTTTTGCCCCGTTGCTAACGACGAGCATCCCGACGAACATGCCTATAGAAAACATCGACATTCTTATCAACGCCGGCTGGTTAATTCCCGTGGTGCCACGCAACACTGTGCTGCGCGGCTGTAGCGTGGCCATCCACGAAGGCAAGATTATCGCCCTGTTACCCAGCGGCGAAGCGCAACAGCGCTTTAACGCAGTAAGGCAATACAATCTAACGGACTCGCTGTTAATTCCCGGCTTGATCAATGCTCACGGGCACAGCGCCATGACGCTACTACGCGGCTACGCCGACGACCAGAGCTTGCACACTTGGCTCAACGAATCGATCTGGCCTGCCGAAGGCCGCTGGATGAGCGAAGAATTCGTCTACGATGGCGCTGAACTCGCCATTGCCGAAATGTTACTTGGCGGCACGACCTGCTTTAATGACATGTACTTCTTTCCCGACCAAACCGCTCGCGCTGCGCGCAAAAATAACATTAAATGCCAGCTAGCCTTTCCCGTGCTCGAGTTTCCCAGCGCTTGGGCACGCAATGCCGACGAATACATTCACAAAGGCCTTGCATTGCGCGATGAGCTACGCGACGACAGCCGCATTTCTATCGCCTTTGGCCCCCACGCACCTTACACTGTGAATGACCTTGCACTAGAAAAAATAGCAACCCTTGCAGGCGAACTCGACGCGCCAATTCACATCCATCTCCACGAGAGCGCCAACGAGATTGCACAAAGTATGGCTGAACACGGCCGGCGCCCCATTGAGCGACTACAACAACTCGGCCTGCTGACACCTCTCACCCAGTGTGTACACATGACTCAACTCATCGCCAGCGATATTGCACTTCTCTCTGAAAGTGGCAGCCATGTCATTCACTGCCCGACATCGAACCTCAAACTCGGCAACGGCTTTTGTCCCCTAGAAACTCTGCAAGAAACTGGTATTAATATTGCTTTGGGCACAGATAGCGCCGCCAGTAATAACGACCTCAATATGCTCAGCGAAGCCCGCAACGCAGCACTTATTGCCAAAGGCGTGTCGGGCAACCCTGAATTATTACCTGCCCATGAGGCGCTCGAACTCGCCACTATCAATAGCGCGCGAGCCCTCGGTATTGACCATGAAACCGGTAGTATAGAAGTTGGTAAAGCCGCCGATTTGGTTGCCATTAACCTTGCCAATATTGCCAGCCAGCCCCTGTATAATGCCCTCTCACAATTAATATATACCGACAGCACCCGCCACATTAGCCACACCTGGGTTGACGGCAAACTGCTGGTAGAAAATGGGCAACTGTTAAACATTGACCAGGATGAACTCATCAGCAAAGCTCAAAATTGGCAAACAAAAATACAGGCCGAACGCTAACTGGCAGCCCAATACATAAAAAGATTCGTGGAGAATTAAAACGTGAGTACTAATGAATCACCTGGCACTCAAAATGTGGATGC
>JARGOV010000003.1:107029-111086 GCA_029212965.1 Porticoccaceae bacterium
TGGAGAATTAAAACGTGAGTACTAATGAATCACCTGGCACTCAAAATGTGGATGCAGCAGAAATCGCCAAATTTGAAGCCCTCGCGAGCCGCTGGTGGGATAAGAACAGTGAATTCAAAGCCCTACACGACATCAATCCCTTACGCGCTAACTGGATCGACCAATTGTCGCCCGTGGCAGAAAACTCCCTACTCGATGTTGGCTGTGGTGGCGGCATACTCTGTGAAGCGATGGCCCAGCGCGGTGCCCAGGTAAAAGGCATCGACATGGGGGAAACACCGCTACAAATTGCGCGCCTGCACAGTCTTGAATCAGGTGTTGACGTTGACTACGAGCAAATCACCGCTGAACAACTCGCCAAGCAAATACCCGAAAGCTACGACGTAGTCACCTGCATGGAAATGCTCGAACACGTACCCGACCCATCATCCATCATCAAGGCCTGTATGCAGCTGGTTAAGCCCGGTGGCGATGTTTACTTTTCCACTATCAACCGCAACCCCAAAGCATTTTTGTTTGCTATTGTTGGTGCCGAGTATGTACTCAATATGCTGCCCCGCGGGACCCACACTTACAGTAGTTTTATTCGTCCGTCTGAACTGACCGGCTGGGCACGCAAGGCCGGTCTTGAAGTGACCGAAATGACCGGCATGGTTTACAACCCACTGACTAAAAAATACAGCCTCAACCAGCGCGATGTCAGCATCAACTACCTGATTCATGCACGTAAACCCACTTAAACAAAACTCTGTCTCACTACATTATTAAAAGGAAAGTCGTGCATGTCTCCCGCAAACTATCAAGCCGTATTGTTTGACCTGGACGGCACCCTGCTCGACACTGCGCCCGACTTTACCACCTCGATAAACCAAATGTTAGAGCGACACCAACGACCTACGCTGACAGAAAACGACATTCGTGCCACTATCACCAACGGCTCGGCCGGGCTACTCAGCCACGCCTTCCAATGCAATGAGAGTGACGCCAACTTCGAGACATTGCGGACAGAGTTTCTCGATATTTACTTTACACAGCTGGCCAAGCAAACCGGTCTTTTTCCCGGTCTCGCAACGCTGCTCGAAGCCCTCGGGCAACGCGACATTCCCTGGGGCATCGTCACCAATAAACCACGGCGCTTTACCCAAGCAATACTGGAAAGGCTCGATCTGCAACCTGCACCGCAGTCTGTGGTGTGCCCCGATGACGTCGAACACAATAAGCCCCACCCTGAACCCGTGCTGCTGGCCTGCAAGCAGCTTGGTGTCGCCCCCCAACATACGGTATTTATCGGCGACCACCTGCGCGACATCGAGTCCGGGCGCAACGCAGGCACTGCAACCATTGCCGCTGCCTTTGGCTATATTGACGCAGATGAACGACCACAGGACTGGGGGGCCGACTATTTGGTCGACGACTCCAGGCAACTCTTCGGCTTAGTAATCGCCTAAGATTGAAGAAATCCTGCACCCACTCAACAAGCAAGCCAACTTAACGAAAGATCCACACTATGAGTATTAAAGAACCTCGTAACTATCAGCCACCGCCAAACTGCCTGCAAGACAGAACTATTCTCGTCACTGGTGCTGGCAGTGGCATTGGTCGAGCTGCGGCCCTCAGTTTCGCTAAGCACGGCGCCACGGTAATTTTGCTCGGGCGCACCGTCGAAAAACTCGAGACGGTTTACGATGAAATAGAAAGTGCCGGGGCACCGATTCCCGCCATTTACCCCCTTTGCCTGGAAGGTGCCACTGAACAGGATTACCAAACTTTGGCCAGCACAATTGAACAAGAGTTTGGCACTTTACATGGCCTGCTCCACAACGCGGGTTTGCTCGGACAGCGCACTACTATCGGCAATTATCAAGCGCAAATTTGGCAACAGGTTATGCAGGTCAACCTCAATGCCCAATTTCTACTCACTAAAGCCCTGCTACCACTAATGAAGACAGCAAGCGATGCAGCGATGGTTTTTACCTCATCAGGCGTCGGACGCAAGGGTCGCCCTTTCTGGGGTGCTTACGCGGTATCAAAATTTGCCACCGAAGGTCTCGCTCAAGTGCTTGCCGGCGAGCTTGATGAGGTCAGTAATATTCGCGTCAATTGCCTCAACCCCGGTGCTACACGCACTGCCATGCGTGCCGTGGCCTACCCCGCAGAAGACCCGGGCACCCTACTCAGCCCAGAAGCTATAATGCCTGCCTACCTCTATTTATTAGGGCCAGATAGCCAGGGGATTAGCGGGCAATCTTTTGACGCCCAGTAACAAACTGGGAGAAAATACCGGACGCTAACTTCTATACTTAACTTATCAAGCCCCAGCCCGAGAGGATTTTGGCCATGAAATTAAGCACGCTTTTTACACTGGTTTTACTCAGCTGCCTCTGCCTCAGTAGCAACGCAGGAGATAGCAAGACGGGAAGCGCCAAGGTTGCAATGGAAAAATTTGTCGGCGCATGGTCTGGTGAATATGTCCATAAAAACAAAAACCGCAGAGATAGCTGGGTACAAACGAGAACCGCAGATGGGGTGTTTGAACTTGTCTATAAAGTGCATCAACACGGCGTACTGAGCAGTACAGAAATTAACAAAGGCACCTGGTGGCTTGAGGGCCCCTATTTTTACGAAAAACAAAATGGCAAGTATGACAAAGCGGATAAATATTCATTCCAATTTATTGGTAATGATCAAATAAAATTTACCGAAATTACCACCGATGAAAAAACCTCTGAGCTTATCGAAGGCTATTCATTTGTTGATACCCGAGTAAAAAATAGCCCTTGAAAACGACGCATTATTAAGTCTTTTTTTGCCTGTTGCTTTTGACCGAGTGAGTTTAACCCATGAATATTGCCTCGCTGCTTGAAAAATCTACTCGCCGTTACCCCCAGCACAGCGCTCTTTCCAGCGGCCTTGAGCCCCACTGCGACTATGCCACCCTGGCTCGACGTACCGCCGCCATTGCCAGCTATTTAAAAAACGAGCTGCATTGCCAACCCGGTGAGCGCATCGCACTTGTGATGAAAAATTCCCCCCAGTACATCGAGGTGCTGTTTGGCATCCTGCACGCAGGGCTGACCGCAGTGCCCGTCAATGCCAAACTGCACAGCAGAGAGTTCGCCTATATTCTCGAAAACAGTGCCGCCAGCCACGTCTTTATTAGCGATGATTTCAACGCGACTATCGGTGAGCTAGCTGACACTATCGACACCCTGAAATCTTATATCAGCGTTAACTCAGCGGCTTTCCAGCAGCTCTATCATTCACCCGCCTTAGCCCTGCAGCGCTGTGAACCCGATGCCATCGCCTGGCTCTTCTACACCAGTGGCACCACCGGCCAGCCCAAGGGCGCGATGCTCAGTCACCGCAATTTAATGGCAATGACCCAAAGCTACTTCGCCAGTATCGACTCCATAGAACCCGGCGCCACCTTGTTACATGCCGCACCCATGTCCCACGGCTCCGGCCTTTACGCCTTCCCCACTATAGCCGCAGGTGCCCACCAGGTGGTTTCCCAAAGTGGCAGTTTTGAGCCAGAAGAAATATTCCAACTCATTCGGCACTACCCGCAAGTGTCAATGTTTGCCGCGCCAACCATGATTAAACGCTTGGTCGAAACACCCGCGGCGAACGATGAAAACACCGATAATTTAAAAGTGATCATCTACGGTGGTGGCCCCATGTATGTCGCCGACTTGAAAGCCGCCATGGATCGCTTCGGCAATAAATTTGCCCAGATCTATGGCCAAGGTGAAACACCAATGACCATCACCTGCCTGAATCGGGCCGACCATCTCGGACGCCAGGATCTTCCTCTCGACGAGCTCCTCGCTTCAGTGGGATGCGCTCAAATTCCGGTTGAAATTCGCATTGCCAACGCCGAGGGCACTAGCTTACCCGATGGCGAAATCGGCGAAATATTGGTCAGTGGTGACACTGTCATGCGCGGCTACTGGCGAAACCCCGAAGCAACGGCAAAGACTATCGTTGACGGCTGGCTCTATACCGGAGATATGGGTGTTCTCAATGCCCAAGGTTATTTAACGCTGAAAGATCGTTC
>JARGOV010000003.1:111186-115086 GCA_029212965.1 Porticoccaceae bacterium
GCTTTACTCGAATAAACGAGAAAACATACACAACCCAAACCAACAACTGGCAACACCACAGGGAGGGCAAAGTGGCTGACAACAAATTACCGATTGTAGAATCAATAGGGAATTATCCTGGTAACCATCAAAACACGGGGTTTAGCGCCACAACTCACTCTCCATCATTCAGAACAAGAACTCCTTGGTACCACGCTCAACGTTTTCGGATTTTTATTACCACCTCACTACTGTGCGCCGCTTTTGGCCTGGTTTTCGATTTTAGTCGGCCTGCCGTTTTTAGCAGCTCCACTGTTTTACTCACTGTAACCCCCGACCGCATTGGCGCTGAAGCAGAAGATCCAAGCCTGCAACACGCACTGATACAAAAGAAGCTGCTAAGCGCCAAAGCAACGATCGAGAACACATTAAGACAACTTACGCTTGAAGGCTATTCTCTGGACCAGCTGCCAGATAGCGCTGAATTTCAAAGAATGCTCAGCGTTGTTCCCCTCGAAGCAACCAATTTAGTTGAGGTCAGCGCCGAAGGTGGCAACGCTGAAATACTCCCCGTGCTGCTCAACACCCTCGTCTCAACCTATGCTCAATCTCGCAGTGAGGCCATCACCGCCGCTGTAGCCGACACCAGCAGCGCGCTCTTAAAACAGCAGCTCGAAATAGAACAACAAATCGCCCTCAAGCGTAAAGAAATCGAGGATTTTCGTGCCGACAACAACATTTTATCTTTGGGTAGAAATGAAAATGAAGTCTTCGCCAAACTGAACGGACTAACACAAGCACTGAATAGCGCTCTAGAAAAACGCATAACACGCAAAGCTGAACTTGATGCTATGCAGGCCGCTGCCGCCCAGGGCAAAATCCTCATAGCCCCCAGCGATGAGCGAGCCTTTTCAGACTTACAGCTACAGCAACGAAAGCTTCGCGATAAGCTCACTGAGCTCGACAACAAGTACACCCGTGACTACATGGCCTTACGCCCAAAAATGAAGGCCATTCCCGAGCAACTCGCCGCCGTAGAAAAACAAATTGCGAAGAAAGTGGCCGCGGGTAAATCTCTGGTACTCTCTAACGCATCGCGTGACTACCTGGCCGCCAAAAACGCAGAAATAGAGCTGCAGCAGCAACTTGACGACTACAAGCAAACTGCGCTGACTTTTAGCAACAGCTTTTCTCTACACGAAGCAATGAAAGAGGAATTAATACAGTTAGAGGAACATAAGCGCCTCATACAACAGCAAATCACTGAGCTCCACGTTGAACAACAACAGAAATATCCACAAATGGATGTCATTGAGCCAGCCTACCTTTCCAGTAAACCTATACGCCCCTACTACTGGCGAGATGCCGCTTACATCGTCGGAGGCTCCCTGTTACTCGGTTTAATCGCCATTTGGCTGTACGAGTTTCTGCGTCGCTCCCAATCGCATACTCAAAATTACCCCCCCGCACCCAACTACGTCACTGTTCTCGACCCCAGGTCGAGCACAACCTCAGACAGAGCAATCGATCAACACACAGCGGGGCAGCTCCCTAGTGAAATGAACCCGTCACCGGAACATCTCCCCGACAAGACTAACCTCAGTACGACCTTGCGAGAACTCGACGAAACGACACTAAAGACCCTGCTGACAGCTGCTGATCTACCCACACAGCAACTCATCGCCCTGTTGTTGTCAGGCGTAAGGCCCGATGAACTTACTACATTATCGACAGAGAATTTCGTATTCGCTGCTCAAGCCTATGAGCCTCAAATAGTGATCAATACACCTCGCCCTAGAGTGTTAGCACTATCTGGTGTTTTACAGCAGTTGCTGGAAAAAACCCAGGGCGCGCCTCAATGGGTGGCTAGCGCTGAACAAACTGACACAGCCTACTTTAACGCCATGCTTAACTGCGCCGCTATCGACGCTGGACTCGATAACCCTGCAGCCATTGACAGTAACGCTTTACACCAAAGTTGTATTTGCCATCTGGTTCGCTCGGGTATCAAGCTGTCAGAGCTAGAAAGTATTGTCGGCCAGCTATCACCCCTGGAATTAAGACAATATGGCCAGCTATCGCCACCCAGCCCTGGTTTGTCAGCAAAAGAAATCGAGATTCCTCACCCCGCACTAAATATCCTCAAACAGATTGGAGAGCGAAATCGGTACCACTAGGCTCGCCTTTATATCGTTAAGTCCCCACACTCTAACTTCATTGTGATGAATTCGAGTGCTATGTACGCGGTGCCGCTGGGTTTTTCAGCCCCTTAGCCAAGGTCTTTGGCATCAAGTCCTGCAATTGTTCTTGGGTCCAGCGGGTGTCACTAAAAATACTGCGCTCTTTAGTGGGCAGAGAGACCAGAGAGATTTCGCCACCGCCGACAATAAAATCGCGGCCATTGATATGCGAAGCCGCCTCGGTACAAAGGAAAACCACCAGCTGTGAAACCTGTTCGGGAGCAAAGGTTTCAGAGTCTTCGGTCATCTCTTCAATTTCAAACATAAACTCGGGCAGTGGCAATTTACCAGCACGGGCCATCTCCAAAGCTTTTTTCATATCGACAGCGCCGGCCATACGTGTACCGGCACGAGGGCGAATAGCATTGGTAGTGACATTATAGGGCCCTAACTCCAGTGCCAGCGTGCGAGAGAAACCGACGATGCCCTCTTTTGCCGCCGCATAATTAGAGGCGGCATAGCCACCCAACCCCGCCTCTGATGCAGTGTTAACAATGCGGCCGCTGCCCTGCTTGCGAAAAATCTCTGCCGCCTGCTTAGTCACAGCAAACAAGCCTTTGAGGTGAACAGCAATGACACTGTCCCACTCTTCCTCGCTCATTTTCACAAACAGCTGATTGCGGATATTGCCGGCATTATTGACCACAATGTCGAGGCGCCCAAAGGCATCCAGCGCTTGTTGAACCATGCCCTCGCCATCGGCCACACTCGTGACATTACCGTAGTTGGCAACCGCCTCACCACCGGCGGCAATGATTTCATTGACCACCTCATCGGCTGGACTGGCGTCATCACCTGCGCCGAGCACAGAACCACCGAGGTCATTGACCACCACTTTTGCACCTTCCGCTGCTAGTGCCAGTGCGTGTGTACGACCCATACCTCGACCCGCACCCGTTACGATAGCGACTTGCCCCTGTAATAAATTTCCCATTTTCCTATCTACCTTTTTTAGTAAGTAATTTCTTAGCGATTAAAATAGTTGCGTCATTAAATAAACCCGAGCCATTACTGGTAAGACATAGCACCTAAATTTTTGGCCCCACTAGATTTAAACAGCCTCAAATGAAACTGGCAGCGCAGCACTGAAGACTTTATTATCACCGCATTCTAAAGGACTACTCTACAAAAAACGAAGCCCATAAAAATATAAATGGCAGGTAAAGCTCATGCAAAAACAACATATTCTCGACGGCATTCGCGTACTCGATTTTTCCCAACATGTCGCTGGCCCAAGTGCCAGCCGCATGATGGCAGAAATGGGTGCCGAAGTTATCAAGCTTGAGCTTGCACCCTTCGGCGAACAAATTCGCCAGGTTGGTTTAAAAATCAACGATCGCAGTGTTTACTTTATTCAGCAAAACCGCGGTAAGAAGAGTGTCTGTGTCGATATGAAAACAGATGAGGGCCGCGAAATTGTCTACGGCCTGGTGAAACAGGTCGACATTGTACTCGAGAATTTTGCCCCCGGAGCCATTGCCCGCCTAGGCTTAAGTTGGGAAAAAGTACAACAACTCAATCCAGAGTGCATTATGTGTTCCATTTCTACGTTTGGGCAGACCGGGCCACTGGCTTCTCTACCCGGTTACGATTTTATCGGTCAAGCCTACGCCGGTATTACCGGTATGATTGGCGATGAAGAAAATGGCCCTTATATCCCTCTTGCTGCACTGGGTGACAC
>JARGOV010000003.1:115186-138567 GCA_029212965.1 Porticoccaceae bacterium
CGAACTGTCACTGATAGAGGGGCCGGTAGTTTTGACATACCCGGTATGCCACTGCGATTTTCTGCCTTTGACAATAACCTGGAACTCCACGCCCCCTATCTTGGCGAGCACAACGGCGAAATCCTCACCACTTTGCTAGGCATGAACAGCGGTAATATTCACGCCTTAACAACACAGGGGGTACTGATCAACGAACCCTTACCCGGCAGCCCCTCATAATTGTTCACCATTTACTCTAAGGACAAAAGTTACTATGAAAAAAGTCGCACTAGTTACCGGAGCCAGCCGAGGCATCGGCCGCGCCATCGCCATTGCCCTGGCGGAATACGACTATCACGTTGCCTGTTTTGCCCGTGATAAAGCCAAACTCGAAGAAACGGCCTCACTGATTGAATCCACTGACGGCACAGCCAGCGTACACACAGGCAATGTTGGAAATGATGACGACCTGCAACAGTTGGTCGATGACGTCAGCACGCTGCATGGAGGTATTGACGTGCTGGTTAACAATGCTGGCATTACCGAGGGTGCAGCGGCAAAGAATATATCCCCTGAACGTTTTCGCGAAGTACTTAACATCAATCTGGTGGCGCCCTGGGTGCTAGCTCGCGCCGTACAACCCGTGATGAAAGTTCGAGGCGGCGGCGTCATTATTAATGTTGGCTCAACCTACGGTTCGAGCGGCGTTGCTAATAACTCGCCCTATTGCAGTTCAAAAGCGGGTATTGAAGGTTTAACCCGTGCCCTAGCTCGCGAGTGGGCGAGAGACCAAATACGCGTTATTTGCGTGGCTCCGGGTTTTGTTAAAACCGATATGGTTGGCGACAACTTTGGTGGCACTGAGGTAGAGAAATTGGTGGTATCGCGCATCCCTATGAAGCGCTTTGGTGAGGCAGAAGAAATAGCCCAGTTGATTGCTTTCTTATCCACCTCAAAAGCCGGCTTTGTTACTGGTGAAACCCTGGTTATTGACGGCGGGCAACGTGCATTAATCTAGGCTCTCCCCTTTACCGACCTGCCAATAGCGGCGCTAGGGCCTGGTATTACTTCCCATTTGCGTAACTTTTAGTCATCATTGCTGGCTAACAATTATGGGTAGCGGCCCAGTAGGCCGCTAAAACAAACAATGAGCAAAAAAGAAGTAGGCGTTAAACGCTTTAGCAACGAAGAAAGTTCCAGCAGAATTGGTCGTATTCCAACCCCAACCGGCTATCCCGGTTTAGGTGACATTAACAGCTACCTTATTTTCCCTGAGCAGTCCGGGGGCGAGTTAATTCTCATCGATACCGGTATTTGCTCGGATGAGGCCTGGCAGGCTCTCAACGATGGCCTCACAGAACTAAGTCTGAGAGTCGAGGATATTGACAGGATTCTTCTTACCCACGGTCATACCGACCACTACGGGCAAGCGCAGCGTATACATGAAGCATCAAACTGCCAGCTGTGGGCCCATGAAAACCTCTGGCTCACTAACGAGCGCATGCGTCCACCGCCAGAGCGGAAAGAACTCGAACTGTATTACTACGCACTTTGGGGTGTCGACCGAGCACTGGCCGATAAAGCCATTTCACGCCGAGCAAAAATTGCCGACAAATACCACCCCATGGAGCCGGACCACCTCCTACAAGATGATGAGATCATTTCCATCCCTGGCTTTGATTTAAAGACCATACACACCCCCGGGCACTGCCCCGACGAGGTGGTTTACTGGCAGGAAGATCTACAAGTGTTTTTTTCAGGCGACCACCTGCTACCTGATATCACTCCTGTCTGCCTGACCCAAATGCCTCGCAAAATAGGCGATGAACGACCCCGGGCACTGAGTGAATACCAGAGCTCCCTCGCCAAAGTGGCGCCTTATCCTGCTCGGGTTACCTACCCTTCACACGGCGCACCGATCACAGACCACCTGGAATTGATCAAATCTTATGGCCTATCGACGGATCGGCGCCTGCTAAAGATCAGTCGCATTCTCGAAGCCGGCGGGCCAATGACACCGATGGCCGTTGGCAAAGAATTGTTTCCTAAAGCTTGGGAAGAACAAATCGTACCGGTGATGTCAGAAATCATCGGCCATTGCGATATTCTGGAAGATGAAGGTCACCTAGCTGCGACTGAAAAAAACGGCATAATCGAGTACCACTATCGCTCTACACCCGCTCCCCGCTAAAGAAGTCATCACTCTGTCACTGCCCTTAAGTGTCATTGTGAGCGCTTATGGCCAGCGACTTAATAGAGCACCCAACAATCATAATAAAAACGTAGGAAATCCATGATGAATTACGAAAATCTTGAGTTTTGCTGTGCAGAGCTTAAAGACCACATACTTACCGTGACCATTAACCGCCCCGAGGTAATGAACTCACTGCACCCACCCGCTAATTTCGAACTTGAGCAAGTGTTTAACAATTTCTCAGAAGACCCCGAGCAATGGGTGGCCATTCTCACTGGTGCCGGTGATCGGGCCTTCAGCGCCGGCAATGATTTGAAATACCACGCTAGCGGTAGCCAACGCGGCACACCGGAAAGCGGCTTTGCAGGACTAACCTCCCGCTTTGATTGTGACAAACCCATTATTGCAGCCGTCAATGGCGTGGCCATGGGCGGAGGTTTTGAAATCGCACTGGCCTGCGATTTGATTATTGCTTCTGACAATGCCAAATTTGCCTTACCAGAACCTAAGGTCGGCCTCGCCGCACTTGCTGGTGGCCTACAACGCCTGCCGCGCCAAATTGGCCTCAAGCCGGCAATGGGGATGATTCTCACTGGCCGTCAAGTCAGCGCACAAGAGAGTATGACACTAGGATATGTCAACGCAGTAGTGCCCCAGGCAGAACTCATGGACGAGGCATTGCGCTGGGCAGAGATGATTTTGCAATGCTCACCCGTCTCTATACGCACCAGTAAGAATGTCGTTATGAAGGGTCTGGATCAGCCGAACCTCGAAGGTGCCATCAAAGACTCACGCACCCTGTCCTCCGTCAAAACCTTGATGAGCAGTGCCGATTTTGAAGAGGGGCCCGCTGCCTTTGCAGAAAAGCGTAAGCCCCAGTGGCAGGGTAAGTAAGTCATTCAAACAAACCCTATACCCTATTTATTAAACCTCGATTTTTAACTAGGTCAGGATTTTTCGACACACCACAAAATCCGATAGATTTTTACCTGCCAAAGCTGGCACAATAGCGGCCCGCCGACAAGCGGGTTGAGATCCAACTACGCCTCCGTAGCTCAGCTGGATAGAGTAATCGGCTTCGAACCGATTGGTCGGGAGTTCGAATCTCTCCGGGGGCGCCATCTTTACCCAGTAAAACCTACGGCTATTCAAGCCACACTTCTTATTCTAATAACACAAAAAAAAGCAAGACGAAAAGAAGATTAGCATCGTACAAATGAACACCCACAAAAAAGCCCGCAAATTTTGCGGGCTTTTTTGTCACATCTGACAATTAATGGGCTGGAGCTTTAACACCATTGGCCAAAGCAGCCTGAGCCGCTTTGTATTTAGGCACTAACAACCAGCGAGCTAGTGCAGGCATTACGATAATTGCAGCCAACATATTAACCACAAACATAAAGGTCAACATAATACCCATATCGGCCTGGAATTTAAGCGGTGCAAATATCCACGCACCTACCCCAACACCGAGAACTACGCCGGTAAAAATAACCGGTCGCCCTGTTGTATGCATAGCATGAATGAAAGCATCCTCAATGGATTCACCCTCCTCAATATAGTGCCCAAGCTTACTGTAGATATACACCGCATAATCCACCCCGACACCCACACCCAGCGCAACAACGGGCAGTGTATTAACCTTAAGTCCAATGCCCAGAATGGCCATTAGTGCATAACAAAGTATCGACACCATGGTCAGTGGTAGAACAATACAGAGCATGCCTCCAATTGATCTAAAGGTAATAATCGCTAGCGCAATAATGGCTGAATATTCCCAAAACATAATCGGCAACTGAGCGTCTTCGACAGCGTCATTCGTTGCGGCAATAATACCGACATTGCCGGTAGCAAGCAGCGGATTAAACTTCTCTATAGGCAACGTCGACTCAAAGGCGGCAATACCTTCAATAATCGTATTAATGGTTTCAGCCTTGTGATCCTCAGTAAAGATATTAATCGGCATAGCTTTACAGGCCGCATCCATAAACTCATCACCGCCTGCACCCATGTGATAAAGCGATGAAGACATCGAGCTGGAATTGCGCGATAGGGCAAACCAACGGGGGCTACCCTCATTATTCGCCGTTAAAATCACTTTCATGTTATCGACTAACGACTTCACCGACTTAACCCCCGGCAAGTTACGGACATGCCAGGCAAAGCGATCAATTTCATTCATCACTTCAAAATTGACACAGGCATTATCATGCGATTCGACCACCAAACTGAGCTTATCGACACCCACTGAAAATCGCTCAGTAATAACCCGGCTATCAACATTGTAACGTGCGTCTTCGCGCAACTCGGGTATACCCGTTTGAGAATCACCAATCTTCAAGTCATTATTGGCAATACCCCCCCACACTGTCAGCATGACACACGCGACGAGCACAACAATTGATGGTTTAGTATGAGTCAGCTTACCCAGCATTCGCCACCACTTGTCCCGACGAATCTCACCTCGCTCATGCTTAGCCCGCAACTTTTCAAGTTTGGTTGGATTGATATAAGAAAGCAGGATCGGCAGTAGCACCATATTAGTAAAGATAATAGAGGCGACACCTAGAGTAGCCGCAATAGCCATTTCCTGGATAATGCCAATATCAATTAACAGAACGGTTAAAAAACCCACCGTGTCACTAATCAAAGCGATAATGCCCGGAATAAATAAGGCATGAAAAGCTCGCTGAGCTGCAGTCATACCGCTAACACCAACAGCCTTCTCGGGGAGAGGATCAACCTTATTCCCCCAATCATCCTCAATACCGCCGTACATCGTCTGCCAAAGCCAGGCATTAATTTTTTGAATACCGTGACTAACAGCAATTGAAAACACCAGGAAGGGCACCAAAATGCTCATAGGGTCAAGTCCGAAACCCATCAACGGCAATAATCCCATTTGCCAAACAACGGCAACCAATCCACTCAGCAAGGGTAATAGTGTGGCCTTTATAGACCCCGTGTAAACGTAGAGGAACAAACCGGTGAAAACAAAAGTGACACCAAAGAACAACATGACAATTCGTGCACCGTCGGCAATATCCCCAGTAGACTTCGCAAAGCCAATTATGCGCACACTAATATTATCGGTTTCAATCTTGTTACGAATCTTATCCTCAAGATCTTGAGAGACTTGCTGGTAATCGAGGGGTTCACGAGTAGTAGGATCCATATCCAATAATTCAACGCGAATCAAAGCACTTGAAAAATCATTGGCAACCAAGCTGCCTAACCTACCAGACTTGATAATATTATTACGGAGTACCGGCCACCATTCATCAGTTGGTCGAAACTCAGCTGGTACGACATTGCCCCCTGCAAATCCATCTTCAACTAATTCGATATAGCGAACATTAGGCGTCAAGATGGAAGTTACGGTATGTCGTGCCACACCCGGTAAAAAGAAAACTTCTTCATTCGCAGCTTTTAATGCTTCAAAAAATTCAGCATTAAAAATATCGCCCTCATCCTGAGTAAGAGCAACAATTAACTGATTACCGCTGCCAAATTCTTCTCTGTATTTTATAAGGGTCTGTAAATACCCATGCTTTAGTGGCAGTAGTTTTTCAAAACCTGCTTCCATCCTCAATGAAGAAGCGTGATAGCCCATAAACAAAGTCACTAAACAAAATACCGCTAGAATAAAGATACGATGTGAAAAAAGTTTGTCCTGAACCCAGGCTGTAATCTTAGTTTTTAGCATTACTACTACCCTATTTTTCTTTATTGTGAAGAAATAGTTAGCGTTACTGAATAGCGCTCAGTAATCCGCTTTCATCCGAATAAAGTCATTGAGAAAAGAATGAATGAATGACGTACTAACGAAGAGAAATCGTCTTTACACCAGAACTACCAAACAACAATAACTCACCGTCTCTTATAATCTGCATCGACATTAGTGAATCAAAGTGAGGATAGGGCATTTTCTCTGTAACCATTGCCCTTTTGTGCATGCGTAGTATTGTCCCGCTGGCACCAGCAAAAACTAATGTACCATCAGCCATTTCTACGCAGTCGAAAATATTCGCAATGGTCCCCGTTTCAATTTTGTCCCAACTTTGACCACCGTCCGAGGAACGGTACAAATTGCCCCTGAGCCCGTAGATAAACAGCTCCCCAGTACTCAATTCTTTTACACCAAAGAATGAACCAGTGTAGGGGGAATCAAGAATCTCCCAACGATCAAGCCCTTCAGCAGTATCATCGAAAATAAGAATAGTACCGAGTTCACCCACTATGAGCAGTTTATCTTTATAAAGAATCATGCTGTTAAAATTGGGTTCTGGCTCCATGTCCTTACTTTCTAGCAAGTCATAAAGCCCATCGGTAGTATCCACCTCCTCCCAGTTTTTGCCACCATCACTTGTGGTTAGCATCAAGCCGTAAGCACCAATGGCATAACCGTTATTTTCATCTTTAAAGACAATATCGAGTATTGGTTTTGGAATATCACCACCAGTAATGGGGTCTTCGTATTGAATCTCCCAGTTTTCTCCGCCATCTTTAGTGTGGAGAATCAAGGTATCATGACCACCTACCCAGCCTTCTTTATCATTAATAAAAAAAACAGTTGTCAACAAAGACTGTGTGGGTGAATTGGACTGCTGCCAATTGATTCCATCACTGGAATAGATGACGTTTCCATATAAGCCAGGAGCAATAAAACGCTCACCGCGGTGTGTTGAGTCTGTCAATAATATCTCACTGACCAGCTCCGACTTCATTACTGGTATTTGCAATGACTGCTCTGAAATAGCAACGCTGGTGACAGACAACAATATTGCTCCAACAAACGCACGCCCCAGTAAACATATACTAGACCGTTTCGACCTAACATTTTTCCACTTCAACTGGAAATATTTCAACTCTCTACCCCTCAAGTTCTGGCCAATCTATTAATATTCAGCGTCAAAAACTCAGTAGTTCTAGGGCTTATATAAAAATATCCAGCCCTATTGTTCGAATGACAACTGATTTACATAGTGTAAGTTATTGGTCTTATAAACTCTATTTATTTTCACTTAAATCCCTTTCTATAGAGCCATAAAGGGCGTGTCCCTGGTTCACGTAGATAACTATCAATTCTTAGACAAAAAAAATGGCAGGTGTTATCCACCTGCCATTTCCTATTGGTACGCTTAAAACTACCTTACCCCGTTACGTCGAATTGAAGCAGGTGTGAAGTATTTATCTTCCCAGCGACCAGTGAAGTCCGGCGGATTCTTCTTATCGAATAGCAGAGCTAGCATACGGCCTGCTTGCATATCGTATTGAAACTCAGCCGCTGGTGCCATAAAGCCGATGTCGTAGTACATAACATCGTGATCTTCCCAGTAGCGCCAAATGTCACCGCGTCGATCATAACCATCAACCGTCATAATGAAGTAGGAATCCTCATCTAGATACATCACACGTCGCGCATAATCATGAGTTGTACCCTCTTTTAATGTCCCTTCAAGCACCCATACACGGTGCAGTTCATAACGCGCATATTTCTGGTCTAAACGGCCTTCATCAGTAATGATGTTTTCTGGTGTCGCATCGGGCGCGTGAAGTTTGTAGGCATTATAAGGAACATACATTTCCTTCTTACCAAGCATTTTCCAGCTAAACCTATCATTGGGCCCATTAAAACCCCATTTCTGATCCGTTGTTGCCAGGCCATCACTCGCCGTTAAAGGGTTGTCATAAACAATCTGCGGTGCCCTTTTTACGCGACGCTGACCCGGACTATAAGCCCAGGCACCACGAAACTTCTTGAGAAAAGTCACGGGGTCTTTTGCAAGAACCACCTGCCCTGCAACCTTCGCGGGTGCTAGCAGCGTTTGGTAATAGTGAAGGTGGTCAGTTTCGGGATCAAAGTTTTCAATCTCAGGGTCACTGTATTTATAGTGCTGCTGGACAGACAACTGATTAATTGTATATTTACCGGTTGAAGTAATGGCCAGAGTTTGCTCCATGCTATCAACCCAAACATTCAACGGACGAGTTGCCTGATTTATCAGCAGTTCATTGCCATTTTTTGGGATAGGGAAAGCCCAAGAATGGTAAGCATTTTTAAAACCGACTATGCCTTGCCCTTTATCGGGTGCCAATACAATTTCAGCGGTTGCGGCATTGTTTAAAGCCGCCTCGTAAAGATAAGGCTTATAAACTGCTGTACGACGGGTTTGATAGACGTTCATATACCAATCGGGATAGGTTTTGAACATCGCCTTTTGGCCATCACTCAATTTGTCGGCATAATCATTGTAGTTTTGAGCAGTGATTTTAAATAGCACTTTGTCATCGGGAAAGGGGTCGGGGTGATAGGTGCCCGGTTCAAAGCCAGCGGGAGGCTGCAACGGCTCATTTTTCCATTCAGGGATTGTTCCCTCGGCATTGCCAGCGCGTATAGCGCCAGTAGGCGTTAGCTCAGTACCTTCAAGACCTAATTTGGCAATTTCTTCGGGGCCAACTTTAGCAAAGGCAAATGGCGAGGTGGCACACAGGGCGAAAGCACCTGCTGTGACCAGCCCTTTTAACCTGCCTAATTTTTTTATTTCAGTATGATTACTCATCGTTACTTCCTACCTCATAAATTATTTTTATGTGCTTTTTCTTCAAACAGTCTCACAAACAGAGCTATAACCAAGTTGCGCTACAACTCTGTTGCGCTGTCATCTAGAAGCTACGCTTGAAGACAATAGAGACGTTATCTCGACCCTGATTAGTTCCTGCTGTACCCAGCCATGTCACATACTGAAGGTCGACAGTAGTGCTCGACAAATAACTAAAGCTAACTTTAGTTACCAGTGTGCGCTGATTTTCCACCATTGCTCCTGCGTTAAAAGGGGTGTAACCCTCTACATTGTGGACAAAAATCATCGTTGGACTGACATTCACGTTAGCAAAAACATCGTTATATTCAAGCGCGAGGACCGCGGTATAACCCCAGGAAAAATCAGTGATTGGACGATCAAGGGCATCTACCCCGTCAAATCTACCAGGGTCAACTACAGCATTACTCTGGCCAGTGGGTGACTCAGGTGAATTATTCACTCGGTCAGTCGGGTCACCAAAAGACATACCATCAATCCAGACCATAGAGAAGTCGAAGATGGTGCTTATCTTATCGGCACCAAGAAAGTCAGTACCCACTGAACGTGTGAAGTTACCCAGTAAAGTATAGACATCTGCGTTGCCGATATCACAGCCAGGAATGGTACCTTGCCCATCGTTAATCACTGAGTAAGGGCCTCGGGGGTCAGAAAACCCAAAGGCTGAACCCACATGTAAACCACCAAGGTCAGCGACCTGCACACCACTAATGCCATACAGGTTTCGACATTCACGGGTATCGTAAAAATCCGTTTTGAGATTGAGCTCCAAAGCAAAAGAACCATCGAGTATCGTCTCACCATTTAAGGAGATAGCATAGGTATCCTGGTCTTCACCATAAATCCACTGATAACCAGCAAGTGTCATTGCACCATCGGGCCTGGCTGGATCAACACGGGGCACATAAGCCTCATTCAAACCAATATAGGGATTAAAAGCATGTGAACGCACGTAGTAAATACCCAAATCAGCGTAATTCCACGAAGGAATTATGAAGTGCATATTAATACCGTACTGGCCACCGCTAGGCTCTTCTTCTCCTGATTTTTCAATACCACGAACAAAGAGGTCGGGGTTATAACCTGAACCTAGGAAATCAAAGGGGCTAAAGTAAGTACCCACCCCAATGAAGGTGGATTTTCGCCAGTTCCAGGTGTAATAGGCTTCCAAACTAATCTCGTCATTAAAACCGAAGTTGAAATAGACGGACTCTTGCGGTATTAACGTTTCTTTAACGTCAGTGCCCGGTGTTGTTGCTTTGGACAGATCAGTGGGGTTCATCATTTGGCTAATACCGCCACCTTGAATATTGCTTTCACCCCAGTTAATCACCTGCTTACCAATGCGCACATTCAGTGGATGGCCTCCAAAAACCTCCCAGCTGCCAAAGACGAAGGCATCGTAAAGCGTGAATTTATTACCGGCCAAGTTTTGCGCTTCGTCGTCAATACCATTGATGGCTTGGGGGTCGGACAAACCTGCTGTAGCCCCATGAAAGACAGAATCATTTGGCGCTCCACTGCCACCAGCCGGATAGGGCCAAACATTTGGCCGTTCACAGTTGGTACAGTCTTTATTCATGATCGTGTAATCATAGGTATAGGAA
Organism: Porticoccaceae bacterium; assembly: GCA_029212965.1. Taxonomy (GTDB): domain Bacteria; phylum Pseudomonadota; class Gammaproteobacteria; order Pseudomonadales; family Porticoccaceae; genus Reddybacter. Next base: position 125,569 of record JARGOV010000003.1, read on the forward strand.
AAACGGGTTAAAAAACCGAAGCCATCTTTACTCATACCAAAGTCTGTTAGCAGTGAAACAGGCGTCGAATACACATCACCCGCATCGCGAAACAAATTGTGATTGCCCGTCGGATCTGCAGTACCGTAGTGAGCTGCATTCTCGACTCGCATTGCGGCACTGGCAGAAAAGACGGTATCGGCATAGCCTTGCCATTCACCGACCTCAAACCGAAAAGCCTGTGCCTGAGTACTTGCGAGCAGAACTGCTGCAGCGGTAGCCGTTTTGGCAAGAGCTGTAAAACTATTAACTGATTGTTTTGAATTGAAGCTGGAATACTTCAAGTGACACCCCCATTTATGATTCTTATTTATAGACACCACAACTAATCATTATTTAATGCGGTGTGGGCGAAAGGTAATGTTTGGGCTCCGCGATGTCAAGCGCTTTACTCAAAGAAACGTCATCATATTTACATAAATAAATAAGCGGAGCTCAATAGCTTATTAACACCCTCTTTTTGTGATAAGAAAAACGTTGCAATAATTGTTTTTAAAGACATTAAATTGCCTGCAACAGTAACTGGACGAGTTAAATGTCCGACTTTGGCCACGCCTTCATTTACTTGCACCAAAACCACCACCACCCGGGGTGCATAAGGTCACACTATCGCCCGCTTCAACACTGATACTCACCGTAGAGCCCAGCACCTGAGTCAATGCATTTTTTCTTGTCACACTATTAATCCCGACAGCACCTTCGCCGCCACCGGCCAAACCGAAAGTCGGCACACGGCGATGGCCGCTCAATAGGCTCAAAGTCATAGCTTCGAGAAAACGTATTTTTCGTAATATGCCATCTCCACCAGGGTATCGGCCCGTACCGCCACTGCCCTTGCGAAGAGAAAATTCTTCAAGAACCACGGGGAAACGCAGCTCGAGTATCTCCGCATCGGTCAGCCGTGAATTGGTCATGTGTACCTGCACAGCACTGGCACCGGAAAAGCCATCGCCCGCACCTGCACCACCACATATGGTTTCGTAATATTGATATTTTTCGTTGCCAAAGGTGAGGTTATTCATGGTGCCCTGTGAGCCCGCCAATACCTCAAGTGCACCGTAGAGTGCATCGGCGACGCACTGCGACGTCTCCACATTACCGGCGACCACCGCTGCTGGATAGAGGGGACTGAGCATGCTACCTGGGGGAATAATAATATCGACGGGGCGTAGACAACCGGCGTTGAGGGGAATGGGTTCATTCACCAAGGTGCGAAGTACATAGAGTACAGCGGCTCGGCATACTGCTGCCGGGGCATTAAAATTACCGGGCAACTGGGCAGAGCTTCCGCTAAAGTCGATAGACAAACGATTCGCTTGTCGGTCAATGCGCACGGCTACTTTAATAAGCGCACCGTTATCCATGATATTTTCAAAATCGCCATCGTGTAATTTAACAATTACGCGACGCACCGCTTCTTCGGCATTGTCCTGAATATGCTGCATGTATGCACTAACGACATCACAACCATAGTGACCCACAAGTTTATGCAGCTCGTTAAGCCCATAGGTATTGGCGGCTACCTGAGCTTGTAAGTCGGCAATATTCTGCTCGATGTTGCGTGCTGGGAAAGGACCGCTAGCCAGTAGCTCGCGTACTTCTCGCTCTCGAAAGTGACCTACCTTTACCAGCAAAAAGTTACTTATAAGCACCCCTTCTTCTTCGATATGCTGACTTTCCGCGGGCATTGAGCCCGGGGTAATACCGCCAATATCAGCGTGATGAGCGCGAGTCGCGACGAAGAATTTAGGCTTATTGGCCGATGCACAAGCAGACTTGGCAGATTCAGTGCCATTTGCTCGATCAACTGTGTCACCAAACACGGGGCTAACCACAGTTAAGTCCGGTAAATGCGTGCCACCGGCATAAGGTGAATTGACCAAATAGGCATCGCCGGGATGGATATTATCGGCTCTACTGTCAATCAAACGGGCCACCGTTTCACCCATCGACCCCAAATGAACGGGGACATGGGGTGCATTGGCGATCAAGTTTGCGCGACTGTCAAATAGAGCGCAGGAGAAATCAAAACGTTCTTTAATATTAACCGAATGGGCGGTATTGGCCAGTACAGCACCCATTTGCTCGGCAATGGCCATAAACTGGTAGTTGAAAATTTCCAATTGCACGGGATTGCGCTGGGTTGTCACTTTACGCCGCTGATCCACTTGCTGCGTTTTTTTCAGCCTCAGCATACCATCGGCCAATACTGCAAACTGCCAACCCCGATCAATCAAAGTGGTCGAATGACTATCCACCAGCATCAAGGGGCCACTTAGGTTCACGCCTGGACGAAGGGTTTCGCGCCGCACAACGGGCGTCGTCAAATACTCGCCGCTGCTATAAATCCGGGTACTAAGCTCTTCAGCGTCCACCTGAGGATTGGTCACGAAAGCGAGGGCCTGTTCTGTTTGTTGAAGCACCGCCTCGATGGAAATACTGTCAATTAACAGTGCCTTGCCGTTTTGTAGAAAAGAAAATCGTTCGCGGTGAGCTTCTTCAAATGCGGCCTGCATTGAGCTTGCGTCGCCTCGGGCTACTGCGAGCACGGTATCGGCACCGGTATAGCGGATATACACGGTTTCAATAAAGTGCAATTCGCCGTTTTTTTCCTCTGGTAGATGAGCGAGAGCCTCGACTTTTAAAGCCTCGAATTGCGTGTGCAACTCAGTGTCGTCTAGCGATGGCATTGGCCATGCCAAGCTGCGGTCAGCCAACGTACTGACCGAGGCCAAGCCCATACCCAAGGCCGACAAAACCCCCGCCAGTGGATGAATTAGTACGTTATCGACACCCAACACATCAGCAACGGCACAGGCATGCTGACCGCCGGCCCCGCCAAAACAGCTAAGAGCGTACTCACCCACATCGTATCCGCGCTGGGTCGAAATCGTTTTAATGGCACCTGCCATACTCTGCACGGCAATATCGACGAAACCTGCGGCGACCTCCTCCAATGACAAACTTTCATTGCCACATGCTTTAATTTTCGCTGCCTCAAGAGCCAGCTTCGCCCGCGCAGCTTCAATACTCAGTCGCTCATCCCCCGCCGGACCAAACACGGCAGGGAAATAGTCAGGGGCCAGCCTGCCAAGTACTAGGTTACAATCGGTAATCGTTAACGGCCCAGCGCGTCGGTAACAGGCAGGGCCCGGATCGGCACCGGCAGATTCCGGCCCAACACGAAAACGCGAACCATCGAAATAGCACACGGAACCACCACCAGCGGCCACGGTGTGAATATCCATCATCGGCACCCGCAGACGTACCCCGGCAAGCTGGGTTTCGTAAACCCGCTGATACGCTCCCTTATAATGCCAAACATCGGTGGAGGTACCGCCCATATCAAAGCCCAGTACTTTACTGTAGCCCACCGCCTCGGCCGTTTTAACAGCGCCCACCACGCCCCCAGCCGGGCCTGAGAGCAGGCTATTTCGACCCTTAAAATTAATGGCATCGGTCAAACCACCACTGGACTGCATAAATAGCAGTGGAACATCCGGCAATGCCACAGAAAGACGCTGCACGTATTTAGCCAGTACGGGTGAGATATAAGCATCGACAACGGTAGTGTCACCACGGCCAACAAATTTCACCAGCGGACTGACCTCGTGGCTGAGTGAGACTTGTTTAAAGCCGGCTTGCTCAGCAATTTTGCCGATAGCTAGTTCATGGGCCGGGTTTTTATAGCTGTGCATACAGACCACCGCCACAGCGCGCAGCCCACGCCGATAGGCCGATTGAAAGACCTTTAAATAACGCTCCGCCTGTAGCGGGCGTATAACACTGCCATCAGCTGCCAGGCGCTCATCAATTTCAAGCACATCCTCGTAGAGCGGTTCAGGTAGTTGAATATCAAGGGCAAACAAATCGGGGCGATGTTGATAGCCAATTTGCAAAGCGTCGGCGAAGCCCGGGGTAGTCACCAACAGCGTTGGCACCCCTTTACGCTCAAGTAGAGCATTAGTCGCCACTGTGGTACCAATGCGAATACTCTCAATTATCGCAGTGGGAATAGAACGTATAGTGGATGCTGCTAGCAGTTGGCGAATACCCTCAAGCACTGCGTCATCGTAGCGCTCGGGGTTTTCAGAGAGAAGCTTTAAACTGCGTAGTTCGCCGTTAGGCGTTCTGGCGACCAAGTCGGTAAAGGTACCTCCCCGGTCAACCCAGAATTGCCATTTTGACATTGACCTGCTGAATTCGGAAGGCGAGTGCCTTACCGTAGACTTGCGTTAATCGCGCCTAAGGCTCGAGCACCCGGACAAAGATCGCTTTCATTAAGACTAGAAAGCGGTTGCGATACTGTCTGTTGAATTTTGTGGAAATCGCTGCTATCTGGGTCGACATACAGCAGGCCAGTCAGTACTTGACCCTTATCATTAAATTCAGCAATGGCATTCATTGCGCTGTTACGATCAGTGCAATCGAGTTTGTCATCCTTGTAGAGGTGGATAACAGAACCGTCATGCAAAGTAATCTCCTCGCTGAAGCCGGCCGGGTAATTTGCAGTGATTTCCGAACGCACAGGGACAAAATCGATTTTACCCGTAGCTTGCATATGGTCGCGCACAAACTCGTAGCCCTTGCTCGACGCCGCAGTGTTATTAAAGGTCACACAGGGTGAAATCACATCAATAAAAGCAAAACCATTGTGGGACATGGCTGCTTTAATTAAAGGCACCAGTTGTTCTTTGTCACCTGAAAAACTGCGGGCAACAAACGTTGCGCCAAGTTGTAAGGCCATGGCACAAAGGTCAATAGGCTCATAGGGATTGGGATCACCCTTTTTGCTCTTCGAGCCAATATCCGTGGTTGCCGAGTCTTGACCCTTCGTCAAACCGTAGCAGCCATTGTTTTCAACGATGTAGCTCATATTCAAGTTACGGCGGGCAATGTGTCCAAATTGACCGAGACCGATTGAGGCACTATCACCATCACCTGAAACGCCAACATAGAGTAGATCGCGATTGGCCATATTCGCTCCGGTGGCTACTGAAGGCATACGCCCATGCACCGAATTAAAACCATGGGATTTACCGAGAAAGTAGGTCGGCGTTTTTGAAGAACAGCCGATTCCGGAAATTTTAGCGACCCGATGAGGCTCAATACTTAATTCAAAAGTAGACTGGATAATGGCACTACTGACCGAATCATGACCGCAACCGGAGCAGAGCGTTGACAATGCACCTTCATAGTCTTCTCGGGTAAAGCCCTTGGCATTAGCCTGCGCATCGGGGTGTCTGAATGAAGGACGAATATAACTCATACTTTAGCTCCAGCCTTGCGCTTGCGCAGGGGCGTTACATTGTTTTTGCCGAGCACTTCAGCGATGTGACTCGATGCGCCAAGGGCCGTCATTGGCATACCATCGTAGTGAACGACAGATAACAGTTTTTTTGGATTAAGATCGCATTCGATAATCAATAACTTGCGCATTTGTCCATCACGGTTTTGCTCAATCACAAACACTCTGTCGTGATTGTCGATAAAATCGGTCACTTCCTTGCTAAAGGGGAAAGCTCTCAAGCGTAGGGCATCGAGGTGCAAACCTTGTTCCGCTAACAAATCCAGTGCCTCGAGGCTAGCGTCGGTACTGGAACCGTAAAAAATCACACCATCGCGAGTTTTTTTCGCTGCTTCATAGCATACCGGGCCGGGAACGTATTTTTTTGCGGTTTCCATTTTGGCATTGAGACGCTCCATGTTTTGCACATAGGCATCGCCAAATTCAGTGTACACCGCATATTCATTACGAGAGGTACCACGAGTAAAAAAGGCCCCCTTTTCGGGATGAGTACCAGGCAGCGTACGATAGCAAATGCCATCACCATCGACATCGAGGTAGCGCCCATAGCGTTCGCTCATATTATCGAGGTCTTCTGCCGATAGGACTTTACCCCTGTCATATTCGCGGTTGTCATCCCATTCCAGTGGTGCACATAGACTGTCGTTCATACCGAGGTCGAGATCACTCATCACGATCACTGGAGTTTGCAATCGTTCCGCCAAATCGAAACTGTCGGCAGACATATCAAAGCACTCTTTTGGGTCAGCTGGAATCAACATGACATGCTTGGTATCACCATGGGAGGCATACGCGGCGGCAAAGATATCGGATTGCTGGGTGCGTGTTGGCATACCTGTGGACGGGCCAGCCCGCTGAATATCAAAAAGCACCGCAGGCACTTCAGCAAAGTAGGCCAAACCGAGGAATTCGGCCATTAAGGACAGACCCGGCCCAGAGGTCGCAGTAAACGCCCGGGCACCATTCCATGAAGCACCAATTACCATACCAATGGCGGCGAGCTCATCCTCAGCCTGTGCCACACAAAAGCGACGGTCGCCACTGCCAGGATCGATGCGCAAGCGGTTGGCGTATTTTTCAAAGCCTTCGATCACCGAAGTAGAAGGTGTCAACGGATACCAAGGTACCACGGTAGCCCCACCATAAACCGCTCCAAGGGCGAGAGCATCGTTGCCCTCAAGCATCACTCTATCGCCAATTAAATCGCGGCGTTCCAGACGAATACTCAGTGGGCATGAAAAGTGCTCCTGAGCGTACTGGTAACCCAATTCAAGGGCATGAATATTCGAGGCGACAAGCTTATCTTTACCTTTAAATTGCGCACCGACCAAGTCCTTGAGAACCGAAAAGTCGATATCTAGCAAGGCCGCAAGCGCACCGATATAAATCACGTTTTTAAATAGCTGACGCTGACGGGCCTGGGTATATTCTCGACGGCAAATATCCGTTAGCGGTATACCAACCAAATTAATATCATCGCGCTGCAAGCGCAGATCCAGCGCTTTGGTATTGTCATAAATAAAAAAGCCACCGGGGTTCAGGTCAGACATATCCTGAGCCATGCTCTGTGGGTTGACCGCCACGGTGATATCCACGCCACCACGGCGGCCTAGATAATTTTTCTCGCTGACCCGCACTTCATACCAGGTGGGCAGACCCTGAATATTCGAGGGAAAAATATTCTTCGGACTGACTGGCACACCCATGCGAAAAATAGACTTGGCAAACATCGCGTTGGCACTGGCTGAGCCAGTACCATTGACGTTGGCAAAGCGAATAACGAATTCGTTAACTGCCTCTATGCTTTTCATATTTGAGATGCCTTGGTAACTTGGTAGAGAAATTGCTGCATGTCCCAGGCAGATGTCGGACAGCGCTCAGCGCAGAGCCCACAATGCAAGCAAACATCTTCGTCCTTAACCATCACCCTTCCGGTCGGCAAGTCACTGGAAACATAAAGATCTTGTTCGAGGTTTTTCGCGGGCATACGTAGCTGTGGGCGAAGCGCCTCTTCTTTATCGTTGTCTATAAAATTGATGCAATCGGTTGGGCAAATATCGGTACAGGCATCACATTCAATACATAGAGCCTCGGAAAACACCGTTTGCACATCACAATTCAGACAGCGCTGCGCCTCTTCAAAGCCCGTCTGGGTCGAAAAACCCAATTCCACTTCGAGCAATCTATCGCCCAGTGCAGCCGCCTTGTCAGCGTGAGGCACTTTGAAGCGAAGGTCATCACCAACAGCATTACTGTAACTCCACTCGTGAATCCCCATTTTCTGACTCACCAGGTTAGTACTGGGTGCAGGGCGCACATTAAGGTCTTCACCCTGGCAAAAAAGATCGATGGAAATCGCCGCCTGATGGGCCTGGGCCACAGCCGTAATAATGTTCTCAGGGCCAAAAGCCGCATCACCGCCGAAGAAAACCTTGCTATTGGTCGATTGAAAGGTATTTTTATTGAGCTCTGGCAGACCCCAGTTATCAAACTCGATATCTGTTTCACTCTCGATCCAGGGAAAGGCGTTCTCCTGACCGATCGCCACCAGGACTTCATCGCAGGGATAAAAGGCTGGCTCTTCACCGGTCGACACTAATTTTCGACGGCCTTTCTTGTCGTATTCGGCCCGCACTTTATCAAAGCGCATACCAACCAGCTTGCCCTCTTCAATAACGAATTCGAGAGGTGTGTGGTTATCAATAATCGGAATATCTTCGGCGACCGCATCGTCTTTTTCCCAAGGCGAGGCTTTCATGTCGGCAAAGGGGCTACGCACAATCACCTTGACATCAGCACCGCCAATCCGTCGCGCCGTGCGACAGCAATCCATAGCGGTGTTACCACCACCGAGGACAATGACCTTTTTACCGACACTCTCGCGATGCTCAAAGGCAACACTGGCCAACCAGTCGATACCTATGTGGATATTGTCATCACCCTCTTTTCGGCCGGGCAAATCTGGCAAGTCCCGTCCTTTTGGTGCACCTGAACCGACAAAAAAAGCATCATAATCTTTGTCGAGCAGCGCTTTCAGGCTATCGACCCGGGTATTATAGAAAGTGGTTACCGCTTGGTTATCAGTGATGTAACCCACTTCCTCATCCAGAACCTCTTCGGGCAGGCGGAAAGAGGGGATCTGGCTACGCATAAAACCGCCACCTTTGGCGTTTTCATCGTAGACATGAATCTCATATCCCAGGGGGGACAAATCTCGGGCCACTGTCAATGAGGCTGGGCCCGCGCCAATCAATGCCAGCTTTTTACCATTGCGAGCCCCTGCGGCAGGTAAGAGCTTGGAAATATCATCTTTGTTATCGGCTGCCACACGCTTGAGTCGACAAATCGCGACGGGCTCTTCCTCAACTCGGCCTCGTCGACAGGCCGGTTCACAGGGCCGATCACAGGTACGACCCAGTACGCCAGGGAACACATTGGACTCCCAATTGACCATATAAGCGTCGGTATAACGCTCAGCGGCAATAAGACGAATGTATTCGGGGACAGGTGTATGCGCTGGACAGGCATGCTGGCAGTCCACAACCTTATGAAAATATTCTGGATTACTTATGTTTGTAGGCTTCAACCTCAACCCTCCCGGGGCCGTTAGCGAATTCCGTCAAAAATTTTGACACACAAAAAGACCGCGATGTTATACCGGAAATGCGCCTATAATGTAAATCTTTATCAGCAACATTTCTGTAAACAGACTGACACAATAATGGAAATTATCCGTAAATAACAGACCAGCCAACTAGTTAGAGACAATCGATTTATCAAGCTGGATCAACCGCCAAGTTTAGCAGGATAACCCAATGCGCCGAGTGCCTCGCCAATCTCATCGAGAGTTATAGGGTCATCGATGGTAGCTGGCATTTTCCAGGCCTCGGCATCGGCAATTTTTCGCATCGTAGCACGCAGTATTTTGCCCGAGCGGGTTTTTGGTAGTCGCTTAACCACGCCGCACAGGCGAAACGCGGCTACAGGGCCAATTTTTTCACGCACTAGTTGCACCACTTCCGCACAAATATCGGCATCGGCTCGTTCAACGCCATCATTGAGCACCACAAAACCTAATGGCACTTGACCCTTCATAGCGTCGGCAACACCTACCACGGCACACTCAGCGACATCAGGGTGGGCAGCCAGCACCTCTTCCATAGCACCCGTCGAAAGACGATGGCCAGCGACATTAATGACATCATCAGTGCGTGCCATAACAAAGACATAACCATTTTCGTCGATGAAACCAGCATCTCCGGTTTCGTAATAGCCGGGGAAAGTTTTAAAGTAAGAGGAGACGAAACGTTCATCGTTGCCCCACAGAGTGGTAAAAGACCCCGGCGGTAAAGGCAGTTTGATGGCCAGCGCGCCGATCTCACCGGCCACCACTTCCTCCCCTTGATCGTCGAGCACGCGAATATCAAAACCCGGCACCGGCTTCGTGGGCGACCCCGGCACCACCGGCAACAATTCAATGCCGCGACAATTGGCACAGGCGGGCCAACCCAGTTCCGTTTGCCACCAATGGTCGATAACCGGCACTTGCAACTGTTCCATTGCCCAGCTCAGGGTGTCCGGGTCACAGCGCTCACCAGCAAGGAACAGGCTTTCAAACTTCGATAAATCGTACTTACTTAAATATTCACCCTTTGGGTCTTCTTTTTTAATGGCCCGAAACGCGGTTGGGGCGGTGAAAAACACTTTCACTCCGTACTCGGCAATAATCCGCCAATAGGTGCCGGGGTCGGGCGTGCCCACCGGTTTACCTTCAAATAAAATGGTCGTAGCACCGTTAAATAGTGGGCCGTAAACAATATAAGAGTGGCCAACCACCCAGCCGACATCCGAGGCTGCCCAGAACACATCTCCAGGGGCAACACCGTAAACCTTCTGCATACTCCAATTGAGGGAGACAATACTGCCACCAACATCGCGCACCACCCCTTTGGGTTCACCCGTGGTGCCCGAGGTATAAAGCACATAGAGAGGATCGGTAGACAACATTGGTACACAATCGACTGGGTTAGCCACCGTTTCCAGTTCATGCCAACACTTATCGCGGCCTGGCTGCATTTCACCCCGCGATTGCTCGCGCTGTAGAACAATGCATGTCTGGGGCTTGTTGTTAGCCAGTTCAATCGCTTCATCGAGCAGAGGCTTATAGGGCACCAGGCGCCCAGGCTCGATACCACAGGAGGCAGCGATCACCATTTTCGCTTCTATATCATCAATGCGCACCGCCAGTTCATTGGCCGCAAAACCGCCGAATACCACCGAGTGCACAGCGCCAATGCGCGCACAGGCCAGCATGGCGATAGCAGCTTCCGGCACCATTGGCATATAGATGATGACCCTATCGCCCTTGGCAATGCCCTCTGAACGCAGCGCGCCAGCAAATATTGAGACGCGCTTAAGCAGTTCATGGTAGCTAAAACGCAATTTGGTGCCGGTCACCGGACTATCGTAAATCAGCGCATCCTGCTCGCCACGGCCGTCGGCGACATGCCGGTCGAGGGCGTTGTAACAGGCATTTGTTTCACCGTCGGGAAACCACTGTAAAAAAGGCGGGTTGGCGTCATCGAGAATAGTCGAAGGGGCCTTATACCAGTGGGCAAGCTTGGCGGCTTCTCCCCAGAAAGCGCGAGGGTTTTCCTGTGAGGCGAGATAAACTTCGTCGTAATTTTCTGCCATGATAAGTCCCCTTTATTTTTTATCACCGCCCAGCAGCAATACTATTGCTGCCTTCAAAGCGGATCTTTTTCAGCGCATATTAAACACCGACGGCAAACACGCTTCAAGAAAAGCTCAAGTTCGTGCTATGAAAAAACTATCGATCTTATTTTTATCCTTGTCGAAATAGTCCACTACACATTCAAACATGAGTTGAATCAGGTAACGCCAAATTTACGCCACAATACCGACAGTAATGGGCGTCGTTTTCGTGACCTGAACGCCCACAATTACGGCAGTTTCTATTCACGCGCAACCGCCCCATCTCACTCGCCAGCTCGGCGGTAATAATGCCCGTGGGAATGGCGATAATCGAGTAACCCAGCAGCATTGCCAACGTCGATATAAACTGACCGAGCACTGTTTGCGGTGTAATGTCACCGTAACCCACGGTGGTGATAGTGACGATGGTCCAGTAAATACTTCTCGGGATGCTAGTAAAACCGTTGGTAGGGCCCTCGACCACGAACATCAAACAACCAATGATAAAACTCAGCACAATGACGGTGACAAAAAAAACCAAAATTTTGCGTCGTGCCATAAATAATGAGCGCATCAATACATTCGCCTCATCCATATAACGCACCAACTTGAGCACACGAAAAACACGTAATACCCGTAGCAGACGAATCAGCAACAAATAATTGGCCCCCGCCACCACCAACGCTAAGTAGGAGGGAATGATAGAAACCAAATCCACCAGGCCAAAAAAACTGAAAATATATCGCAGGGGCCGCGGTGAAATATAGATACGTAGAAAATATTCGATCGTAAATAAAAGGGTAAAAAACCACTCAATATAAAAGAACCATGTACCGAAGCGCGTGTGTAAGCTCGTCACCGAGTCCAGCACCACTGCAGCGACACTAATCAAAATGGCGTAAATTAACACCAGGTCAAAAAGCTTGCCGGCAGGTGTGTCGGTACCAAAAATCACCAAGGCTATTTTTGCTCTCATGCCACGCATTGATCGATTACCACCACTCTAAAAGGGAACATTTATTTAACAAATATCGATTTTACTAGGCTGATATTATCACGTCATAACGATACCAAACCCCAAACCCATTTCCCTGTTGAGAACCCTGAGTCTGACGCAGATTACATTCTACGGTATAGGCACTATTTCTCGGCGCTGGTATTTATGTCCTGGTAGGTGAGGTCGCCAATATTGCCGGCAGCCACATGCGCCTCGCCTTTATCCTTACGGCATTAGTGGGCAGCTTTAGTGCTTATTCTTACGGGCATTTGTCACGACTTTATCCGGTCAGTGCCGGCGAACCGATTTACGTTCAGCAGGCTTTTGCCCTGAAAAGCCTTTCCACCGCAGTCGGCTATGCCATTGTCTTTGCTGACGTTTTAGGCTCAATTGGCGCGACCTGCGCCGTAACTTTATGTCCCTAATTATACCGGCCTGCGGTGCTGTTATTTGCCTTGGCTTTTTGTTGCTGCAGTTCTGGCTATAGGGTCCTGGCTATAGCAAGCAAGTTAAAAAGACGGCCTATAAAAAGCGAACGGTCTGTCATCAATTAATATAAAAACAACCCACCTCAACCCGTATTGCGCATACCGGCGGCAATACTGGTAATCGATATTTTAAGTCCTTGCTCATACATCGCTTTCGCCGCCGTATCGCATTCGTCTTCTGTCCGCAGCCGACGCATAATTTCAGCTTGTAAAAAATGCAAGGGCATCACATAGGGGTTCCTAACATTGATCGAATGCTGTATCACCGCGCTGCCCTGTAAGAGTTTTTCCGAACCTCGCACGGTATTCACCGCATCAATCACATTCGCCAGGCGAGTGCGCAGCTGATCCCCAACCGCTTGCATCGTCTCACCCACCAAACGCTGCTCGTAATATTCCGACACCTGGGGTTCAGCTTTGGCCAACACCATCTCTAACATGTCGATAATCGA
>JARGOV010000004.1:0-8238 GCA_029212965.1 Porticoccaceae bacterium
CCAATCAAACGCATGCTGTCTTCGACAAGGTCGAAAGGCATACCGCCGTAGCTGACAATAGAGTTCCATTCGTAGTCGCCGATAACGCCGCGTCGCGCTTCGAGCTGGTCGAGAATTTGTTGTGGCGTACCCCAGGCCTGGTGGCTTATATAGTCTTCCACGGCTTCTTCAAGCCCCAGTGAATTCAGGAATTCAGCGGATTTACCGTAGGCTTCGTAGCCTTTAATTTCTTTGTGGTAGTCCTCCATAAATTCGTAGTGCTGAAGGATAGAGAGGTAATTGACGGCCAAATATTTACGCGCGCGATCTTTGGCCTTGCCCGGGTCTTTATCGCAGTAGCAAAAATCGAGCAGTAAAGGGGGTGGTGCAGGACGCTTATGGCCTTCGGTAAAGGCGCTGCGATAGCGTTCGATATTGGGTAGGTGCATGGCCATATCGAATTGTACGAAGCACATCATGCGCGAGCCTAGTTCACCCATGACTTGAGCGGACTCCGGTGACATGGCGACGCCGTAAAGTCGGTCTTGGGCATTTTGTAGGGGTTTAGGTTTTATCTCTGTGCGTGCCTGGGGGAAGTGGGGGCCATCGCCTTCAATGTAACCTGTCTCCAGGGCTTTAATAATCATTTTTGCCGACTCATCAAAGCGTGAGCGGGTTTCGTCCATGGGTATGTCGAAGGCATCGTATTCTTTACGCGCCAGTCCCCGGCCAAAGCCAATTAAATAGCGGCCGTCGGTCATGGCGTCGATGGTGGCAATCTTTTCAACCAGGCGCACCGGCTGTGTCCACCAGGGCAAAATAATGGCGGCACTTCCGAGCATAATATTTTTGGTGCGAGCGGCTAACCAAGTGAGTACCTGAATATTGTCCACGGCCATGGAGTAAGTATCAAAGTGGTGTTCGGCACACCAGATGGAATCGTAGCCCACCTCTTCGGCCAATTCGGCGACGCGCATTTCTTCACGGATCATTTTTGCATCGGACAAATCGTCGTGGTGATTTGCCAGCATCATCATGTAACCAATTTTCATGGTGCACCCTCCGGGTTAGTTATTTTTATCAACGTGGTTACACAGATAATGCGTCATTAAAAGCATGAAAGCTACTATCGGTCTTGCCACTAAGGCTTAGAGAAATACATTTTTAGTTGAGAGACTTTATTGGCAGTCTGAGGGTGGGTGTTAATAATTAGCCAATGGGAGGTGGGCTTTTTTTAATAACAAGTAGCCGTTGTCTCGTGTCCTGTTTTTCCGAAAGCCACTAAGCAGCGCTCATAATGGCATTTCTCTATCGGCCATAATATTGAAGAACTGCTTGGTACCCAGGCCACTTTGTTATTTTTCCTCGTCTTCCTTGTCGTCATTTTTATCATCTTTTACTTTATCTACACCGGGTGAGTTAGTGATAAAGCTTAAGGCGCCAGCGACGACAAAAAGAACTACTAACTGGATGCTAAGTTGCGCAGCAGACACGGTGTATTTTTCCCATATAAATGTATAACCAACACTGTAGGTGCCGTATTTATGAAGGGTTTGCATAGGGGGATAAATAACCATGGCTATGGCGGTTAAACAGGCGAGCAATATAATTATTTTAGGAATTAATTTCATGTTGTTGCCTTTCTTCGTTAAGAGAGGGCAGCCCTAATTATTTTTTATTGGGCCATGATCTTCCAGCAGTGTGCTGGTTAGCCGAGTCTAGGTGAATTTGCGGTGTCTGGCTAGCGTTCAAAGGAGGCGCTCTTGAGCAGTGCGCCGGCGTTAGTATTTTGCTTCGCGGCTTGGAGCGTGGTGAAGGGCTTTATAGGTGAAAGGTTTTATAATAGCGGGTACACAATGGGCTAGGTGCTTTTGCCCATTGTGTTGTGTTGATTCTTTCGCGTCTCACCGGGGTCGAAGTGACCGTAGCGGCTATGCCTTAGGTTTGCCCCACGGTCTCCTTGCTAAATTGATATTCACTAAAGTCGGGTTGCTCCATTTCGTTATAAAAAATACTGGGGTGCCAGGGGTAGAGATTGGGGGTGCCGGTTTTGTCGATATACCAGCTATCGCAACCGCCAGTCGCCCAAGTGGTGCCTGCCACTTCTTTCGCCATGGCTTTGTTGAAGGCATCGAAGGTGTCTTGTTTAACGGCAATGCTGGCGGCCTTTTCGGCTTTCATTTGGTCGAGACATTTAATCATGTAAGCGAGCTGGGTTTCGGTAATAGAAATCAACGACAAGTTGCCGACCGGCCCAGTGGGGCCTTCGAGCATCCAGAAATTGGGGAAGTTGGGGATAGTCATGGCTCGGTGGGCGCGGGGTGCGCCATCCCATACTTCGCTGAGTTCCAGATTGTTTTCGCCGTAAACTTTGGCGGGCAGCATAAATTCTGAGACTTTAAAACCGGTGGCGATAATGAGTACATCGAGCTCGTGCAGGCGGCCATCTTCAGTGCGAATACCCTCGGACTCAATACCGGCAATACCTTCGGTCACCAGTTCGGCATTGTCGCGGCTGATAGCGGGGTAAAAGTCAGAGCAAAAGATGAGCCGCTTGCAGGTCGCTTTGTAGCTGGGGGTTAGCTTGACGCGCAGTGCCGGGTCAGTGACATCTTTGGCGAGTGTTTTCAGGCAGGCTTGCTCAATTTTGCGCTGTTCTTTGACATCCCCAATAGTAGCTTTGGCAAAGGTGTTAAGCATGTGGCGTTTATAAAAATTGCTTAAATGGGGGTGTATCCATGGGCAGGCACGTAGTATTTTTTTCCAGATAAAACTGTATTTCTTTTGTGGCAGCGGCGCTATCCAGTGGGGTGTGCGCTGAAACACACTCATCTTTTCCACTTTTTTGGTCACGGCACCAACAATTTGTGCCGAGGTAGAACCGGTACCAATAATGCCGACTCTCTTGCCCTCAAGTGATACTGAATCGTCCCAACGGGCGGTGTGGAACATAGCCCCTTTAAAACTATCGATACCTTTAATATCGGGGTAGTTGGGGTGGTGGAGAATGCCCGTGGCCGATATTAAAAAATCAAAAATCTGCTCTTCATGGCCTTCGGCCTTGAGCCGCCACTTGGGGCCGAGATAGGTCATTTCGGTCACAGGGCTGTTCAAGTTGACAACTGACATGACGTCGAATTCTTTTGCGACATGTTCTATGTACTGAAAAATTTCCGGGCCGTATGAGAAACGGTAGGACCAGTCAGGGTTGGGTGCAAAAGAATAGGAGTACCAGTAAGAGGGGACATCGCAGGATAAGCCCGGGTAGCGATTATCGCGCCAGGTGCCGCCGATTTTATCGGCTTTTTCGTACACCGTTAAATCGGTGTACCCGGCCTTACGCAGAGCAATAACAGCGCCGATGCCGGATAAACCAGCACCGACAATGGCGATGCGGGGGGTGCGTCCGTCTTTTGCCCAGCATGACGTTAAGTTGGCGATATCTTCTGCCTGGCCCATGGTAGTTACCTTTATATCAATTATGAATAATAAATGTCATCGATTCTATCTCAGCGGTCGCGGCAAGCATGTGACTAAATGTGGCCAGCCGGTACTTGTTCGGTGCTAGTCTCGTCTAGGCCATATACAGGGTGAGACTTTCTGAGCGAGAGTGTGGCGTTGAATGACAGAAGGTGAAAAGGGTCATTCGAAAAATAGGGGTCAAAAAAGACGAGCCTGTCACTGAAAACCTTGGGCTATACCCACTACTGCGCTAATACAGTGGTGATTAAGGTAACGCTCCGTCGAGGGTGACGCCAATTTCATCGTGAATCAGCAAGTCGGCGCTAGCATCCAGATCGGTGGGGTCGCGATTGATAATTACCAATTTAGCCCCATTGCGTTTAGCAACCAGGGGAAAGCCAGCAGCCGGGTAGACCTGCAGCGATGAGCCAATAGCAAGAAAAAGATCGCATTCATTGGCGGCTACCTGTGCCTGCAGCATGGCTTGTTCGGGCATAGCCTGACCGAAGGAGATTGTCGCCGCTTTGACCAAACCATCGCAGTGGTCGCACACCGGCAAACTTTCATCGCGCTCGAAATTTTCTTTGATCAAACCCAGGTCGTAGCGTTGACCGCAGTCGAGGCAGTGGGCGTAGGTGGCATTGCCGTGTAATTCAATAATTTTGTCCTCGGGGACACCGGAATGCTGGTGCAGGCCATCGACATTTTGAGTAATCACATGACTGACAATGTCACTTGCAACCAGGCTGGCAATGGCCTGATGGCCGAGATTGGGCTTGGCATGCTGCATATCTCGGTCGAACATGAGTTTTAGTCGCCAAGATGCTCGGCGGGCATCGGCGGAGGCGACAAAATCACTGAAATCCACCGGCTGGTGTTTGCTCCACACGCCACCGGGGCTACGGAAATCGGGAATACCCGATTCAGTGCTGATGCCCGCGCCGGTAAAGACTACTGCGCGTTGGCAGTGGGTGAGTAGGTCTTTGAGTTGTTCGATGTGCTCGCTCATAAGATTTGTTTTTCAAACGCTGGGCGGTGTGGCTTTGCTATTGCGGGGCGATTATACGAAAAGTGGCTGAGGCCATCGCCAGTAACTCACCATCAGTGGATTGTATTTCTGCCGCCATAAAGGCTACCGACCGGGTTTTCTTGACGATCCAGCCCTCGGCAATGACTGGTCCGGGTTTAACGCCTTTAATAAAGCTGGTTTTAATTTCCAGAGTAGGAATAGAGGTGTCAGGCGCACAGGTGCTGATTAAAGCGGGAGCCATCACATCGTCGAGCATGGCGGTGACAAAACCACCCTGTACAAAACCCATCGGATTGCACATGGCAGGGGTCGGTTGGTACTGAAATTTCATTCGCCCGCCCTGGGGCGCCATGTCAATAACGCTCATTCCCAGTAATTCACTACAGGGGGCGAGGGGTGCACTACCGCGTAAACTATCCCAGATGGGGTGTTCCATTGCAGACATCAGAGGCTTCTCATTTGTTGTTTGACAACAGGATAGCGCCTATTTGCTGGCTAAGCGACAGGCGGGGCACGTTAAAGTCCGATAAAATGCGCAACGGCAATTTCATTAATAAATTGAGAGGGGCGTCAGTGAATAGTGGTCAGCAGAGTGAGGTTTTATTAAGCGAGCAACGGGGTCATATCGGCATTATTACGTTTAACCGCCCTGAGCAACACAATGCACTGTCGCCCGAATTGCTGAGTAAACTCTGTACAGTACTCGCAACCTGGGCTGAAAGTGACGAAGTGCGGGTGGTCGTTTTAACGGGTGCGGGTGATAAAGCTTTTTCCGCTGGTTACGACATTAATGCCATTGCCACCGTCGGCCCCGAGCACCAAGCTGTTATTGATAATGAGCCGCAGCAAACACCCTTCGAGCGCGGGCTGGCCGCTGTCAGAAATTTCCCTTATCCGACTATCGCCATGCTCAACGGCCACTGCTTTGGCGGAGCACTGCACATGGCGCTGTGCTGCGATATCCGTATCGCAGCCGACCACATAGCCATGGCTATGCCGCCAGCCAAACTCGGCTTGGTTTACGGGGCTGAGGGTTTAGCGCAATTTATTCAGACGCTGGGTTCTGCCAAAGCCCGGGAAATGTTTTTTACTGGGCGAACCTATAAAGGCGAGCAAATTCGTGACATGGGCCTTGCGGGGCAATTGGTACCCGCAGAAGCATTAACGGAAACCGTATTCGCGCTGGCGGAAGGTATTGCCAGTAATGCCCCATTGGCGCTGCGGGGGATTAAACGCATCATGAATATCGTTGAATTACCGGCGTTGAGTCATGAGCATGGCAAAGAAGCCCATGAACTGGTGTCTGAATCTTTCCGTAGCAGTGATTTGAAAGAGGGGCAGGCGGCTTTTCTGGAAAAAAGAAAGCCCCTGTTTAGGGGGCAGTAAGTGTATTCACTTGTGAAGCGAGTTGTATAAATAACGCTACCTTGTATTCCTGAGAGCAGTGTACTCGAGAGCGCGGTTCACAATGACATTTTGAGAGTCATGCTTTATGAATAATAGCGATAGTTCACCAGACAAAATGCAGCGGCCCACTAACTAAAGTAAATTATATTGCGATAGCAGTGGTGCCGCTGGTCAGCGCTAAAATACCGAGTTACCACTGGTAACCCAGCTTGACGCTGTAGGTAGTGTCCGTTTTATCGACCCCTTTTTGGGCACCGCCGTCGTATTCAATTTTTACCTCAGTACTGGCGACAATACCTGCGTAAATAGGGAAGCGCAGCCCCGTCCAGCTATCCCATGCGAAGTCTTCAGTATCTTCTATGGAGAGCAAACCGTTGTGGCGGTGGTAAAATTGAATACTGTCGGTGATAAAACGATCAAAGTTTAACTGCCAGCCCAGGGCGGCATACTCGTCATTGTCAGCATTGTAATAATTCTCTTTAACGTAAATTGGGCCTCCAGCAATGTCGAGGTTCATCGCTTTACTGTCATAAAACTCATAACCAACCAGTGGGCCTATGGTCGTGCGTAACTGGAGATCGGCAAAGCGGTCATGCTCGAAACCTAATGTGGCGCCATAGAAAAGTTTTTTACTCACAAAATGGTCGTAGCGAGTCATTAAACGCCAATCTTCGCTAGTGAGTACCTCATTGCTTTTTTCTCTATCGTAATCGCCGTTCAACTTCACCCGGTCATCAAGCTGGCGAAAAGACATGGCGAAGTCTGCGTCGAAGTCATCTTTGTCGGTATTGCCGCGCTCAAAGGCTAGAGCAACGTTTGTATTTCCCTCCCAGTGCCAGCCCTGACCCAGGCGCCAGGGTTCCGGGTTAAAATAGGCTACTTCCTTCAGTGTCGCTGTTTGGGACGTATCTACTCCGCTTAACGTTGTCACACCGTCATCATTTTTGTTGGCACTCACTACGTCGTAGGTGTTGCCACTTTGCAGAAGTACAGTGATGGGTTGATCAGCAATAAGTTCTTTGACTTCTGCCCATTGAATAGTAATCACACCGGCATAAGAGGTCTTAAAACCAAAACTGGTACTACTATCTTTTTTAACCACAGTACCCAGCAGGCGAGAGCCATCTTTCATGATGAGCTCATCAGCGATTGCTGGTAGGCCAAGCGTCAGTGTCGCTATCGCGGCGAATATTCGGTTTCTGGTGAATCGCTTAGTTTTCTGAAAATACATTTAAAATCCTATTGTAAGTCGTTCTCTGTAATACCGAGATTGAGATAAAGAGGAGCCTGAGTTCTAGTAATAAGTGTTAGAGATTGCCCCCGATCTCCATGCCTTGGCTGACGGCAGCGAGGGCATCGAGCTCCTTCGCTTCAGAAGCTCCGCCGATAAGTTTGCATTTGATTCCAGCACTTGTTAGCTGCTGATACAAGGCATTGTTGGAGTTCTGCCCCGTGCAAATGACAATGCTGTCGACTTCAAGGAGCTTGTCTTCGCCGTTGACGCTGTAGTGTAGGCCAGCATCGTCGATTTTATGATAGCTGGCGCCTGGCACCATCTTTACACCGGCGGCATCGAGTTCGGCGCGCAGTACCCAGCCGCTGGTCAGGCCGAGTCCACGGCCGAGTGACTTAGGTTTGCGTTGCAACATAGTGATTTCATGGGCGGGGGTGGGAAACTGCGGGCCGTTGGGGGATAGACTACCCGCCGTGGTCATGGTGGTATCGACGCCCCATTTTTTTAAGAAGGCATTGGTATCCGGAGCGCCCGTATTCTTGCCATGGGTGAGGAGTACGGCAACATCAAAACCAATACCACCGGCACCGAGAATGGCCACGCGTTTGCCTACAGCGGCCTTGCCACTGAGCAGGTCGAGGTAGGAGATCACCGAGGGGTGATCGATACCCTCGATGTCGGGAATACGTGGCACGATACCGGTGGCGACGATCACCTCATCAAAATTATCACCGAGGCTCTTTGCATCGACATTAGTGTCAAGCTGGACATCGACACCATACTTGTCGAGATGGGTTTTGAAGTAGCGAATAAATTCGTAGAACTCGGTTTTGTCGGGCACAATTTTGGCGAGGTTCAACTGGCCGCCAATTTCGTTACTGGCGTCAAATAAAGTGACCTTGTGACCACGTTCCGCTGCTGTACACGCCGCGGATAAGCCCGCCGGTCCGGCACCGATAATGGCGACTTTTTTGTTGCTACCTTGAATGCTGACGTTTTCTGCAAACTCGAGTTCGCGGCCAGCCTTTGGATTGACCAGGCAGCTAGTGACGCGCTCGGTAAAGATAAAGTCCAGACAAGCTTGATTACAGCCAATACAGGTGTTGATTTCTTCGCTGCGACCCTC
>JARGOV010000004.1:8338-10352 GCA_029212965.1 Porticoccaceae bacterium
AGAGTCACGCCCGCGGTTTCAAGAGCCTGGGCCAGTTCGATGATTTCCGCGCCAGTGGCGCCGCCCTCAACCAGGTCGATGGCAGAAATACGGTACATGACGATAAAATCATTGCCGACTGCGGCTTTCACTTTGCGGACAATTTCCAATGGCATGCGCATGCGATTTTCGTAGCTACCGCCCCACTGATCGCTGCGGTTGTTGGTGCGCTCAACTAGCATCTGGTTGAGTAGGTAGCCCTCCGAGGCCATGATTTCCACCCCGTCGTAACCGGCTTTTTTAGCCAGTGCGGCACTATGGGCAAAGTCTTCAATAGTTTGTTCTATCTCATCACTGGTCAATATGTGCGGCGTACAGGGATTGATGCGCGAGGGAATGTCGGATGCCCCCACCGGCTGGGGGATTTTCGCGTTGCGCCCGGTGTGCAATAGCTGTATCAAGATTTTGCCGCCTTCGGCATGAACGCGGTTAGTGACGAGCCTGTGCTCGGGCAGCTCATCTTCGTTGTTGAACACGGGGGCACCGGTTTCGATCACACCGCTGTCGTTGGGTGAATAACCCCCAGTGACAATTAGGGCTGCACCGCCTTTGGCTCGTTCACCATAAAAAGCAGCCAAACGCTCGTAGGGGCGGTCGAGCAGTTCCATTCGGCTGTGCATTGAACCCATCATGATGCGGTTTTTAAGGGTGGTGAAGCCGAGGTCGAGAGGTTGTAGCAGTGGATCAAAATTCATGAGGACTCCTGGGCGGCGAGTGGCAGCCCTTATCACTATTTATAATAGGTGGCGGCTTAAAGCTAGGGTTTTAGCGACGGCTATGGCACATTTTACTGGGCTTGAGCGCCCGTAATTTCGATGGTCTCGGTAGGCACATCGGAGCGAAAAGGGCCGCGACCACGGGTAGGTATAGTGGCCATTTTATCAACGACATCCATACCTTTAATCACTTTCCCGAACACTGCGTAACCCCAGCCCTGGGTGGTCTTGTTGGAGTGGTCGAGCATTGCGTTATTGGCAAAGTTAATAAAAAACTGAGTGGAGGCTGAGTGGGGGTCGCTGGTGCGTGCCATGGCGATGGTGCCACGCTTGTTTTTTAGACCGTTGTCGGCTTCGTTAAGAATAGGAGCCAGACTGGATTTTTGTCGCAGGGCATAGGTAAACCCACCGCCCTGAGCCATAAAGCCGGGAATAACCCGGTGAAAAACGGTGCCCTTGTAGTGACCGCTGTTCACATAGCCGACAAAATTGGCCACAGTGATAGGTGCGCGAGTATTGTAAAGCTCAATAACAATATCACCGAGAGTCGTATTCAGGGTTACCTGAGTTTCTTTGGGAATGTTGGATGAGTTGGCGCTAACGGCGGGTGAGGCAGAGGTCAGTTGCGCGGTAAAGACTGTGCTGAGCAAGAGGGCGATTGTTAAACTGAAATATTTCAAAGCGGGATTCATAGCTACTCTCTTTATAATCTATTTTGTATTCGGTTTTATCGTGTGTTGTTAAGACGCGAGTTCCGGCAAGTTGGCAAAGTGAGCCAGAGCTTCGGGGTTGGCGAGGGCATCGGTGTTTTTTACCGCTTCGCCGTGCACCACTTTGCGTACCGCCAGTTCGACAATTTTGCCGCTTATTGTACGCGGAATATCGGCGACCTGAATCACCTTTGCGGGTACATGGCGCGGTGTGGTGTTGGCGCGGATAGTCGTGCGAATGGTTTTGATAAGTTCATCATCGAGATTCAGTCCCTCGCGCAACACTACAAACAGGACCACGCGCACGTCGTCATCCCACTGCTGACCAATGCAGATAGCGTCGATTACGGCGTCAATCTTTTCAACCTGGCGGTAGATTTCGGCGGTGCCAATGCGTACGCCACCGGGGTTTAACACCGAGTCGCTACGCCCGTGAATCACAATGCCCCCATTGGCCGTGACCTCACCGTAATCGCCGTGAGCCCAAATACTGGGGTAGGTGTCGAAATAGGCGGCGTGAAATTTTTCTCCGTGTTCATCGGCCCAGAA
>JARGOV010000004.1:10452-17489 GCA_029212965.1 Porticoccaceae bacterium
GAATGGACGATGCACTTGGGTGCCCCCGTGGTGCCCGAGGAATACATTATGTACAGCGGGAAATCGAAGGGTAGCTGAGCGAACTCAAGGGCGGGGGTGTTTTCCGTGACTTTGACATCAAGGTAGAGCCGCCCATTAGGGATACCACTGACATCTAATTGGCCGGGTGTTGTCCGGTTTAACACCGGCACCACTATGACCTGTTCAATGCTATCGATTTGCTCGGCAATAGCGGTGACGCGGGGCAAGGAGTCGATTACCTTGCCGTTGTAGTGATAGCCATCGCAGGCGAAAAGAATTTTCGGCTCAATTTGCCCGAACCTGTCCATCACGCCGTTAATGCCAAAATCTGGCGAGCAGGAGGTCCACATCGCGCCGAGGCTGGTCGTAGCGAGCATGGCGACTATGGCCTCGGGTACATTGGGCATAAAGGCGGCGACGCGATCACCGACAGTCACGCCAGCGGCTTTGAGTCCAGCGGCGAGTTGTTCCACTTCTCCGTAGAGGTCGGCGTAACTGATCTCACGGCGCTCACCATTTTCGAGTCTAGCGACGATGGCTATTTTGCTCGCAGCGTCTTCGTGCTGGGCATAGCGCAGTAAGTTTTCAGCAAAATTTAACTCGGCACCAGGAAACCAGCGGGCACCGGGGAAACGTTCTTTGTCTTCCAAAACCGTGTTGTATCGCAGACTGGCGATGACGCCGCTGAACTGCCAGATGCTCTCCCAGAAATCTTCAGTGTGATCTACCGACCACTGGTGCAATTGTTGGTAATTGTCGAAAGCAACACCGTGCTCACCCTTAATAAAACGCTGATAGGCGTTTAAATTACTGTTGCCGATGGCTTCGCGGGAGGCTTGCCATAGAGGGCTCGCTGTGGGGATTGTGGCCATAGATTGTCTCATGTTGAGGGCGAGCGCTGATGCGCAGAGTGCAGGATTATAAACGGGCAAACGTGTAAAGTAAGGGGCTAAGGGGAAAGCGCTTTTTTAGCGCGTTGACATTACACCATGAGTCGTTTGTCCCTATTGTTATTCGAGCCTCTCACCCGGTTCTCTAACTTCGCTTTGTCATAGGCTGCTAATCAAGATATTCAAAGACGCGCACCACTTTAATGACTCCTCTGGTGTTACTGGCAACGGTGCTTGCTTTGTCAGCCGTACTGCGGGAAACAACGCCCATTAGGTACACGACTCCACTCTCAGTGACCACTTCTATTTGACTGCCGGCAATCCCATTATTGGCCAGTAGCTTGGTTTTCACCTTGGTGGTTAACCAGCTATCGTTGGTGCGCGCCAACAGGGATGATGAACCCTGTAATTTGAGTTCGTTATAGACCTGACGAACGTCTTTGTAGTTGCGCGCCGTCGTCCCAGCTAGCGTTCTTAGTTCGTTAGTCGCTACTTCGCCAGTGAGCAAAACGACTTTGTTATAGGTGCTGACATTGATATGCGAACGAGCCAGTTGCGGCGAAGCCTTTTTGATATTGACGCCGATCATAGTGCTCATTTGCCAGTCGTCGATATCGGTGCCGATAGAGGTTTCACCGGGGTCAGGCTGAATGGGATCACTGGTGACTGCATTGATAAGACTGGTGCAGGCATTCAGACTGAGGGCAGCGGTGAGCAGAGCAATACGCAATGTGGATGTCGCTTTCGGTATCAACTGTGTTCTCCAAATAAATGGTTTTCAATCAGGTCGCAAAGGCAAAATACACAAAGCTGGTGAATCTCCTGAATGCGGTATTGGTCATCAATAGCGACGTGGAGTTCAATGTCATTGTCATTGAGCAGGTGTGACACGCTGTGGTCGCCGGTAGCGGTGAAGGCGATGATGTGTAGGCCTCGTGCGCGGGCGGCTTCAACGGCACCGAGTAGATTAATACTGGCATAACCTGCGCTGAAAAGAATCAGCACATCGTCCTCTGTGCCTAGCGCGTTAATGGGTTGCAGGTAGGGGCTGGCCTGTGCCGAGATATCGTTGAGATCTCCGGGTGCGGCTTCTGCCTGTAATATCAACGCGGCAAAGCCGGGGCGCTGCATTTTATAGCCGTGGGTGAGACAGCGGCTCAGTGTGGTGGCCGCTGCGTTACTCAAGCCTTCCCCGCAGATCAGGGCTTTATTACCCTGCAGTAATTGATCGACCAGTCGTTGCGCTGCGGCTGCCAGTGGGGCCGCCAGCTCTTCGCCGACAGACATTTTGGCTTCAATACTGCGGTGAAAAAGTTCGATTACCTGCTGCTGAGGGTCGGCGTTCATAGCTTGGCTGCTGTGTGGGCTGGAGTGGAGGTGGTCATACTAGGCTTCGGGACGAAATGCATCGCGAATCCAGTCGATAGGCTGTCTGTTCGGGTGAATGTCTGTCTTCGCTGTGTCGGTATCGACTGCACTCATGCAAATGGCGTCAAAGCGGCAGGGTTGGGCATCGGTGAGACCTTTTTTCAACAAGTAGTGTTGGGCGGCGCTTATCAGTCGCGCCTGTTTACGAGCGTCGATACTTTGTGCGGCATCACCGAAATTGGGCTTGCTGCGTAAGCGTACTTCAACAAATATCAGTGTATCGTCTTCGCGGGCAATAATATCGATTTCGCCACGTTGAGTACGATAGTTTCGTTCGACAATTTTTATGCCTTGCTGGCTAAGGTAGAGACAGGCGATGTTTTCAGCACTGGCACCTTTGCTGGATTTATGTGAGAGCGGACCTGAACGAAAGGGCAGTTTAACCACTGTTCATCTCTAGTTGTCTTTAAGCTCGGGTGCGAGACGCACTTTGCCATTATAAAACTCTGCCCAGGGATAGCTGTGTTGTATGCGGTCGTTATTACCCAAGGTGAGATTGCCGGTGTGGCCGAAAAAAGGTGTTTGCGGATAGGCTCGCATCATGTCGGCCCATTGGTGTAGTTGGTAGGCGTCGACGCCGAGGGCGAAGAGATTGCGATAGGTTGATTGTAAAGTAGCCGTGGGTTTGAGCTTGTCTGACACGGTACCAGGTATCGTCCAGGGCATAGCGCTAAAGCGAACACCTTCAAGGTCGCGGTTGCGTCTGGGGTTTTCGGTGCCGGTGTAAATATGAGAGGTCGCGTAGGTAGGCAGGTCTCCGGCATAGTAAAAATCCAGCGTTGGTTTCAGTTGTCGCCCTTGATTGGGATAGGCGATGATGAAAATCATATCGATATCCTGTCGCCGTTGTTCTGTCATTTCGATGCTTTTACCCAGCGTGCGGCGCAATTTATCCCTGCGTTGTTTACTTTGGTCGAGTAGCAGGGCGGGTCTGATAATGGTTGAAAAGTCGGTTTGTTCCAGACTGTAGGGGGCCGCAGTCACTAAGCGGCCGCCGAGGTCGGTCCAGTATTTGTGGAAGGCCTCTCGCGCCGTGGTTGCCCACTGAGTGTCGGGGGTGATTAGTAGAGCTGAGCGATGCCCTTCTAGCCACGCGCGTTGGGCAATCTGGCGTGCTTCATCATCAACCGAGAGTCCAAATTGTAGCAACTTGTTGTGGGCTGGAACGCCAGCTTGAGCACTTTCACTAAGATAATTGAGACCAATGAGCGGGGTGTCCAGGTTAGGTAAAGCTGCGAGTGTTGCCAGGTTTTCTTTATGCAGGGGACCGATAACAATTTCGGCACCGCCGGCAACGGCCTGTTGGTAGATACTGACAATGTCAGCATCATTGGTATCGTAAATATGCAGGGGCGCGGTGATGCCTTTATTCTCAAGAATATTGTAATAAGCGCTGAGGAACCCGTCGCGGATGGTTCTTCCGGCGCGCGCATACTTGCCACTCAAGGGTAGTAGTAGAGCTAACTGGCCGGGAACGGTATTGGCGACGTCTTCAATTTGTTGTTGGCTGGATGGTGGAAAGAGTGCTGCCGGATGGCCGGGCCAACGGCTGTGCCACAGTTTTAATTGCTCAGCCCAGCGGCGCAGGTCTCCCTGATATTGTCGACCCAGAAGGGCCAGGTTGTACCAACCTTTCAAAGTGCGGTGGGTAGCGTCTGTTTCGAGTGCGTTCAACCTTGTTTCTGGAGTGTTGATTAACAGTTGCCATATTTTCTCATGGGTTTTGGTGATATCGGCAGGTAGGGCTTGGAGGTGGGAGACAGCAATATACTCGTGAGTGGCGTTCTTGTCTTCGCCGAGCAGGGAAAATAAATCGGCACGTTTGCCTCGCCAGTCGAGCTGTTGTTCGAGGGTCATTTGCGTGAACTGCGCTTCAAGCTGAGGTTTGGTCAGCAGGTCGCGGGCCAGGAAATAGTCACCGTTTTCGAGTAGAACATCACTGTAGAGAAGTGCGTAAGTCACATACTGCTGCTCGGTGAGCTGACTCGTTACAATTTGCTCAAGGGTTTGTTTGGCACTGTGCTTGTCGTTGAGCTGAAAGTAGAGTTTTGCGGCCTCAATCAAAAATGCTTCGCGTTGCGGGGAGGCACTGCTTTGCGCCTGTTGGATAGTTGTTTCGACACGTTGTAACAGGCGCTCTTCAGGGCTTAACTGTAGTGGGGGAGGCGTGGTGGGCACCTTGGCGCAGGCCACGAACAGCATTGTGACAAGTAATAAAATGGCTTGTGGACGTAAATTAGGGAGCATTATTAACTCAAAGGTAGCTACGGATTGTGGCCCTGAGGACGGAATAAATAACGGCTATGGTACCGCGCGAGTTGGGGATACTCCAGATAGATAATCATCGAATTTTTGCACAGGGCTGGCAACCGGGGTTTAGCAATTAGGCGTTAAGCCTTTTCATCGAGCCCAAGTCTTCCTGCGGATTGAGCGGGTAAATATTCTGAGCAATACCTAGTGTGGGGTATGGCTTTGACTGGATTCATGACAATTACTGCTTTTACTTGTTTTCGCGACAGGTTATTTGGGTCAATCATTGGCAATGGCTTTTTTAATTTCTGAATCGGCGCCGGAAGCTTGCGTGTGACTAGAGATAGAGGGCTAATTATAGGTATTAGCCTTATTTAGCCTGTGGGTATATGATTTGTGGATGACTCGGTGTCTGCTGCTGTGCATGGGTTCACCGGGTCAAAATCATAATATAACCGGCGTCGATTTATATCGTGGTCTTGAGCTACATCAATATATTGAGACTAGGATTTGCACTAGAGTGTTTAGCTGTCTTTTATGGAGCGTGATCATACCGCCCGGCAGCCCGCGACACATGCTCAAAAATGGTGGGCCAATTTGCTAAGCAGGCTTGTTGAAAGCGCTGCTCGCCCACAACCGTATTTTCAACTGATGCCTTTTACTAGGCGTATGACAAATTACTAACTTTCAAATCCAACTATCAGGAAATTTTACAATGAATGCTACCAAACCCTATACAACTGACCCCGCGGAACTAGGTTTTGACCCGGAAGAACTTCGCGCTAAATACAATCACGAGCGTGATAAGCGCATCCGCAAAGAAGGTTTCGGTCAATATAAAGCCGCAGCCGGAGAACTAGAGGAATACATGGTCGACCACTATGTCGACCCTGGTTTCACCCGTGAGCCGCTGACAGACGAAGTTGAGGTGGCGATTATTGGTGGTGGCTACGGCGGCCTACTGGCCGGTGCTCGACTGCGCGAAATTGGCGTTGAAAGCATTCGTATGATCGACAAAGCCGGTGACTTTGGCGGCACCTGGTACTGGAACCGCTACCCTGGCGCCCAGTGTGACATCGAAGCCTACGTTTATATGCCCCTACTCGATGAGCTCGACTACGTGCCAACCGAACGCTACGCCCACGCCCCAGAATTACTTGAGCACAGCCGTAATATCGCCAAGCACTACGATCTCTATAAGGATACCGTGTTCCAGACAGAGGTATCTGAAATTAACTGGGATGAGGACAGCAAACGCTGGGTTATTCACACCAACCGTGGCGATGCCATGAAAGCCAAATATATTGCCATGGCCAATGGCCCTCTGACGCGGCCCAAGCTGCCCGGCATCCCCGGTGTCGAAAAATTCAAAGGCCATACCTTCCACACTAGTCGCTGGGATTACAACTACACCGGCGGTAGCCCCGAGGGTGGTATGACGAAGTTGGCCGACAAGCGTGTTGGCATTATTGGTACCGGAGCTACAGCGATTCAGTGTATCCCTCACTTGGGTGAAGACGCCAAGTCATTGCATGTCTTTCAGCGTACACCCACCTCGGTAGATGCGCGCCATAATGCTCCTACTGACCCTGAGTGGAAGGCCAAATTGAAGCCGGGCTGGCACAAAAAGCGCGTGGAAAATTTTAACAACACATTGGGCGGCGCCTATACCGATGACGATATGGTCGGTGATGGCTGGACCGATATATTCCGCAACGTTGGTGGCATTGTGACCGGTGATATCGACAACTTAACAGAAGAGCAAAAAGACGAAGTGTTCGAGTTGGGTGATTTTCAGAAGATGCAGGAAATTCGCGATCGCGCCGAGAGCATTGTCGAAGACCCCGAGACGGCGAATAAGCTCAAAGCCTACTATCGTCAGTTCTGTAAGCGCCCGGGTTTTCACGATGAATACCTGCAAACCTATAATCGCCCCAGCGTCACTTTGGTTGATACGAATGGCCAGGGGGTCGATGAAGTCACTGAAACCGGCGTGATTGTTGACGGCGTTGAATATGAACTGGATTGCCTGATTTTCTCCACCGGCTTTGAAACCGGCTCTAGCTATACCAGCCAATCTGGTTATGACTTGATCGGTAAAAATAACACCCGGTTGAGTGAAAAGTGGGCCAATGGCCTGCGCACCCACCACGGCTTAACAACCCACAACTTCCCCAACTGCTTTATTCTCGGTTTTACGCAAACGGGTGTGACCCCCAATGCGACTCATATGCTTGACGAACAGGCCAGCCAAATGGCCTATATTGTTAAAGAAGCGAGAGCACGTCAGGCTGAAACCATTGAGGCCACGAAAGAGGGTGAAGACGAGTGGTGCGATATTTGTGATAGCTATGGTGATAAAACTGAACAGCTTCTCGCCCAATGCACGCCCGGCTACTACAACAACGAAAGTGGTGGCTCGAATAAAAATGGATTTATATCTGGTCA
>JARGOV010000004.1:17589-18936 GCA_029212965.1 Porticoccaceae bacterium
CTGCCGAGGTATTGCGAGCCTATCTCCTGTATTCTTCTGCCCTAAATTTTAGTTTGTAAGCGGGGGCTTGTAGCCTTATGGCAGGAACACTTTTTGTGGTGGCAACACCCATCGGTAATAGGGGCGATATCAGTGCCCGCGCGGTATCCGTATTGCAGTCGGTCGATTTAATTGCCGCTGAAGACACTCGCCACAGCGCCCGCTTAATGAGTCACTTCCAAATTACCACGCCACTAGTGGCTTACCATGACCATGGCCATGAGGCCCAGGGCGAGCGTATTTTTGCCGCGCTGGATGAGGGGCAGGATGTCGCCCTCATTTCCGATGCGGGTACACCTTTAGTCTCAGATCCCGGTTTTCGGCTGGTGCGTAGTGCGCGGGAGCGAGCCTATAAAGTGATACCTCTACCCGGTGCCTGTGCGGCAATTACGGCGCTGAGTGCCGCGGGCTTGCCCAGCGATCGCTTTTGCTTCGAAGGGTTTTTGCCGGCCAAACAAAGCCAACGACGCAAGACCTTGGACTTGCTGGTAAAAGAAACCCGCACCATGATTTTTTATGAGGCCCCTCACCGTATTATCGCGGCAGTTGAGGATTTGTTAGAAGTTTTTGGTGCTGAGCGTGAAGCCACACTGGCCCGGGAGCTCACCAAAACCTATGAGACCGTGCTCAATGGCAATTTGAGTGAATTACTCGCGCAAATAAAAAATGATATAAACCAGCAAAAAGGCGAGATGGTGGTAGTCGTGCGTGGCTTTGATGGCGAAGTACAAAGTGCTCAAGAGCATGAGGAAGAAAGGGTATTAAAGCTACTGTTGGCCGATTTGCCGGTAAAGCAAGCCGCTAGCCTGGCGGCAAAAATATGTGGTGGCCAGCGCAACAGCCTGTACAAAAAGGCGCTTGATTTAAAACAAACAGAAAAATAGGATTCAATTCGAAGGATCTTTGGCTATCCATAGTAATTGGTTACCATCGATGGTGCCTTCGCCGGGCCAGTGACCCAAGCTGATGACTGTTGCTACTCTTGTATTCGGCTTAGAGCCGATTATTTTCGCCTCCAGCTTGGCTGTGGGTGTAACCGATGTATCCGAAGTTAAAGCATGTTGAGCTGGACGAGATTGACTGGCTGTTGGTAATAGAGGCGCTATCGCCATCTTTTAGTGATTAAGGTGCTGTGGTTTCAATACAATATCGAGAACACGTTTAATCCAAAACATGAAAATAAAAGAGGGTGGGTGTGAAAAGAGTTATTTTTAATCAAAAGGGTGGTGTTGGGAAGTCGAGTATTACCTGTAATCTTGCAGCCATTGCCGCCAATAATGGCTTGCGTACCTTGGTGGTTGACTTAGA
>JARGOV010000004.1:19036-54553 GCA_029212965.1 Porticoccaceae bacterium
ATCTTGCAGCCATTGCCGCCAATAATGGCTTGCGTACCTTGGTGGTTGACTTAGACCCCCAGGGCAATAGTAGCCACTATTTGCTGGGCGATGCCTTTGAAGAAGCGCTGCCGGACTCCGCTGATTATTTTAAACAGTGTCTGAATGGTCGGTTGTCAAAAAATGATGCCATTGATTTTGTCCATCCCAGTCCATTCGAGAATCTGTTTGTTCTTCCTGCTAGCCCGGAATTGACTGAGCTCGAATCGAAGCTCGAAAGTAAACATAAAATTTACAAACTGAGAGATTTACTGGATAAGCTGGACGATCATTTTGATTGGGTATTTATTGATACAGCGCCAGCACTTAATTTTTTCACGCTTTCTGCATTAATTTGCGCAGATAGTTGTTTAATACCTTTTGATTGCGATGCCTTTGCTCGAAACTCGCTTTATATGCTGCAGGAAGTGATTGAAGAAATTCGCGATGATCACAATGAGGTGTTAACGATCGAGGGTGTTATCGTCAACCAATTTCAGGCACGAGCCAACCTGCCCAGGCAGATTGTCGAAGAAATTATTAATGACGGGCAGCCCGTCTTTCCGGTGTATTTGTCCAGCTCCGTGAAAATGAGGGAGTCACATGAATGTTTTTGTCCTTTGATTCATATGGCTCCAACCCATGCCCTGACGCAGCAATTTTGCCAGCTGTTTGAACTACTCAGGCGCTAAAAGACCATATTACCGCAGTTTATTTCTGCAACCACTTTACAATAGCTTGTCCGATTTCATTGGCTGAATCTTCTTGAATAAAGTGAATGCCGTCGACGGTGACTTCGCTTTGGTTTGGCCAGGTACGGCAAAAGTCCCGCGCTGGGCCGCGCAAAATGGCGCCGGGCTCGGCATTGATAAAGAGCTTGGGCAGGTCGCTTAGGCTCAACCACTGGCTATAGCTGTCGACAATGGTAGAGACGTCTGCGGGTTCGCCGTCGATCGGTATTTGTCGTGGCCAGGTGAGCGTTGGACGACGGTCTTCACCGGGGTTTAAAAAGGGTCGGCGGTACTCGGCCATTTCTTCGTCAGAAAGTTTGCGAATAATGGATGCGGGTAGTACTTGTTCAATAAAGACATTGTTGTCGAGCACCATGGCATCACCTGCTGGTGAGCGGAAACCTTCAAAAATGGGTTTCATAGAGCGCGGCCATTCCTCCCACTTGATGGTTTTGACGATCGCTTCCATGTAGACAATACCTTTCATCGAGGCGCGGTGTCGGTTGGCCCAGTCAAAGCCCAGTGCCGAGCCCCAGTCGTGCAGCACCAGCGTGACATTGTCGTCTACGCCCAGTTGCTCGAGTAGGGCGTCGAGGTAATCGCGATGTTCGATAAAGCGGTAGCTGTCTGGCCCAGAGGGTGAAAGCTTTTGCGAGTCGCCCATGCCAATGAGGTCGGGGGCAATGCAGCGGCCCAGAGATTCGCAATGGGGTATTATGTCACGCCACAAATAAGAGGAGGTTGGGTTGCCGTGTAAAAATAGGATGGGCTCGCCTTCACCCACTTCTATGTAGCGCATGTCATAACCCTTAACGCGCGCTGTTTTTTTTGTATATACGGTGTTTGTGTTCATTGACTGGACCTCATTTTTTGACTTAAAAGTGACATCGAAAATTATTATTAGGAAGTAAATATAGTATGAATTCCACCGAATTACTTGGTCTACTGACGCTTGAGCGTTTAGATAATAATTTATTTCGTGGGCAAAACCAGGATATTGGTGCCGTTGCTGTGTTTGGCGGCCAGGTGCTTGGGCAGGCGTTAATGGCGGCCGGGGAGACTGTTGAGGGCCGAGAGGCTCACTCGATGCATGCGTATTTTTTGCGCCCGGGCAATAAAGCTGTGCCGATTATTTACGATGTTGAACGGGTGCGCGACGGTGGTAGCTTTACCACGCGCCGGGTGGTGGCAATCCAGCGAGGTGAGCCGATATTTATTCTCTCAGTCTCTTTTCAGAAGGCCGAGGAAGGCTTTTCCCATCAGGCTGATATGCCCGATGTGTCAGCCCCGGAAGAGTTGCCCTGTGAATCTGAACTGCGCCTGGCCATGGCGGAGACCTTGCCAGAGGATCGTCGTGCTTTTTTTACCAGTGAGCGACCGGTCGAAATGCGTCCGATTTACCCCCATGACCTGTGGGAGAAAAGTGATCGGCCTCCGGAGCAGGGGTTTTGGATTCGAGTCAATACCAA
This sequence comes from Porticoccaceae bacterium, assembly GCA_029212965.1. Lineage (GTDB taxonomy): Bacteria > Pseudomonadota > Gammaproteobacteria > Pseudomonadales > Porticoccaceae > Reddybacter. Next base: position 21,255 of record JARGOV010000004.1, read on the forward strand.
AGTGCCTGATTCGCCTATGTTGCACCGAGCACTGCTTGCCTACGCCTCTGATTTTTACCTAATGGGGACTGCGCTACGCCCCCACGGCGAACGCTTTTCCAGTGAGGGTATGCTGGCGGCAAGCCTCGACCACGCCATGTGGTTCCACCGAGAGTTTCACATTGATGAGTGGGTGCTCTATATGATGGAGAGTACCTCTGCCTCGGGTTCGCGGGGCTTGAACTTCGGAAAATTTTACCGCCGCGATGGCACCTTGGTCGCTTCGTGTACTCAGGAAGGCTTGATTCGCATGGCTCGAATGCCGCTTGAATAGCACTGGCTGACAGGGCAACAAAGCGGGGACAATCAAATAAAGACGCGGTGATGGTGAGAGCATTGCGCCTTTTTGATTAGCTAGCCGGATGGGCGCTAATAAGCGCCACTGTTTGAAAACACTTTTTTTGGATTGGCAATCATCATGGTATCGATGTCGGCCTGACTGACGCCGCCAGCCAGTAGTGCGGGCAGTACGTCGCGGGGCACGTGCTCGTAACACCAGTTGGGGGCAAATTTTTCAACATATTCGCCGTCGAAGAAATCCTGAAAGCTACAGGCATCGTGGGAGACAACCATCTGACCGGCGTAGCCTTTTTCACACAAGGTCACTACGGTCTGTACACGCTCGTCTGTGGGTAGGAAGGCTTCAAGGCCAAAACGGTCCATGCCGATGAAGCAGCCGCTACTGAGGATCTCTTCGAGGTAATCGATGTCTGTCGAGTCCCCCATGTGACCGATGACGACACGGCTCATGTCAACACCAAATTCTTTGAAGGCAGCAACCTGGTCCCGCGCCGAGGTATTGGCGATGGTGGTGTGAGTAGAAATGGGCGCGCCAGTTTCGCGATGGGCGATGGCGGTAGATTGTAGGAGTTTCTTGTTAAATTCATCGACACCCGTGTGGTCGGTGGCGCATTTGATAACGGCGGCCTTCACGTTAGTGTCGAGGATCCCCTCCGTGATGTCTCGGATCATATACGTTGACAAGTGCTTGGAATCCCAGCCGTGCATCCAGGCTTCCTCTGTCCAGTAAAAGCCGGTGGGGCAAATGACGTTGACGCCTGACGCTTTTGATACGGCGATAATGGAGCGAATATCGCGACCTAGGTTAACGGGGGTCAGGTCGACAATCGTTTTTACACCGCGCTCTTTTGCTGCGCTCAGCGAGCTAACGGCTTTCGGTACTTCTTTTTCAATATCGACGTAGTCGTCATAGTTTTGGCGCATATCCCAGTCGGCGATAATGATGTGCTCGTGCATCAGGCACATACCGATGTCGTCGACATCGATGGGCCCCATGGCGGTTTCTACTTGTGGCATAGCAGTGCTCCTCTCTTATTAGTAGCGTTTTTTTGAGATATAAATTAGGCGGTATTTTGGAAACTGATCAATCATTATTTTTATCAAACTAAATGAATAGTAGTCTATTTATTATGGGAATGTCAGCCTGCATAGGTACGGTGGGTTTGCCATGCAGTGTATTATTTTTTCGTTTCTGCTTGCCTACTGGTTAAGTTCTGCTACCCTCTCGCCCGGGAGTCGGCTGAGCAGTCGCTGTTCCGCTTCGGCGCTTATTCTTAATTGAATAAATGGCCGTCGGGATGGAGGAAAGTCCGGGCTCCATAGGGCAGAGTGCCAGGTAACGCCTGGGGGGCGTAAGCCTACGGAAAGTGCCGCAGAAAATATACCGCCTAAGCAGTTCGCTGCCGGTAAGGGTGAAATGGTGCGGTAAGAGCGCACCGCGCGGCTGGTAACAGGCGTGGCAGGGTAAACCCCACTCGGAGCAAGACCAAATAGGGATCCATAGGCGTGGCCCGCGCTGGATCCGGGTAGGTTGCTTGAGGTGTACGGTGACGTGCATCCCAGAGGAATGACTGTTCTCGACAGAACCCGGCTTATAGGCCGGCTCCCACTTTTATTGATTGCGGAAGGCTCTTTTTATGACTGAGGACTCTTTTCCGCTGAGGGCTCGTTATAACTGAGTGCTCCTTCAGTGCCCATCGGACGTGAATTCTTAGCGCCGTACTGTTTAAGGTTGCGTTGAGCCGCGCTTTCTCTGTTTGGCCGATATAAAAAACAAGGCGAGGCCAGAGCCAACGGTTATCACTCCCAGTAGGGCGAAAGCCCGTAGTAGCCAAGAATTAAAATTATCGCGGTCGACGTAATCCATTATGTGAAGACTCCATAGAAAGTCGTAAAGCCGCCAGGTGTTAGTGCGAATGGCGCTCACCTTTCCGGTGTTGGCACCAACCCACAGATTGGTCTCGTCTATGCCTTTGAGTTCGATTTTCCAGGCCGGTAGTTCGCTGTTGCGATATTCGCTGCCCTGACTGACCTCCGTGACCCACGTTGCTGATAGGGGTGGCAAACGAGTGCTGTTAGCGGCAATCGAAAGGGCTTCAGTTTCGGTCAAAGGGGAGAGCTTTTCTGCTGTTTCCGCGTGATAGACCGACAGCTTGTCTGCTTGCTTAACGATATAAACCGGTGTGTATAAACGCTGTTGTAATTCAACTTTACCAAGGCCCACCACAGCGAGTTCCTGGTGTTTTGAAACCAGAGAGCTGGGAGAGATCAGTCTTACATGGTCCAGTCGCAGTGCGGGTGGCGCTTGCAGGAGGTGGGTGCCGCGCACGTCGTTAATGGGCACGATGGAAAAGAACAGGCCAGATGCCGTCCAAATCAGCAGTTGTAGTGCGGCAATTAAGCCTAGCCAGCGGTGGGTTTTTCTAATCAATGATGGCTTCAAGCAGGTGCCCCGTGTGATGTCCGATCTTGGGAGCATACCTCAATTAAGAACAAGGTTGGCTTTGTCACGACGTTGCTTTGCCGTTTGTAAGAGAAAGCTATTTGAATCATAGGTTCTTAGTAGCCCCTATTAATAGATCAAATTAATCTCTTTCTTAAAGTGTTACTTTAAGTTCTGTTTTTATCGTTCTGTTTTGCCTCGGTTATGCTGTTTGTGTTCATCGGTTTGCTGGGCTTTTCCCTGTAAGTTCGCGTGAAATGTCAGCATTTTCGTGCATGTTTGCCCGTTGGTGAGTATTGACTTTAATTATCTCGAGTCTATAGTGTCGAATTGTGGGTGAAAGTGGGCCAAAGTGGTCTTTTAAATAATAACTGTGAGAGTTTGTGGTGTTTCGAGGCAGCAACGAGATAAACATGGATACCAAGGGGCGAATGGCCATTCCCGCTCGGTACCGTGACGCCTTGATGTCTGAATTTAGCGGTAGCCTTGTGGCCACGATTAGTATTACTGACACCTGCCTGTTTATTTACCCGCGTCCCGAGTGGGAAGAGATGGAAGTCAAAATTGCCCGTATGTCGACCTTTAATAAAGACACCCGTCGCTTGCAGCACTTGCTGATAGGCAATGCCCGCGATCTGGATCTGGATGGTAGTGGTCGTGTGTTGATACCTCAGGAGCTGCGTGATTACGCAAAACTGGACAAGAAGGTCACGCTGGTGGGGCAGAGTCATCGGCTCGAGCTGTGGGATACGGAGAGTTGGAATAGTAATCGTAAAGCCTGGTTGGATGAAGTCGCCAGTGGTTTGGAGATTCCCGAAGACATTCAATCATTGTCATTGTGAGGGTGGCCGCCTGATGCCAGCTGCTAAAAAAGCCCATATTACCGTGCTGTTAGATGGGGCCGTTGATGCCCTGGTCAGTGACGTCGATGGTTACTATGTTGACGGTACCTTCGGCCGCGGTGGACATGCGGGTCTGGTGTTGAAGCAGTTATCCCCCCAAGGGCATTTACTGGCAATTGATAAAGATATTGAGGCTTGCGCAGCGGGCCACAGTTTGTTTGACGGTGATACTCGCTTTGAAATCGTACAAGCTTCCTTCGCTGATCTCGAAAGTTTACTGCGTGAGCGTGGGCAGGTTGGCAAAGTCAGTGGTGTGCTACTTGATCTCGGTGTGTCGTCACCTCAATTGGATGATGCTGAGCGCGGTTTTAGTTTTTTACGCGATGGTCCCCTCGATATGCGTATGGACACGACCCGTGGGTTAAGTGCCGCCCAGTGGATTGCGGTTGCCGAGGAAACAGAGATCGCTGGTGTGATCAAAGACTATGGCGAAGAGAAATTTGCCCGCCGTATGGCAAAAGCCATTGTTGAGGCGAGAGAGAAAAAGCCGATTACGCGTACGGGCGAGCTGGCTGACATCGTCGCCGCCGCCAACCCTGCCTGGGAAAAGGGTAAGCACCCTGCGACTCGGGCCTTTCAGGCGATCCGCATTTTTTTGAACCGCGAATTAGATGATCTGCGTGCATTGCTCGACTGTGTTGTCGACTTGCTCTCAGTTGGTGGCCGGCTGGTAGTGATCAGCTTTCACTCTTTGGAAGACCGTATCGTTAAACGCTTTATTCGCGGTCACACTCACCCAGTGGTTCCTCGTGGTTTGGCCATTCCAGAAAGTCAAATTATTCGACGTTTGCAGGCTGTAGGTAAAGCGTCAAAGGCTAGTAGCGAAGAGGTTGAACTCAACCCTCGTGCGCGCAGTGCGGTCATGCGTGTGGCCGAAAAGGTGATGTGAGGTGGCAGTAACAGCAAATTTGCCGCGCTTTAGCCGTTTAAGTATGTGTTTGTTGTTGAGCTGGACAGCGGTATTAGTCAGTGGCTTGGGTGTGGTTTATGTCAGTCACCAGTGTCGCTTGCTATACGGCGAGTTGGCGCAGTTACAACAGGAAAAAAATCGTCTAGAAATTGCTCGCGGGCAGAACTTGCTAGAGGCCAGTGCGCAGGCATCACTTTACCGGGTTGAGCAATTGGCCCTCGGTAAGTTGCATATGCAGGTGCCAGCACTGGACGAAATCGTCAGAGTCAAACCTTAAGGGTCGTCAGGAATAGCGGTTCGATAATAAGGAAGGGTGAGTGGAGAAAAACGCAGATAAGCAGCGTCCAAAAAACCGTGAAAAACGAGGCCGCGTATCGGCTCGTCGCGGTTCGGGTGCGCGAGTGCGGAGTATCGCCTCCTGGCGTTATTGGACTATGGTCGTGGTGTTATTCTCTTTGGGTGCCCTGGCTCTGAGTCATGTTGCCGGTTTGCAGGTTTTGCCCGATGTGCACCAAGGGTTTGAGTTTTTACAAAGTCAAGGTAATAACCGTATCTTGCGCACGGTGGAAATCCCCGCTTACAGAGGCATTATTACTGATCGCCGAGGAGAGCCACTGGCGATCAGTACCCCCGTCGTTTCTATTTGTGCCAACCCCCAGCTTCTCGAGTTGGATGGTGACAAGTTAGCCATGCTTGCACGGCGCTTAAAATTGCGCGTTGGGGATCTAAAGCAGCGTATTGAGCGCTATCGCAATAAAGAGTTTATGTATCTTGCGCGTCAGTTAACTCCCCCTCAGGCTCAGGCGGTGCTCGACCTCGATATCACCGGCATCTTCAAGCGCGAGGAATACAAACGCTATTATCCCGCAGGTGAAGTGGCGGCGCAGTTGGTGGGCTTTACCGGCATTGATGATCGCGGGCAGGAGGGGATGGAGCTGGCCTTTGATGACTGGCTCTATGGCGCTACCGGCAGCAAGCGGGTGTTGAAAGACCGCAAGGGTCGGGTGATCAAAGAGTTACAGCTGATTGAAAGCGAGAAGCCCGGAAGCAATCTGGCGCTGAGTATCGACTTGCGTTTGCAATATATCGCCTACCGGGAATTAAAGGCAGCGATGAAACAGTTTCGCGCTAAATCAGGATCGGTAGTGGTGCTCGATGTAGAGACTGGTGAAGTGCTGGCGATGGTGAACCAGCCTTCGTTTAACCCCAATGATCGCTCGCGTCTAAAAGCGGGTAGCACTCGCAATCGTGCACTCACTGACTTGCTGGAGCCGGGTTCGATTATGAAGCCGCTGACTATGGTTGCGGCGCTGGAAAGCGGTCAGTTTGATGCCACAACCATGATTGATACCAGCCCGGGTTATCTGCGAATCGGGCGAAAAACGTTTCTCGATCATCGCAATTACGGCAAGCTGGATATGGGCGGTATTCTTGCCAAGTCGAGCCAGGTTGGCACCACGAAAATAGCGATGAAACTGGATCCAGCACATATTCGCGGTGTCTTCGACCGCGTGGGTCTCGGTCATAGTCCCGGTACTGGCTTCCCTGGTGAAAGTGCAGGTTTGTTGCCGAGCAAACGCCGTTGGCGAGACGTAGAAACAGCTACCCTTGCTTTTGGTTATGGCATGGCTGCGACGCCTTTGCAGCTAGCTAATGCCTACGCTGTACTAGCGAATAACGGCATTAAAAAGCAAGTTTCATTGTTGAAAATCTCTGCTGCAGAGGGTGTACACCCGGGGCCTGAACAACAGGTTATCGACAAAAATATTGTCATCAGCGTGCGTCAAATGATGAAGGCGGTGATCGAAAAGGAGGGTACCGGTACTCGAGCGGCCATTAATACTTATGACGTAGCGGGTAAAACCGGTACCAGCCATAAAGTCGGCGCCGGTGGTTACCAAAAAGATCGTTATGTTGGGTTATTTGCCGGTATAGCGCCCGCCGAAAAACCACGTTTAGTGACGGTGGTGGTGATCGATGACCCGCGTGGTGAAGATTACTACGGTGGCTTAGTGGCGGCACCGGTGTTTTCAAAGGTTACCGCCGAGGCGTTGCGCTTGATGAATGTGCAGCCTTTGAAAGTACCCGAGCCCAAGCTGGTAAAGGACGCTGGTTTAAAGCGCGGGGGTGATTCGTGATGACAGCACCCCGTCCTGTAGAGGGTATTACTCTGGGTGAGTTACTCGAGGGCTTCAATTTTCCGGATTCAGGCTTGTCTGTCGAGTTGGCAAATTTGAGGATCAGCGGGTTGCAATTAGACAGCCGCAAGTTGGAACCGGGCGACTTATTTATTGCCTATCCAGGTTTGCACAGCGATGGTCGACATTATCTAACCCCGGCAAATACCGCAGGAGCCGTGGCCGCTCTGGTCGAAAGTAAAGGCTTTAATACTGCTGGCGAAACACCTTTGCCCGTGATCCCTATTGATAATTTGGCGCACAAAGTTAGTGCCATTGCCGGTCGTTTCTATGCCGATCCCAGTGCCAGACTGCCGGTCATTGCTATTACTGGCACTAATGGCAAAACCACCTGCACACAATTGCTAGCTCAGTTGTTGACACTGCTGGGTAAACCAGCGGGTGTGATCGGTACTCTGGGTTATGGCTTGCAGTTCCCCGATGAGGCGGAGGTAAGCTTGACTGATACCGGTTTAACGACACCGGATGCAGTCAGTGTGCAGGCCATTCTTACTGATTTACTGGACGCAGGTGTAGGGGCGGTGGCAATGGAAGTGTCTTCTCACAGCCTCGACCAGGGACGGGTTGAGGACCTTCATTTTAGTACCGCCGTGTTCACCAACTTGAGTCAGGACCATCTTGACTACCATAAAACAATGGCGGCCTATCAGCAGGCGAAAACTCGGTTATTCAAGACCCGCGGCTTGCAAACTGCCATCGTTAATTGCGATGACGCAGCGGGTCGAGCCATTATTGACGAGCTAGCTATTGCCAGTGAGCTCAATTGCTACAGCTATTCCTGTGCACAAAAAACAGCAGATATTTATGCCGACGGCGCGGCCTTTGGTATGTACGGTGTGCGTGCTCATCTTACGACCCCTTGGGGTCAAGGCGTGCTACAGAGTCCTCTGCAAGGTGCTTTTAATCTGAGCAACTTGCTCGCCGTGATTGGCGTCGCCTGCGCCGAAGGTTATGCGTTGACCGACGTGTTAGTTGCTGTTGCACAATTAAAACCCGTGCCTGGTCGTCTTGAAGTCGTCGATGCACAGACTTTACCCATGGTCGTGGTCGATTATGCGCACACAGCGGATGCCCTTGAAAAAGCACTGAAAGCTTTACGACCTGCTTGCAAAGGTCGTCTTTGGTGTGTTTTTGGCTGTGGCGGCAATCGTGACCAGGGCAAGCGACCAATGATGGGCTCAATCGCTGCAGAGCTTGCCGAGCAGCTGGTGATTACCAGCGATAACCCGCGTAGCGAAGACGCCCAGGCCATTATTGACGCTGTGTTGGAAGGAGTGCCGGGCGATGCCAGCGAGCCGAATAAACTTCAAGTTTTTGTTGATAGGCGCACCGCTATTCGTTTTGCCGTGAGCAATGCCGCTGAGCAGGATGTAGTGTTGATTGCTGGTAAAGGTCATGAAGACTACCAGCAGGTTAAAGATCAGCGCTTGCCTTTTAACGATGTCGTAGAAGCTCGTTTGGCTCTGCGCGAAAGAGGTGAGGCGTGAGCTTGCAAACTATGACGTCGTTAAGTTTATCTCAAGCCGCCGTCAATTATGGCGGTACTCTATTGTATCCCGATTGTCATTTCTCCCGTGTTTGCACCGATACGCGTAGTTTGGTGAGTGGTGATTTATTCGTCGCTCTGCGCGGTGATAATTTTGATGCCCATCAGTTTCTTGAAAGCGCTGCGCTAAAAGCCTGCGGTATGGTGGTTGAAACTCCCGACAAGCGTCTAGCAATACCCCAGTGGGTAGTGCCCAACACCGTTCAGGCCCTCGGCCAGCTCGGTGCTCTGGCCCGGAGGACATTCACTGGTCCGTTAATAGCGATCACTGGCAGTGGCGGTAAAACTACTGTGAAAGACATGCTGGCTGTTATTTTGCGCTGCAAGGGCGAGGTATTAGCGACAGCAGGCAATCTAAACAACCATGTTGGCGTCCCGCAAACCTTGCTGAGGTTACAAACTAGGCACCAGTTAGCAGTGATTGAAATGGGTGCTAGCGCGAGAGGTGAAATCGATTATCTGTGTAGCATCGCACGCCCTACTATTGCCGTGGTGACTAATGTTATGCCCGCTCATGTCGCCGGTTTTGGTTCCCTTGCGGGTGTTGCCAGTGCTAAGGGTGAAATTTATAGCGGCCTCGACAAATGTGGCACTGCCATACTGAATCTTGATGAGCCCTGGTATGGGCAATGGCGTCGTCGTGCCCACGGTATTTATTGCCAGAGTTTTAGTGTTGAGAATAGCGCAGCCGATTTTTACGCATCGAATGTGCAGTTTAATACCGCCGCCTGTGCCCGTTTTATGCTGCATTCGCCTCTAGGTAGAATTGAAATTCAACTCGCCATCCCCGGTGCGCATAATATTTCTAACGCCCTAGCTGCCGCAGCCTGTGCAGTAGCGGCGGGGGTTGACCTGGTTAGCATTGCCGCTGGACTTGCCGCGATGGAAGCTGCCCCCGGGCGTATGGAAAGTAAGCCAGGTCTTCGAGGCGCGAGAATTATTGACGATAGTTACAACGCTAACCCAGGTTCCGTTAAGGCCGCAATTGATGCTCTTGTTGCGATGCCTGGCAAGCATTTGTTGGTGCTCGGTGATATGGCGGAATTGGGTCCTGGCGAGAAGGCAATGCATCGTGAAATTGGTGCCTATGCCGACAATGCTGGCATCGACAGGCTGTTCACCACGGGTGTGCTCAGTGTAGAGACAGTCTCCGCTTTTGGGGAGGGTGGTGAACATTTTGCCGATAAAGCAGCACTGAGTGCTGCTTTGAGTGAACATTTAAATAGCGCAGTCGTTGTGTTGGTAAAGGGTTCTCGCAGCGCCGCCATGGAAGACGTGGTAGCACACATTATTGAGGAAAACGACTGATGCTCTTATTGCTGGCTGATTATTTAAGCGACTACTACAGTGCTTTCGGTGTGTTCAAGTACCTGACACTGCGTGCCATTCTCGGCATGTTGACCTCGCTGCTTATTTCCCTGGTGTTCGGCCCTTACATGATCAGGAAGCTCAATACGCTGCAAATCGGTCAGTCGGTACGTAGCGATGGCCCGGAGACTCACCTTGTTAAATCGGGCACACCGACCATGGGTGGTGCCTTGATTTTAATGTCGATTTTTGTCTCCACCTTGCTGTGGGCGGATCTGACAAATCGCTATGTGTGGACGGTGCTACTGGTCACCCTGGCTTTCGGCCTGATTGGCTGGGTCGACGACTACCGTAAAGTGGTGGAGAAAAATTCAGCGGGTCTGCCCGCCCGCTGGAAGTATCTTTGGCAATCAGTGGCAGGCTTGGCCGCAGGCATGTTCCTCTATAGCAGCGCTATTTCTCCAGCTGAAACCGAGCTGATCGTGCCCTTCTTTAAAAATGTTGCCTGGCCCATGGGCTTCTTTTACGTGGTGCTGAGCTATTTTGTGATTGTTGGCTCAAGTAATGCAGTCAACCTCACCGATGGCCTTGATGGTCTGGCTATTATGCCGACGGTACTGGTGGGTGGCGCCCTAGGCATCATTGCCTATCTCACTGGCCATGCCACATTTGCGGAGTATTTACACATTCCGTTCATAAGAGGTGCTGGCGAATTGATGATTTTTTGCTCCGCTCTGGGTGGAGCGGGTCTTGGCTTTCTCTGGTTCAACACCTATCCCGCACAGGTATTTATGGGTGATGTCGGTGCTCTTTCGTTGGGGGCGGCATTGGGTGTTATAGCCATCGTCGTGCGTCAGGAAATTGTTTTTTTCATCATGGGCGGCATTTTTGTTCTGGAGACTGTTTCGGTGATTATGCAGGTGGCCTCTTTCAAGCTAACCGGCAAACGTATTTTTCGTATGGCGCCTATCCACCACCACTATGAATTGAAGGGCTGGCCGGAGCCGAGAGTGATTGTACGTTTTTGGATTATTACGGTAATGCTGGTGCTTTTTGGTTTGGCAACATTGAAATTGAGATAGAGCGTTTCGAAAAGTAGTGGCGAAAAGGGATCGACTGAAATAAAGATGCAAGAGGATAAAGTGGTTGAATTGATAGCGAGCAACAGACTGACCGTCGTAGTGGGCCTTGGCGCCACGGGCTTGTCTGTGGCGCGCTTTCTGTCGACCCAGGGCGTACCTTTTGTTGTCGTCGATAGCCGTGAAAAACCACCAGCTTTGGCACAGCTACACAAAGAGCTGCCCGATGTGCGCACAGAATTAGGCGAGCTTGACGCCGTTACTTTGTGTGGCGCGGATCAGTTGATCGTCAGCCCGGGTCTACCCCTCGATACCCCTGCTTTGCTTGAGGCGGCGAAGGCCGGAACGGAAATTATTGGCGATATTGAGCTCTTTGCTCGTCACGCCCAGGCACCCATTGTGGCAATTACCGGTTCCAACGGTAAAAGCACCGTGACGACCTTGCTGGGTGAAATGGCTCGACTGGCTGGTAAAAACGTCGGTGTTGGCGGCAACCTCGGTACCCCAGCGCTGGAGCTGTTGGATGACAAAAAAGATTTATATGTGCTTGAGTTGTCTAGTTTTCAGCTAGAAAGTGTCGAAAAACTGGGTGCGGAAGTGGCTACAGTGCTCAATATTAGCCCCGATCATATGGATCGTTACGAATCCATCCTCGATTATCACCGCGCCAAGCACCGGGTGTTTAAAGGCTCAAGGCAAATTGTGGTTAACCGTGATGATTGCCTCTCTCAACCCTTGATTAGCGATGCCGTCACCAATTGGAGTTTTGGTTTAAGTAAACCCGATTTTTGCGCTTTCGGCCTGATTGACCACGAGGGTGAAAGCTGGCTGGCCTTTCAGTTCGAACTATTGATACGGGTGGCAGATGTGCGGATTAAAGGCCGCCACAATATTGCTAACGCACTCGCGGCTCTCGCACTGGGTCACGCTGCGGGTTTGCCCCGTGAGGCGATGTTAGAGGCGCTAGGCAGTTTCCCGGGCCTGGCGCACCGCTGTCAGCATGTTGCACAGCGTGATGGGGTGACCTGGATTGATGATTCCAAGGCGACCAATGTTGGGGCTACGGTGGCGGCGATTAACGGCCTGTGCGATACAACGACAGCCACAGGAAAAACCTCTGGGAGTATTATTCTAATTGGCGGCGGCCAGGCAAAGGGTCAAGACTTTAGCAGCCTGGCAAAAGCACTGCCCGGCAAGGTCAAACAGACGATATTGATGGGCGAAGACGCCACTCTATTGGCAAGGGTTTTTGATAGATATGTGCCTAGCATTCACGCTACATCCCTAGAGGGTGCTGTGAGTGGGGCTGAGCGTCTCGCACAGCCGGGAGACATTGTTCTGCTTTCACCGGCTTGTGCCAGTTTTGATATGTTTTCTGGTTTTGAAGAACGTGGTCGCTGCTTCGTGGCTGCTGTAAAGGCCCTAGGCGCGGGGGCTACACCATGAAAAGTGCAGGCATGAGCGGGCCGACTTTTAAGGGCAGAGCGACAAATTTTACTGTGTTGCCTTTGCTGGCCGGGTTCTGGCAGCCCAGGCCACTACATTATGCCGACCGTTATTTGCTGACTGCTGTGGTGGCATTAGTTTCGGTTGGTCTGTTGATGATCATGTCGGCATCCATTAGTTTTGCTGATCATAGGTATGGTGATGCTTTTTTCTTTACCAAACGCCACCTGATGTATTTGCTGATTGCTTTCAGTGCGGCATGGCTAGTGTTGAATATTCCCATGGCCTGGTGGTATGAGCATTCCGGTTTGTTGGTTATCGTCGGGGGCCTAGCGCTTGCGCTGGTACTGATTCCGGGTGTTGGTCACGCGGTTAATGGCAGTCGTCGTTGGTTCAAGCTGGGAATGTTTACCCTGCAGGTTTCGGAGTTAGCGAAGCTCTGCATGATCTTCTTCGTAGCAGCCTATTTGCAGCGTCACCAATTGCGCTTACAAGACAGCTGGCACAGCTTTGCCATTCCGCTGGCCGTAGTCGGTGTGTTTGCTTTTTTACTGCTAATGGAGCCTGACTTTGGTTCCACAGTGGTAATGGCGGCGACTGTGTTGGTGATGCTTTTTATTGCCGGTGTGCGCCTGTGGCAATTCTTAGGCTTGCTGGCTGTGGGTATCGCTGGCGTCGGGGTCTTGGCTCTTACTTCAGAGTATCGTTTTCGCCGGCTGGTGACTTTTCTGGATCCCTGGGCGCAACAGTTTGGGGATGGCTATCAATTGACCCAATCCCTTATTGCCTTTGGCCGTGGTGAGTGGTTCGGCGTGGGTTTGGGCAATAGTGTGCAAAAGCTCTTCTATTTGCCTGAGGCGCACACGGATTTTGTGTTTGCCATACTCGCCGAAGAGTTTGGTTTGCTAGGGGTGCTGGTAGTGATGGCACTATTTGCATTAATGATTGGACGGATTTTTATCATTGCGCGCAGAGCGGTGCAACGCCAGGACTGGTTTTCAGCCTATGTGGTGTTTGGTGTCGGCATTCTGTTGGCCGGGCAAGTGTTTATTAATATCGGTGTGACCTCGGGACTGTTACCCACCAAGGGTTTAACGCTGCCCTTTATTAGTTACGGCGGAAGTAGTTTGCTGGTGTGCGCAATGATGGTTGCCCTAGTACTGCGGGTCGGTATCGAAATGGATGACATGGCTGCGTTGGCTAAGCGCACCGGTAAAACCAAGTCGAAGGTGGTGCGATGAAGCCTCGGCGTGTACTCATTATGGCTGGTGGCACCGGTGGTCATGTGTTTCCCGCACTCGCGGTGGCAGAAGAACTGCGCGCGCGTGGTGTAGTGGTGAATTGGCTGGGTACACGCCGCGGTATTGAAGCGGACTTAGTACCAGGTGCAGATTTCCCTCTTCATTTTATCGATGTGGTGGGCTTACGTGGCAAAAGCGGTGTGATCGTTAAGCTCAAAGCGCCTTGGGGTTTATTGAAAGCACTGTGGCAAGCCATGGGTGTGGTGCGTCGGGTCGGGCCTCAGTGTGTGTTGGGCTTTGGTGGTTTTGCATCTGGCCCTGGCGGTTTGGCAGCTCGATTACTGAACAAGCCCCTTGTGATCCATGAGCAGAATGCCGTTGCTGGTACCACCAATAGGATTTTACAAAAGCTGGCAGTGCGTGTGCTGCAAGCTTTCCCCAATACTCTGGCAAAAGGTGAGCACTGTGGCAATCCGGTGCGCCGAGAAATTAGTGCCCTCGCAGCACCGCAAAGACGTTTGATGGTAGTTGAAGGACAAGCCTCCCGTTTATTAGTGCTGGGCGGTAGTCTCGGTGCATTGGCCATCAATCGGGTATTGCCCGAGGCTCTGGCATTACTGCCTGTAACGGAGCGCCCGACCGTGGTTCATCAATGCGGTCAAAAGCATCTTGAGATCACCCTTAAAGCCTATAACGACGCAGGTGTCGATGCAGACGTAGTGCCTTTTGTTGATGATATGGCTGCGGCCTATGGCACGACTGATTTTGTCATTTGTCGAGCCGGGGCATTGACCGTGTCTGAGCTGACAGCCGCCGGTTTAGGCGCGGTGTTAATTCCCTATCCCGATGCCATCGATGATCATCAGAGCGCAAATGCGCGCTGGCTAGTCGACAACAAAGCGGCTGTGATAATGCAAGAAGAAGACCTCAACCCGGAAGCACTGGTGACTTTGCTGAAAGAAGTACTCGCAAATAAGCAACAACTGATCGCGATGGCCTTGGCAGCTCGCGCACTGGCAATGCCTGATGCGGGAAGTACCGTAGCCGATGTTTGTGAGGAGGTAATGGTATGAGTGGCATTTATGCAGTTCCTGAAATGCGCCGTATCCGCCGTATTCACTTTATTGGTATTGGCGGCAGCGGTATGTGCGGTATTGCCGAGGTACTACTCAACCAAGGATATACGATCTCCGGTTCTGACCTGGCGGTCAATGCCAATATTATTCGCTTGCGAGGTATGGGTGCGCATATTGATATAGGGCACAAGGGTGAGCAAGTTAAGGGTGTTGACGTGGTGGTGCAGTCGAGTGCCGTCAATGAAGAGAATCCAGAAATTATTGCCGCGCGTGAGTCACGTATTCCTGTCGTGCGCCGCGCTGAAATGCTTGCCGAATTAATGCGTTACCGTCACAGCATTGCTGTTGCTGGTACCCACGGCAAAACCACTACGACTAGCCTTCTGGCTAATGTGCTGGCTGAAGCCGGGCGAGCACCGACTTTTGTGATTGGTGGGAAAGTCACCAGTGCTGGCACTAACGCCCAGTTGGGTGAAAGCCGTTATCTGGTGGCTGAGGCCGATGAAAGTGATGCTTCATTTTTGCACCTCCAGCCTATGGTGGCGGTGGTGACTAATATTGAAGCTGATCATATGGAAACCTATGACTTCGATTTTTCGAAGTTGAAGCAGACCTTTATTGAATTTCTTCACAACCTGCCGTTCTACGGTTTGGCAGTGCTATGCATTGATGACCCGGTGGTGAGAGCAATTATGCCACTGGTGTCGCGGCCGATTCTAACCTATGGCTTTAGTGAGGATGCCGATTACCGTATCAGTGATGCCGGGGTTGAAGAGCGTAGCGCTTATTTCCGTGTAGACCGGCCCGATGATATGAATAGTTTGACAATCAAGCTAAGTATTCCCGGTCGCCACAATATGCTGAATGCGACCGCAGCCATTGCAGTGGCTAGTGATGAAGGCCTGAGTGATGAGTCAATTTGTAAGGGACTGGCGGGCTTTCAAGGCGTTGGTCGACGTTTTGAGGTTTACGGTAATTATCCCGTTGCCGGTGGTGCTGGCACAGCCATGTTGGTGGATGACTATGGACACCACCCCAGCGAAGTGAAGGCGACCGTACAAGCCGTGCGTGAGGGCTGGCCTCAGCGCCGCTTAGTCCTGATATTCCAACCCCACCGCTATACCCGAACACGCGATCTCTACGATGATTTTGTCGAGGTGCTGTCAGAGGTGGATGTGTTAATTATGGTGCCCGTTTATACCGCTGGGGAGGAAGAGATTCCCGCTGCGACCAGTCGGCATCTGTGTCGTGCGATTCGTCAACGGGGCAAGGTTGATCCAGTTTATGCAGAGTCCATAGAGACTGCTCCCGATATCCTGAAATCATTGGTTAAGCCAGGGGATATTGTCATGACTCAGGGGGCGGGCAGTGTGAGTAAGCTGGTGAAATTACTGTCTGAAGGGGGCTTGCAATAAATATGGCTGCGATCAATACCCCACTACCTAAAGCCAATGTCTTCGGTCGTATTGTCGTGCTTTACGGTGGCCAGTCTGGTGAGCGCGAGGTGTCACTGAAGGGTGGCAAAGCGGTTTTGTCAGCACTGCAGGGTGAAGGCCTGGATGCTCATGGGCTGGATTTTGGGCCTGGCTGGATAGCTCAGCTGGAAGCATTACAGCCAGATCGTGTTTTTATCGTTCTCCACGGTGCCGGCGGTGAAGATGGCACTGTGCAGGGCGCACTGGAATGTTTGGGGCTGCCCTATACCGGTAGCGGCGTACTGGCGTCGGCATTGGCAATGGACAAACTACGTTGCAAGCAACTGTGGCAGGGCATGGGTCTGCCAACGGCGGGTTTTGCTCAACTGCATAAAGATAGCGACTGGTCTGCTCTGCTGGCTGAACTAGGTGGCGAAGTGATGGTAAAGCCGGCGAGTGAAGGCTCTAGTCTCGGTATGGCAAAGGCTAGTAGTGCTAATGAACTGCAAGCGGCCTGGTCTGCCGCCGATGCCTTTGACAGTGTGGTCATTGCAGAGCGTTGGCTCAGTGGTGGCGAGTACACGGTTGCTATTCTCAATGGTAAGCCTTTGCCAGTTATTAAGCTTGAAACTGATCGCCCCTTTTACGACTACGAGGCGAAATATCTATCTGATGACACGCGTTATATCTGCCCTTGCGGTTTGTCGGCTGACGCTGAGAAGGCCATGCAGGCGCTGGCACTAGAGGCTTTTACCAGTCTTGGTTGCGAGGGCTGGGGCCGGGTTGACGTCATGATGAGTGCCGATGGTGAGCCGCGTTTACTCGAGGTGAATACCGTGCCGGGCATGACTGACCATAGTTTGGTGCCAATGGCAGGGGCAGCAGCAGGCCTAAGTTTCGCGGATTTGTTGATTGAAATCTTACAGACCTCAGTGAACAACGACAGTGAGAAGAAAACATCTGTTGTTCTTGCTGGAAGGACCGCCTGACATGGTGCTCACGGTATCTTCCAAAGCAAAGCAGCGTGGTGCACGACGCAAACAAGTGCGCCATGAAGCACGCTATAGCGATGCTCTTTTGGAGATGCTGAGATGGCTGAAAAGTTTGGCACGTTTTTCACTGTGGGTTGGTGGGCTGGCTATTTTTACTGTCGGATCGGTGGTGTTGTACCGCTACATTGACCGGCCATTGACACGTATTTTCGTCGATAGTCCCTATCAACGAGTGACACAAAGTGAGATTGAAACGTTGGTTGGTGATCTCAGTAGTGGTGGATTTATTAGCCTTGATTTAGTGCGCTTGCGCGAGCGTCTTGAGGCCCACCCCTGGATAGCATCGGCCAGTGTGCGTCGTCAATGGCCTGACCGTTTGAGACTTAATATTGTTGAAGAGGTGCCCATTGCGCGTTGGCGTGACAGCGGGTTTTTGAACCGCAGTGGTGCCGCGCTTAACGCGACTGACAATCAAATCCTTGGTGATTTACCGCTCCTGGTTGGACCGGAGGGGAATTCGCGACAGGTAATGAGTGAGTATCGCGATGTCAGTGAATTGATGTTTAGCCAGGGATTAAAGGTAGTGACTTTTAGTGTCGACGAGCACGGGGCTCGCAGCTTGAAGCTGAATTCGGGTCATGAAGTGGTACTGGGTCGTGGTGATGTTGTCACTAAAGTGCAGCGCTTTCTGTCGATATGGCAGGTCGAGTTAGTCAGTAGGCAAGAAAAAATTCAGGGGATTGATGCGCGCTACGACAACGGTGTGGCGGTGTCGTGGCGTGAAAATGATATTTCGAGTTGATGACTCAATTGAAAGATAAAAGAAAAAGAGCTTAATTCATGGCAAATAGTAGCAATGAGCAAATGATCGTCGGCCTCGATATTGGCACCTCTAAAGTGGTTGCTATTGTTGGCGTCGCGGGACCCGATGGACAGCTGGAAATCGTTGGCACCGGCATGCACCCTTCTTCAGGTTTGAAAAAAGGCGTGGTAGTGAATATCGAATCCACAGTGGCGGCTATTGAGCGTGCGGTGCAGGAGGTCGAGTTAATGGCAGGGTGCCAGATTCATTCAGTCTACGCAGGGATTGCCGGCAATCATATTCGCAGCCTCAATTCCCACGGCATTGTTGCTATTCGTGATCGTGAGGTGCATCGCCTCGATATTGAGAGGGTGATAGATGCAGCGCGGGCGGTGGCAATTCCTGCAGATCAGGAAATTCTGCACGTGCTGCCACAGGAATACATCATCGACAACCAGGAGGGAGTGCGTGAGCCTCTGGGTATGTCCGGTGTGCGCCTTGAGGCCAAGGTTCATCTGGTAACGGGTGCTGCCAATGCCGCGCAAAACATAAAAAAATGTATTCGCCGCTGTGGCCTGGAAGTCGACGATGTCATTCTTGAACAATTAGCGTCGAGCTATGCCGTTCTCACCGAAGATGAAAAGCAGCTTGGCGTTTGCATGGTCGATTTAGGTGGCGGCACCACGGACATTGCCATCTTTACCGATGGCGCGATTCGCCACACAGGGGTGATACCTATTGCCGGTGACCAGGTGACTAATGATATTGCCATGGCGCTGCGCACACCTACCGCGAATGCGGAAGAATTGAAAATTAAATATGCCTGCGCACTGGCGAAGCTGGCACGGCCAGAAGAAACCATCAAAGTGCCGAGTGTTGGCGAGCGTCCGCCGAGGGACCTGTCTCGACAGGCCCTGGCCGAAGTAGTCGAGCCGCGCTATGACGAGTTGTTCACGTTGGTGCAGGCGGAATTACGACGCAGTGGTTTTGAAGAGCTGGTTGCTGCCGGGATTGTATTAACCGGTGGCACGGCAAAAATGGAGGGTGTGGTCGAGTTGGCAGAAGAGATTTTTCATATGCCAGTGCGGCTAGGCTGTCCACAAAACATTCAAGGCTTGAGCGATATCGTTAATAACCCGATTTATTCAACGGGTGTGGGGTTGTTGCTCTATGGTCTTGAGCAGCAGCGTGAAGGTGGTAGGGGACAAGAAAGTGAGCAGGGCGAGGGTTTGGTGTCACGCATCAAAGCCTGGTTTAAAGAGCACTTTTAATTTTTTAATGGGTAATTGGCTAGTCAAATAGCAATGTTAATCGAGGGGTATAAGTGATGTTTGAAATTGTGGATAGCATACCAGAAACGGCAGAAATTAAAGTTATCGGCGTGGGTGGCGGCGGTGGCAATGCAGTCAGGCATATGATTGATAGTCAGGTTGAAGGCGTTGAATTCATCTGTGCCAATACTGACTCTCAAGCCTTAAAAGGCCTGTCCGATGCCACATTGCTGCAGTTAGGCAATGGCATCACGAAAGGCCTTGGCGCAGGTGCGAATCCTGAAATTGGGCGTCAGGCGGCGATGGAAGACAGGGAGCGTATCGCCGAGGTGCTTGAAGGTGCAGATATGGTGTTTATCACTGCGGGTATGGGGGGTGGCACAGGAACGGGCGCCGCACCAGTGGTTGCTGATATTGCCAAGGATCTGGGTATTTTGACGGTTGCTGTTGTGACCCGACCTTTCCCCTTTGAAGGCCGTAAGCGCATGGCCATTGCCAATGAAGGGGTCAAGCAACTAAAAGACAAAGTTGATTCGTTGATCACTGTGCCCAACGAAAAATTACTGTCTGTGCTGGGTAAAAACACGACGTTGCTGGATGCTTTTAAGGCGGCCAACGATGTGTTATTGGGTGCAGTACAAGGCATAGCAGACCTGATTATTCGCCCCGGTATGATCAATGTTGATTTTGCTGATGTGCGGACAGTGATGTCAGAAATGGGCATGGCAATGATGGGCTCTGGCATTGCCAGTGGCGAAAATCGTGCGAGAGAAGCTGCGGAAGCGGCGGTGCACAGTCCTTTGTTAGAAGATATCGATCTGCGCGGAGCGCGGGGTATCCTGGTCAATATTACTGCCGGGCCCAACCTGTCGTTGGGTGAGTTTTCTGACGTTGGTGACACTGTCGAAGAATTTGCGTCTGATCAGGCGACCGTGGTTGTGGGTACTGTGATCGATGATGAGATGGGTGATGAGTTGCGTGTTACTGTAGTGGCGACCGGCTTGGGTCGCGCTGAGGAAATAAGTCGACCTGTTCCCGCCAAGGTGGTTGATAACACCCTGAAAACCAATGGCGAAATTGATTATGGCCAACTCGATCGGCCGACAGTGACACGCACCGCGGGTCGCGGAGCTATGCGTGGTGGTACGAGTGCAGCCAGTGCCGTGTCTTCAGAACCTCAGAGTGAAGCAATCAATAAAGTGGCAGCACAGCAGGAGGCTGATATGGACTATTTGGATATCCCGGCTTTTTTACGCCGCCAAGCTGATTAATAGCTGTGGAGTAGGCTGCAGAACAGAACATGTCGGTCTAAACTTGGCATACCCCTCTGCGGGGTTTAGACCGACAATATGGGTAGAGTCGAGACACAGGTTTTGCTACTATCCCGCGCTTGTACTTACGGGGCTTAAGCAGTGATACGACAGCGTACGTTAAACAACACCATTCGTGCGACCGGCGTTGGCCTGCATACAGGTGAAAAGGTTTATTTGACCCTTAAACCGGCAGCGGTGAATACGGGTATTGTCTTTCGTCGCACCGACCTTGACCCAGTGGTTGAAATTGAAGCTAAGGCGATGAATGTTGGCGATACCACGTTATCCACGTCACTGGTCAATGGCGATGTCCGCGTTTCCACGGTGGAACATCTTTTGTCGGCGATGGCTGGTTTGGGTATCGATAACGCAGTTATTGATGTTACCGCCCCAGAAGTACCGATTATGGACGGCAGTGCTGGCCCCTTTGTTTTTTTGATTCAATCGGCTGGCATTATCGAACAGGACGCGCCAAAGAAATTTATTCGCATAAAAAAACTGGTCGAAGTTAGTCAGGAGGATAAGACAGCCTCCTTTAAGCCCTTCGATGGCTTTAAAGTGACTTTCACGATTCATTTTGATCACCCCGCTTTCAAAGAACGCAACAAAGAAGTGACAGTCGATTTTTCCAGTACCTCCTTTGTGAAAGAAGTGAGTCGCGCACGCACCTTTGGTTTTATGCATGAGTTTGAATACTTGCGCTCACAGGGGCTCGCTCGTGGCGCTAGTATGGATAACGCTATTGCAGTGGATGACGCTCAAGTCTTGAATCAAGACGGCTTGCGCTACGAGGACGAGTTTGTCAAACACAAGGTTCTTGATGCCATTGGTGATCTTTACTTATTGGGTAATAGCCTGATTGGTGAGTTCAATGCCTTTAAATCTGGCCATGCATTGAACAATATGTTGTTGCGTGAACTACTCGCACAAAAGGATGCATGGGAAGTGGTAACTTTTGAAGATAATGAGCAAGATGCACCAATCTCCTATTCCAAGCCCGCCATTGCTGCTGTTTAGGTATGCGAAAAAGCATATATAAAGTCGATCGGCAGCGAAAGTAGTCGCTTAAAGAATGTTAACCTTCTCCTTAATTTGATGGTCGAAGCTCGATATTAAAGTGCTTTTATGAAAATTATTTTCCTCAGCCCCCGCCAAAGTAAATCGCTGACACTAACTTTGAATACTTGGGCCAAAGTGGCTTTGTCATTGTGTGTGCTCGGCGTGCCTCTGGGCGCAGGGTTGGTCATAGGCGCGAAAAGTGATCGTGGTGATGCTTCTCTGCGGGCAGCACTGGCTGCAGTGCAGGCAGAGTTGGATCTGCAGCACGAAGAACTTCAACTCGGGGTAGCGAGTGCGGATAAAAAAATTGCCGCCTATTCGAAAAAACTGGCTGAAATTCAGGCTCGCATGGTGCGAATGGATGCGCTTGGCGAACGTATAGTCGATGTTGCCGGGCTCGATAAGGGTGAGTTTGATTTTAGTCGTACGCCCGCCATCGGTGGCCCAGCTGAGGTTAGTGAGCCCGGAAATAGCCGGCTAACAGAGTCTTTGTCTTCCAACCTTGAGACTCCAGATCTTGAGGTGAGTCTTATTATTTCGGAGGATTTGCAGGATCTATTTGCCGAGATTGAAGCACGGATGGATAACCGTGAACAGCAGTTAGACTTGCTACGTGTGATGATTGTTGACCGTGACTTCAAGCGCGAGAATACAATTTCAGGTCGACCCATTGTCAAGGGTTGGATGTCTTCGCGCTATGGTAAGAGAACGGACCCTTTCAACGGACGCAAGGCCTGGCACCGGGGTGTTGACTTTGCCGGTAAAGATGGCTCGGAAGTGATTGCAGTTGCTTCTGGCATTGTCACTCGTTCTGAACCTTATAAAGGCTATGGCCACTTGATCGAAATTGATCATGGTGAAGGATATGTTACCCGTTATGGGCACAACAAAATTAACCTGACCGAAGTGGGTGATTTGGTGAAAAAGGGTCAGGTTATTGCCAAAATGGGTAGTACAGGCCGCTCTACTGGCCCCCATGTCCATTTCGAAGTCTACAAAAATGGCCGCAATGTTGACCCCGCTAGCTATATTCGTCGCACAGTTCGTTAACTCTCTGCCTTATTTTTCTGCTGTTATTCGTTTTCGCTGCTGCGTCGCTATACGATACGTAGCAAAGAATTATCAGAATTAGTTAATTACAGGGTTTGCGATTGCCATGGTTGGTAAAATATTCAAAAAAGTCTTCGGCACCAAAAATGACCGAGAACTGAAAAGCTTACGTAAAGTTGTCGAAAAGATTAATCAACACGAGAGCGCTTTCAAAGACCTCAGTGATGAACAGTTACGGGATAAAACGGGTGAGTTTAAACAGCGCCTGAATGCCGGAGAAAGTCTGGATCAATTACTGCCAGAGGCTTTTTCTGCTGTGCGTGAAGCTGCGGGTCGCAGCCTTGGTATGCGCCATTTTGATACGCAAATGATCGGCGGGATTGTTTTACACGAGGGCAAAATTGCTGAAATGCGTACCGGTGAAGGTAAAACACTGGTGGCAACACTGCCTGCCTATCTAAATGCGTTGACTGGTGAAGGTGTCTATCTTGTCACTGTGAACGATTATTTGGCACGGCGCGATGCCAGCTGGATGAGCCCTGTGTATCTTGCCCTAGGCATGAACGTTGGTATTGTCCAATCCCATGCAGTGGGTAATGAAAGTTCCTTTCTAGTCGATCGCGAAGGAGAGAAACCGGTGAGCCGACAGGAGGCTTATGCCGCAGATATCACCTACGGGACCAACAACGAATTTGGCTTTGATTACCTACGTGACAATATGGTGTTGCGCCTGGAACATAAATCTCAGCGTGGGCTTGCCTACGCCATTGTCGATGAAGTTGACTCCATTCTGATTGATGAAGCGCGTACACCCTTAATTATTTCTGGTCAGGCGCAGGACAGTTCTGAACTGTATAAAAAAGTGAACAAACTCGTGCAGGGCTTGGTAGTCCAGTCTGACAAGATAGAGGTAGATGACCAGGGCACTACAGGCACTAGTAATGGGAGTGAGGATGAGGCCGAAGGCGATTTTACGGTAGATGAAAAGGTACGTCAGATCGAGCTGACCGAAATTGGCCATGAGAAAGTTGAAGAAATGCTCTTCAGTGAAGGCTTACTAGAGGAGGGTTCAAGTCTTTACCAGGCCGCTAACCTAGGCTTACTACACCATGTTCATAGTGCTCTGCGTGCCCAGCATATGTTTCATAAGAATGTTGAGTACATCGTTCAGCAGGGTGAAGTGGTGCTGATTGATGAGCATACCGGACGCACTATGCCTGGCCGTCGTTTGTCTGAAGGTCTGCACCAGGCCATTGAAGCGAAAGAGGGGGTAACGATTCAAAGTGAGAGTCAGACACTTGCCTCTACCACCTTTCAGAACTACTTCCGTCTCTTTGGTAAGCTTGCTGGAATGACCGGTACGGCGGATACCGAAGCCTTCGAGTTTCATCAAATCTACGGCCTGCCCGTGGTTGTTATACCGACCAACATGCCCGTGCAGCGAGAAGATTTGAACGACCTGATTTTCCTCACTCAGGAAGAGAAGTTTAATGCCGTGGTTGAAGATGTTCGCGGCTGTATTGAAAAGGGCGCTCCGGTACTGGTGGGTACAGCATCCATTGAAACCTCTGAGCTTTTGTCAGCGTTACTGAATAAAGAAAAAATCAAGCATCAGGTGCTGAATGCTAAATTTCATGAAAAGGAAGCCCAGATCGTCGCTCAGGCGGGTGTGCCTGCCACTGTGACGATTGCCACTAACATGGCTGGTCGTGGCACCGATATCGTTCTGGGTGGTAACTTGGAAGTGGAGCTGGCGAGTCTAAAAAATCCGAGCAAAGGGCAAATTGAAGCTGCGACAGCAGCGTGGCAGAAGCGTCACGATCAGGTGATTGAAGCAGGGGGCTTACACATACTTTCGACCGAGCGCCACGAATCCCGCCGTATTGACAATCAGTTACGTGGTCGAGCTGGGCGTCAGGGCGACCCGGGTGTTTCACGTTTCTATTTGTCGCTTGAAGATAGTTTGATGCGCTTGTTTGCTTCAGAACGCGTTAAAAATATGATGCGCGCAATTGGTATGGAGCAGGGCGAAGCCATTGAGCACCGCATGGTGACAAGCGCTATTGAACGGGCTCAGCGCAAGGTCGAGGGCCATAACTTTGATATGCGTAAGCAGTTGCTTGAATATGATGATGTTGCAAACGATCAACGCCAGGTCATCTATGAACAGCGCAACGAGCTACTTGCCTCAGAAGATATTAGCGAAGTCATCAGTACTGTTCAAAGGGATGTTGTGAATCGGATTATTGAGAACTCAATACCCCCACAGAGCCTGCCCGAGCAATGGGATGTTGATGGCCTGGAAAAAGATCTGTTAACTGAATTCAATATCGAGCTACCAATACAAAAGTGGCTGGATGAGGATAAGCGACTCAATGAAGAAGGCTTAAAAAACAAGGTTATTGCGGCAGCGAAAGAGTCTTATCAGCGGCGCTGTGAGCACATTGGCGATGATATTCACACCGTTGAAAGACAAGTTATGTTACAGGTGCTCGATAACCTTTGGAAAGAGCATCTTTCTAATATTGACCATTTACGCCAGGGCATTGGTTTACGTGCCTATGCACAGAAGAACCCAAAACAGGAATACAAACGTGAGTCATTTGAGCTGTTTCAGGAGATGCTCGAAAATATCAAACTCGAAACGGTGCGTTTTCTCTGCCGTGTTGAAATTCGTCGTGACGATGAAGCTGATGAGTTAGAACGCCAGAGGCAGGAAACGCTCAATCAACAACAAATGGAATTCAGCCATGAGAAAAGCCAGTCAGCCTTGGCGGAAGAAGAGCCTGTGGCGGAGCTTGCTACTTTACCTGAACAGCCCTTTGTACGCAGTAGTGAAAAAGTAGGCAGGAATGCCCCATGCCCCTGTGGGTCTGGTAAAAAATACAAGCAATGCCACGGCAAGTTAGCGTGAACTTATTGACCTTATCAATTGAATAGAGAGGGCGTTGTTTTATGGCAGTAGGGTCGGGTAATTTACCCACAATGTTCCCAGTTCAGGGTTTTCAGTTGGCGGCCGGGTGTGCCGGAATTAAAGTTGCCGGACGCAAAGATTTGGTCGTTATGGCACTTGCCGAAGGCAGTCAAATTGCGACTGTTTTTACCCGCAATGCTTTTTGCGCTGCGCCGGTACAAGTGGCGAAACGTCATTTGTCGGCTTCTAAAAACGCTAAGGCGATACGTTATTTATTGACGAATACGGGTAATGCCAATGCGGGTACAGGTGAGCAGGGCGTGGCTGATGCGCAACAATCCTGTGCTGCGTTAGCGACCATCGCCGGTATTGATGCGACCCAGGTTCTACCTTTTTCAACCGGTGTTATTGGCGAGCCACTACCTCTGGGAGTACTGTTGTCTGGTTTGCCGTCTACCTTCGCCACACTGAGTGAAAGTGGGTGGAGCGATGCTGCGGAGGGTATACTTACCACCGACACGCGTCCCAAAGGTGCCAGTCGCCAGATTCAAATGAACGGCGAAACCATCACCATTACCGGCATCGCTAAAGGTGCCGGCATGATTCGGCCCGATATGGCGACCATGCTGGCTTATGTGGCAAGTGATGCATGTTGTTCACCAGAGTATTTACAGCAGGTGCTCAACCGAGCTGTGAATAAATCGTTTAATCGTATCACCGTCGATGGCGATACCTCGACCAATGACTCCCTGGTACTGGTTGCCACAGGGCAGTCAGGTATTATGCTTAGTCATGACGATGATGGCGAATGTTTTGCTGACGCTGTAGAGCAGGTGTGCATCGAACTGGCTCAAGCTATCGTCCGCGATGGTGAAGGCGCGACCAAGTTTGTCACTGTGGAAGTGGCTAGCGGTGCCAGCGTTGAGGAGTGTCTTGAGGTAGCCTACACCGTTGCCGATTCGCCCCTTGTTAAAACGGCGTTGTTTGCCAGTGATCCCAACTGGGGGCGAATTCTTGCGGCCATTGGCCGCGCAGGTGTTACCGACCTCGACGTGAACCAAATAAAAGTCTGGCTCGATGATGTACTTATTGCCGAACAAGGTGGTCGCGCCGCAACTTACTCGGAACGGGCAGGGCAGCAGGTAATGGATAAAGAAGAGTTGACAATTCGTGTTGATTTGGCGCGCGGCGGTGTCAGTGAAACCGTGTGGACGACTGATTTATCCTACGACTATATCCGTATTAATGCTGAATACCGTACTTAAGTTGTTGTAACGGGAGTCATTAAAGTGAGTGGAGCGACTAAACGTATTCATGTGGTTGCTGGGGTAATTTACGGCTCTTCAAAACAGCAAGTGTTGATTGCCCGGCGCCCCGAGCATTTACACCAGGGCGGCCTTTGGGAGTTTCCCGGTGGCAAGGTGGTCTCTGGAGAAAGCCCCGAGCAGGCCTTGAAGCGCGAGTTATTTGAAGAGCTGGCGATAGAGGTTAATGATTGTGCACCTTTTTTACTGACCGAGCATGACTATAGCGATAAGTTGATTGAGCTTGATGTATGGGCGGTTCACGGTTTCAGTGGTCTACCAAAAGGCAACGAAGGGCAACGCGTATGCTGGGTCGAAATCAGTGCGCTCAATGACTATCAATTTCCCGCTGCTAACTATGCCGTGCTTAAAAAGATTATAGATGCGTCAGAGTAACAGAGCGTAAATTGTTAAACGGTTTAAGTTGTTAGATGCTTTGACTTGTTCGACAGGTTGGATTATTAGTTCTGTTGAATCGTTAGATACTTCGGGCGTCAGTCTGTCTCTTAAATAATGTTTGTAAGAATCCTCATTCATCCTGCTCCTCAGGGGTATTTCGCACCACTGTATCGCCGGAAATAGTATTTTTTTCCGTTGCCCATTCACCAAAATCTAGCTGTTGGCAGCGTTGTGAGCAAAATGGGCGGTGCGGATAACGGTCATTCCAGTGCACTGGTTTTTTACACTGGGGGCATTGCAGCACAATATTGCTAGCGGAGTTTGTATCAGCTAATTTTTCAGGCATTTTAAGCTGGACCTTGACCGTTGGATGTTGCTGCAATTGTAAGGTACTGCTGGTGCAGTGTGTCGACTGCACTCTCTAAGTCTGCGAGCGAACCGCTGTTGTCAATGACATCATCCGCTCGTGCCAGACGTTCTTTACGAGGTAGTTGTGCAGCAATAATAGCTTCGATTTGTTCGCGACTATTGTCATCCCGCGCTGTAGCACGCTCGATTTGTAACTCTTTACTGACATCGACCACTAATGTTCGCTGGGTGGATTTACGCTGTTCGGTTTCAAGAAGCAGGGGGGATTCAAGTATGACGTAGGCACTGGTGGCAGAGGCTATTTCAGAGGCTATCCATTCACCGATTGCTGGATGCAATAGTTGTTCAAGCCATTGTCTTTGCAGCTCATCGTTAAAAACAATGCTACGCAGTGCTGCGCGATCCAGCGTACCATCGGTCTGTAGTACATGCTCGCCAAAATGTTCGGCAATAGCCTGTAGGGCAGGCATACCAGGTTCAACAACTTTGCGAGCTGCAATGTCAGCATCGACGACTTTTATGCCGTACTTTTTAAAGCAGGCAGCGACAGCGCTTTTACCGCTACCGATACCACCGGTAAGTCCTAGTACAAACATGGTTTTGTTCCGCAGGGAAATATAAGCAGCAGATTATAAAGGACGTAGCTTGAATTCATAACCTGCGTTGGGTGCAGCCAGTCTTTTTGCTGCTAAAGTCATCAAAAGAGTCGCAGATAACCTTGGGTAATCCGTTCACCAGCAATTAAAGCAATCCAACCGGCTACAGCGAGATAAGGGCCAAAGGCAATCTGCGCCTGTTTTTCACGGCCTTTCAATAAAATACTGACGGTGCCGATCAATGCACCGACCACCGAAGACACTAAGATAATTATCGGTAACTGTTGCCAGCCAAGCCAGGCACCGAGCGCGGCGAGGAGCTTGAAATCACCATGCCCCATACCTTCTTTGCCCGTGATTAGTTTAAAAACCCAGTACACGCTCCATAGCACAAGGTAGCCAGCAGCAGCACCGACGACAGCATCGACTAAAGGGGTAAACGTCGACGATATATTGATCAGTAAGCCCAGCCAGAGTAACGGCAAGGTTAAACTGTCGGGTAATAGCTGGTGGTTTACATCGATGCCAGTCAGAACTACCAAAATCCAAGTAAAGAACATGGCCCACGCCGCTTGTAAGGTGAAACCAAAGTGGTATACGACAGCGACTGTTAGCAGACCGCAAATCAACTCAACGGCTGGGTACTGTAATGAAATGGGTTCGGAGCAATGTTTACAGCGCCCCTTTAGAAGGAGGTAACTGATAATGGGGATGTTGTGCCAAGGTTTGATCAATACCTCGCAACTGGTGCAGCGGGAGGGAGGGAAAATCAAGCTAAATTTTTTGTTCTCTATGTCGGGTTTCTGGCCGAGAAAGTCCATCGCATCGTGGCGCCAACTATTCTGTAATTGCAAAGGCAAGCGGTAAATCACGACATTTAAAAAGCTGCCAACTACAAGGCCTAGAACCAGACTGAGGATAAAGGTCAACTCTATAGGGTAAGTACTAATTGTTTCGGTCATGTAAAACTAGGTTTCAATGTTTTTGGCCAGATGAGTGTTAGATTGTTTGCTTAATCCCTTGTTTAGCCCACAACAGCGCCCAGTTGAAAAATCGGCAAGTACATAGCAATTAACAGGCCGCCAACTAAGATGCCAAGTACGGACATGATCATTGGTTCAAGTAGAGCGGTCAAGTTGTCGACGGCGTTATCCACGGCCTCTTCATAGTGGTCGGCAGCCTTTTCCATCATTTCATCCAGAGATCCCGATTCCTCACCAATGGAAGTCAGCTGTAGCAGCATGACAGGAAATAAATCGGAGGCTTTTAGTGCAGTATGAATAGTTAAGCCAGTGGTGACATCCGCTTGTACTTGTAATATCGCATCTCGATACACTGCATTACCTGAGGCTCCGGCAACTGAACCGAGAGCTTCCACTAGGGGTACGCCAGCGGCGAACGTAGTGGCCAGTGTGCGAGCGTAGCGAGCGACAACAGCATTTTCTAAAATGCCGCCGACCGCGGGAAGTTTTAGCATGGCTTTATCGACTGCATCGGCAAATTTTGGCGAGCGCAAACGTGCGGTTTTAAAGGCATAACCAATACCAATTAATGTGGCGAGAATAACAAACCACCACTTTTGTGCGAAGTCAGATAGTCCGACGACAAACAGCGTAAATGCTGGTAGATCGGCACCAAAGCCTGTAAAAACCTCTGCAAATACAGGCACTACTTTAATTAATAGAATGGCGGTAACAATAATCGCGACAACAATAACCGCGATGGGGTAGGTCATGGCCTTTTTAATTTTTCTCTTTAGCTGCTCGCTTTTCTCTTTGTAGGTGGCGACTCGGTCGAGTAAGGAATCAAGTGAGCCCGAGTTTTCTCCGGCCTCAATCAAGCTGCAAAATAAATTGTCAAAATATTGCGGAAATTTTCGCAGGGCTGAGCCAAAACTATTACCTCCGGCGACATCGGCATGAAGATCGTCAATCAGCTTTTTCATCTTAGGGTTTTCGGCGCCGTCAGAGACAATTTCAAAACTCTGCACCAGAGGCACACCGGCTTTCATCATCGTTGCCATTTGTCGGCTAAAGGTGGCAATGTCCCCTGGTTTAATGGCCTTGCCAGCACCAAACAGGTCTTTGGGTTTTTTACGAACAGATTTTGTAATTATCCCTTGCTGGCGTAGTTGGGCTTTGATTAGGCTGGGGCTGTTGCCGCGAATTTCCCCTTTGATTTGGCGACCGTCTTTGTTCTTGCCTTTATAAACGTAGACTTGTGCCGTTGTGGTTGCCATGTTCTAGTCTCTTGTTACCCGGTTGGTTTCTTCGAGACTGATGATACCTTCTGCAGCTTTCTTTAATGCCGACTGGCGCAAAGTTCTAAAGCCTTCCTGTTTGGCCTGTTGAGAAATTTCTAGAGAATTTCCACCCTCCATAATTATTTTTGAAATTGCAGGCGATACTTCCAATACTTCATAAATACCGACTCGCCCTTTATAACCATGGGCACATTTGTTGCAGCCAACAGCCTGGTGAAGTTCTACCTTTTCTAGAGGTATGTCGAGGGTTTCAAAGCCTTCTTCTACCAAAATGTTATCCGGGATGTCTCTGGCGGGTTCCTTGCAAACCTTACATAAGCGTCGGGCCAGGCGTTGGGCGATAATCAGGCTGACTGATGTGGCGACGTTGAAAGCGGGTACTCCCATATTAAGTAAGCGAGTGAGGGTTTCAGGCGCACTATTGGTGTGAAGTGTGGATAAAACAAGATGACCGGTTTGCGCCGCTTTAATTGAAATTTCAGCGGTTTCAAGGTCTCGAATCTCACCGACCATGATAATGTCTGGATCCTGGCGTAAAAAAGCTCTCAAAGCCTCTGAGAAGGTCAGTCCTACCTTGGGATTCATACCTACCTGATTAATACCCTCAAGGTTGATTTCAATGGGGTCTTCAGCAGTTGAAAGATTACGTTCGGGGGTGTTGAGTATGTTTAAGCCGGTATAGAGCGAGACGGTTTTCCCTGAGCCCGTTGGTCCGGTGACTAATATCATGCCCTGAGGTTGATTTAAGTTTCGAAGATAAGCTTCTTTCTGGTCTTCCTCATAACCTAGTGCGTCAATACCCAGCTGTGCACTGGTAGGGTCAAGAATACGCAGTACAATTTTTTCACCGTATTGGGTCGGCAAGGTATTCACGCGAAAGTCGATGGCGCGCCGCTCGGATAGGCGCATTTTAATGCGACCATCTTGAGGCATGCGCCGCTCAGAAATATCCATCCGTGACATCACTTTGAGTCGCGCCGCAAGCCGTGTGCTCAAATTTGCAGGTGGTTTGGCAACCTCTTCGAGAATGCCGTCGGTGCGAAAGCGTACTCGGTAGCTCATTTCATAGGGTTCAAAGTGGATGTCAGAGGCACCGCGTTTAATGGCATCGAGTAAAAGTTTGTTGACAAAACGCACGATGGGAGCGTCGTCCTCATCTGCGGTGATGGCCTGATCGCCACTTTTCTCTGTACCGTCGACCTCAACGGAGTCGAACTGGGCATCTTCAAGGGTGCCCAGGGCAGCGCCAATATCTTCTTCGTTAGCCTGGATGTAAGTATCCAGTGATGCCTTTAATTTATCGTACTCGACAACCACCGTTTCTACTGATGTGCCGATCTGGAAGCGAATGTCGTTGATCGTATGATGGTTGGTAGGGTCTAGGACACCAATTTGTAGTCGGTTTGAGCGTAGTGATAAAGGTAGGGCCAGGTGTTTCTGCAGCAGTTTGGCGTCAACAATTTTTTTCGGGCAACTATCAATATTGAGACAGTTAAGGTCAAAGAAGGGGACGCCGAACTCTTGTGCTGTGGTGCTGGCGACCTGATAGGCACTAAGAATTCCTTCTTCAACCAGATATTGCGTCAAGGGTATATTGGCCTTTGTGGCAGCACTGCTAGCCTTAATGATCGTAGCTTCATCCAGTAGTGCGTCATTAACTAAGCGTTTAGGCAGGCCGTTTAGGGCTGTATTACTGGCATTCATTGGGTGATTAGAGCCTATATTTAGGTGTGTTACTGGAAAAACCATTAAAACCTGTAATGTTAAGGAGTTTATTGTAAAAACGATACTTTACAAGTAGAAAGTGCTTATTTTTCAAATGCAAAGCCGCTTCATCTCAATAGCTAAGTTGGTTTTACAACGTAACTTCATATAGTGCAACAAAGCTTGGCGACCACTGACAATTTTTGTCAGTGGTCGCCAAGCTTTGTTCGAGTAAACTTAGTTGTAACAAGCATTTAAATCCTTAAATTAAATATAACCTATTGATTTGTATTCTGAAAATAAAATTGGCACGGCAAATGTATTATTCCTTGCGAGTGAGCGCTGTGAGAGAGCAGGCCTCAACAATAATCATTTTATATTTTTAAGGAGTTCCACCATGAAGAAGCAAACAAACCAACAAGGTTTTACATTGATCGAGTTGATGATCGTTATCGCAATTATCGGTATTCTAGCGGCGGTAGCACTACCTGCTTATCAAGACTATACGGTAAGGGCTAAAGTTAGTGAGGTTGTTTTGGCTGCGTCGGCATCCAAGGCCAATGTGGCTGAGTGGGCGCAGACTAAAAATGCATTGCCTGCCGCTGCAGACTATACTCCGGCTTGGACAGCTACTAAGTATGTAACAGGCGTAGCGTGGGATGGCACCGATATAAGGGCTACAGCTGTTGCCGCAGAAATTCCTAATGGTGGAGTTATAATTTTGACGCCAACTCTACAAGCTGACGGGAAAGTAGAGTGGGCGTGTACTGGTACTATTGAAGCTAAGTACCTGCCATCAAGTTGTAAATAAATAGAACAGGGGTCAGACTCAAATATAATGACTTCCGACCTTGGATAAAAAAAGCCCCGGTTAATACCTGGGCTTTTTTTGTCTAAAAAGAATCCGTAGTTTCAACTATGAAACTTGTAACCCCCTCCATCACTTATGATCTTACCCGCTGTCGGCGTAGCGAAGTGAGTGCTCAAAATCAGCACCGGCCCATCGGCGTAATCCTGCATAAATTTAATGCGCGTCTGCTTTGCCCGGTCGTGTTCGACATCGTCGATGTCTAGCAGGCCGGGTTTTGCCATTTGGCAGGGGTGGTGGAACATGTCTCCGGTGATAAATAGCCTGTTCACCTTTTGATGTGATGTGAATGCTGACGTGACTGGGGGTGGGGATGAGACTGATTTCATCCTTCGAGAAAACCTATTAGGTGGCGCCAAACAAATAGCGATCATTGGGGAAGGTGGGCAACCACTGAGTGCCGACTTTTCTCGTGTTCCAGCTTATATGGTTGAGGAAAAAAGGGGGTGATAACCCCTTTAACCAGAAGGGTGATGGAGACATCACCAGTTT
>JARGOV010000004.1:54653-55961 GCA_029212965.1 Porticoccaceae bacterium
AAAAAGGGGGTGATAACCCCTTTAACCAGAAGGGTGATGGAGACATCACCAGTTTGCCAACTGAAATCTTCGTAGTGGCGTTTGCTCTCCTTAAGCTCCTGTTACTTTCTATTAGATTTATAAGTCTAGGGGCTTCGGGTACTAAAAAGCCGTACATTTCTAAATAGGATTTCGTTCGATTAACTGGCGCGAAATAATAATACGCTGCATTTCGTTCGTGCCCTCACCAATAATCATCAAGGGTGCATCGCGGTAGAGGCGTTCAACATCGGCTTCGCAAGAGTAGCCAAAGGCGCCGTGAATGCGCAGATTTTCGTCGGCATTTTTGGCGGCGGCTTCGGTGGCAAAGTACTTCGCCATACCGGCTTCCATATCGCAGCGCTCGCCGCTATCAAAGGCCTTGGCGGCTTGTTCCAATAGCAGGCGTGCCGCTTCGGTGCGGGTGGCCATTTCACCGAGTTTGAGCTGAATGGCCTGGTGTTCACAAATGGGCTTGCCGAAGGTTTTTCGCTGTTGGGCATAGGCCGTAGCCTGTTTCAGTGCTGCGGTGGCAACGCCGACACCACGGGCGGCAACATTGATGCGGCCTAGCTCGAGACCGCCAACGGCATTGTAAAAGCCCTGGCCTTCAACACCGCCAATGAGGCAGTCTTTGTGCACACGGTAGTTGTCGAAGCTAATGTCGGCAGTATCAATACCTTTATAGCCGAGTTTTTTTAGTTTTTTAGTAACGTTAAAGCCCTCGCCATTTTCGGCGATAAACATGCTCATGCCCTTGCGGGGCGGGGTGGCGAATGGGTCAGTTTTAACCAGCAGGCCGATAACGCTGCCCTCGACGGAATTGGTGATCCAGGCTTTGGAACCATTGACGATATAGTAGTCGCCATCCTTTTTGGCGGTGCAGCGGATGCCTTGCAGGTCGGTGCCCGCATCGGGTTCGGTGAGGCCAATGCCGCCGCGCAGTTCGCCCGTGGCGAAGCGCGGGAGGTATTTTTGCTTTTGCTCTTCGGTGCCGAAGCTCTGCACGCAGCGCGCCATAATCAGGTGGGAGTTGAAGATGCCCGATAGCGACATCCACACCTCGGCCACAGCGGCCACGATTTTGGAGTAGGTCGAGGCGCTGAGCCCAAGGCCGCCGTACTCCGGATTGATCGTTGCGCCGAACAGCCCCAGCTCTTTCATTTGCTTAACCATGGCGTGGGGGTATTCGTCGGCTTGTTCGAGGTCGTGGACGTAGGGGGCAACATCTCTTTCCAACCAACGGTTAACACTGTCGAGGATGAGTGTTTCTTCTTCGTTTGACATAGG
>JARGOV010000004.1:56061-84221 GCA_029212965.1 Porticoccaceae bacterium
GTGGGGCGGCTTTTTGATTCGCGAATTTCTAATACTTCAGATTCCGCATAAATGGTGTCGCCGACAAAAACCGGCGCTGGCATTTTGATCTTATCCCAGCCCAGGTTGGCGATGGTTTTCTGACTAACGTCTGAGACACTCATGCCCGCCACCATTGACAGCGTCATGGTGCTGTTGACCAGAATTTTGCCGAATTCACTGTGCTTGGCGTATTCTTTGTCAAAATGCAGGGGGTGCTGGTTCATGGTTAGCAGGGTGAACCAGGTATTGTCAGTCTCGGTAATAGTGCGGCCGGGGCGATGCTCATAAATGTCACCGACCTTAAAGTCTTCGAGGTAGCGGCCGTAGGATTCGCGATAACGACCGGGTGCAATTTCAACAGAACTGGGCATGGGTGTCTCCACTATGGGTTGGAAAGTCTCGTGTTCGAAAGTCTAGTCTTTAATGGTAGCCCGCCACCTTAAGCGAGCGGGGGGCGAAGTGTCAATTTGAGGCACTTTTGGGTATTTCGATTCGCGCTTATTGGGGTTTACGCCGAATCGAGCTCTTCCCAACGGGCGTAGCTCTCTTCAAGTTTGGCCGCGAGTTCTGTCATTTCATCGAGGGTCGCTTGCTGAGCGTCGGGCTCTTGACTGTAAAAGTCGGCCTGGCCAATGATGGCTTCCAGTTCGGTTTGACGATGCTCTAATTCTTCTATTAAACCGGGAAGCGCGTCGAGCTCACGTTGTGCTTTGTAAGAGCGCTTTTTTTTCGCCACGGCGGGCTTGTCTGTCGTACTTTTGTCCGATTCTTTAAGTGGGGCTTCGGTGCTTTTTACCGGGCTGGTGGTTTGGCTTTCTGCCTGAAGTTTACCGCCCCTGGCGACCCAGTCACTGTAACCGCCGACGTGAGCGCTGATTTTGCCCTGGCCATCAAAAGTGAGAATGCGAGTCACGGTGTGATCCATAAATTCCCGGTCGTGGCTGACTAAGAGCACGGTGCCTTTAAAGTCCAATAAAATTTCTTCAAGCAGCTCCAGGGTTTCGATATCGAGATCGTTGGTCGGCTCATCGAGCACCAGCACATTGGCGGGCTTGCTAAATAGCTTGGCTAAAATGGCGCGGTTTTGCTCGCCACCCGAGAGGGTTTTGACCGGAATTCGTACTCTGTCGGGGCTGAATAAAAAGTCACTAAGGTAGCTAATGGCGTGGCGGTCTTTGCCATTGATACTGATAAAATCGCGCCCACCACAGACATTGTCGAGCAGGTTTTGCTCGGGGTTGAGCTGGTTTCTCAGTTGGTCAAAATAGGCAATTTCCATTTTGGTGCCGAGTTTCACGGTGCCCTCTTGTGGCTGCAATTCACCGAGTAAGACTTTGAGCAGGGTCGACTTGCCCGCACCATTTGCGCCGACAAAGCCGATGCGGTCGCCGCGCAGCACTTTCAGCGACAAATCGCTAATTACAGGCGTGTCGTTAAAAGCGTGGCTGACGTGTTCGAGGTCGGCAACGATTTTACCCGAGGTGCCACCGGCTTCGATGCTGAAGTCGGCTTTGCCCTGGCGGCTGACGCGTTGGGAGTGTTCTTCGCGCAGGCTTTTCAGGGCGCGCACACGGCCCTCGTTGCGTGTGCGACGGGCTTTAATGCCTTGGCGTATCCACACTTCTTCTTGGGCGAGCTTTTTATCGAACAGGGCGTTGGCTTTTTCTTCCTCGGCCATTTGTTGTTCGCGAAAAACCAGAAAGCCATGGTAGTCGCCACTCCAGGCGTGCAGTGTGCCGCGGTCTAACTCAACAATTTCATTCGCCACTTGCTGCAAAAAGGCCCGGTCGTGGGTCACCAAAATTAAAGCGCCGCGAAAGTTTTTCAGTTGGCTTTCGAGCCACTCAATGGCGAGAATGTCGAGATGGTTAGTCGGCTCATCGAGCAGTAGTATGTCGGGGTCTGTGACGAGAGCTTTGGCGAGTGCTACACGCTTGCGCCAACCACCCGACAGCGACTTCATTGGCGCATCGGCGGGCAGCTCAAGCTGGCTAATAATCGTATCAACCTTTTGTTGCAAGGCCCAGCCGTCTTTGGCCTCGAGTTCTTGTTGCACCCGAGCCATGGTGTCCATATCGCCGTCATTAATGCTGTGGTGATAGGCTGTGAGCAGGGCGCCGACATCGTCGAGGCCACTGGCCACGAGGTCGTAGACGGAGGATTCGTCGGCGTCGGGCAAGTCTTGCTCTAACCAGGCAATCTTACAGCCGGGGCGCAGCCAGTACTCACCACTGTCGGGCTGAATGCGCTGGCCGAGTAGTTTGAGTAGGGTGGTTTTGCCCTCGCCATTGCGGCCCAGCAAACCGATTTTCTGGTTTTTGTGCAGGGTCAGGTCGACCGCTTTCAGCAGGTCGCGGGTGCCAAAGTGCAGGCTTACGTTGTCGAGTCGAAGTAGGGGCATAGAGGCCTTTAGTGGATATTGACGTTGCCGTTAGTGCGATAGCAGTTTTAGAGAATAAAGCGCGATAAGTCTTCATCGCTGGCCAGTGCATCGAGATGCTGGTCGACGAAGGCAGCATCAATGTCAATGGTTTTACCCTCGGTAGCCAGATCGGCGGCCTCAAAAGACACCTCTTCCAGCAAGCGTTCAAGTACGGTGTGTAAGCGACGTGCGCCAATATTCTCGGTGCGCTCATTTACCTCTGAGGCTATTTCAGCCAGGCGCTTAACCCCGGCGTCGTTAAACGTGACACTTAAACCCTCAGTAGCTAGTAGCTCGCGATACTGCTCGGTGAGCGAAGCCTTGGGTTCGGTGAGAATGCGTTGAAAGTCGTCGGCGTTGAGGGAGTCTAGCTCGACACGAATGGGTAGACGGCCCTGTAGCTCGGGAATTAGGTCGGAGGGCTTGGAAAAGTGGAAGGCCCCCGAGGCAATAAACAGTATGTGGTCGGTTTTGATCATGCCGTACTTGGTCGACACCGTGCTGCCCTCGATCAGTGGCAGTAAATCGCGCTGTACGCCTTCGCGTGAAACATCCGTGCCCGAGGTTTCGCCGCGTTTGGCAACCTTATCGAGCTCGTCGATAAAGACAATGCCATTTTGCTCGGTATTGGTGATTGCGCGAGTTTTTATGTCGTCGTCGTTCACCAATTTGGCCGCTTCCTCTTCCGTCAAGTGCTTCAGGGCTTGGGCAACGGTGAGTTTGCGGGTTTTGGTTTTACCCCCCGCCATATTGGAGAACATACCCTGGAGTTGGCTGGTCATTTCCTCCATACCGGGAGGTGCCATAATCTCAACGTTGGGGGCGGCGGCGCTAAGGTCGATTTCGATTTCTTTATCGTCGAGATCGCCCTCGCGCAATTTTTTACGGAAGAGCTGACGAGCACTGGAGTCTTGGGTTTCAGCTTTATCGTCCTCACCCCGGGCCGGGGGCAGCAGGGCGTCTAGAATGCGCTCTTCGGCTAAATCCTGGGCGCGTTGGTCAACTTTCGAGACCTCCTGCTCGCGCAATAATTTAACGGAAGTTTCCACCAAGTCACGAATAATCGACTCCACATCCCGGCCAACATAGCCCACTTCGGTGAATTTAGTGGCTTCAACTTTAATAAAGGGTGCGTTCGATAGTTTTGCTAAACGGCGGGCAATCTCTGTTTTACCGACACCGGTGGGGCCAATCATGAGTATGTTTTTGGGGGTCACTTCATTGCGCAGGTCTTCGCTCAATTGCATGCGACGCCAGCGGTTGCGCAGGGCAATGGCAACGGCGCGCTTGGCCTGGTTTTGACCAACAATGTGGCGGTCTAGCTCGTGGACGATTTCACGAGGGGTCATATTTGACATGGGACATTTCCTAAAATTGACGGGTGATGAGCCACGGAGGGTGCTACTCGGGCTGTTCAGTAACGGCGCTGTCGAGCTCTTCAATAGTGCGATTGTGGTTGGTGTAGATGCAGATGTCGCCGGCAATTTCCAAGCCTTTTTCAACGATGTCGCGGGCGCTTAGCTCAGTATTGTTGAGCAGGGCTTTGGCCGCCGATTGCGCAAAGGGGCCGCCAGAGCCGATGGCGATTAAGTCGTCCTCGGGTTGAATGACATCGCCATTACCGGTGATGATCAGTGAGGCATCTTTGTTGGCCACGGCAAGCAGGGCTTCAAGGCGACGTAAAATACGGTCGGTGCGCCAGTCTTTGGCAAGTTCAACCGCGGCGCGAACCAGGTTGCCACGGTGCTCTTCCAGCTTGGCTTCAAAGCGCTCAAACAGGGTAAAGGCATCGGCGGTGCCACCGGCAAAACCGGCGATAACTTCGTCGTTGTAGAGGCGTCGTACTTTGCGCGCATTGCCTTTCATGATGGTGTTGCCCAGCGAAACCTGGCCATCGCCACCGATAACGACTTTGCCGTTGCGCCTGACGGAAAGAATGGTTGTGCCTCGATATTGTTCCAATGGAATCTCCTTGATGTATGCTCAAGCCTATGTGGGGACGGTAGGGACCAAATTCAACGTTTCCCGGCAGGTCTTTGTCGCGCTGCTTGGTGCTGACTTAGTGCGCCGTTACACTGGGCGCTAATATGCGCTCGTAGTCAAAGCGGACAACGCATTATTACATCGGAGCCGATCGGCATTGTGCTGTGGTTGAGGTCGGTAGCTGATTGCCAGCTAGCGACTCACGGGCTCTCTAGTTACAGGATAGGCCATTGCGCGATAACAACCCTCCTCAGGACTCTTCCCCGACTCCTCCCCAGCAGAGAAGCCCGCTAAAAGTCCCGGCTGAAAAGCCCCGTCGCAGCTTGCTGGGGTCCAGCGCCATCGTCGGTGCCATGACCATGTTGTCGCGCATACTTGGGTTGATCCGCGATGTGGTATTTGCCCGCGTGATTGGTGCCGATGGCTTTGCCGATGCCTTTTTTGTCGCCTTCAAAATCCCCAATTTTTTGCGCCGCCTGTTTGCCGAGGGTGCTTTTGCCCAGGCTTTTGTACCGGTGCTTAGCGAATACCGCAATGAGGGGGGGCACGCCGCTGTAAAAGAGTTGATTGATCGTGTGGCCGGGGCTTTGGGTTCGGTGTTAATTTTGCTCACCGTTGTCGCCGTAATAGCCGCCCCTATGCTGGCTGGGCTTTTTGCCCCCGGTTTTATTGGCGATGCGGCGAAATTTCAGGCTACGACAGAGATGATAAGGGTGACCTTTCCCTATTTGCTATTTATCTCTTTAACCGGTTTTGCCGGTGGCATACTCAACAGTTACGATCGCTTTGCGGTGCCAGCTTTTACCCCGGTGTGGCTCAATGTGTGCCTAATTGGTGCCGCGCTAGTGGCGGCCCCTTGGTTTGAGCGCCCTGTATTTGCCCTGGCCTGGGGGGTGTGTGCCGCTGGGGTCATTCAAATGCTTTTTCAAATTCCCTTCTTGGCGGCCATACATTTGCTGCCTAGACCAAAGCTCGATTGGCAATACCCCGGGGTGAGAAAAATACTCCGTTTGATGGCGCCAGCTATTTTTGGTGTCTCAGTGAGTCAAATCAATTTGCTGCTCGACACGGTGATAGCCTCCTTCCTCCCCACCGGCAGCGTTTCATGGCTCTATTATTCTGATCGGCTGGCTGAATTGCCCCTTGGGGTGTTTGGTGTGGCGGCGGCGACGGTTATCCTGCCTAATCTTTCCCGTCAGCACGCAACGAAGTCGGCTGAAGAGTTTAGTGCCATTCTCGATTGGGCCATGCGCTTCGTGTTGTTAATTGCTGTGCCAGCTTCAGTTGCCTTAATGATGATTGCCGAACCCCTACTTGCGGCCCTGTTTTACGACGGCAGTGAAATTGACCAGCGCGATATTGTCATGGCCGGTTTCAGCCTGCGTGCCTATGCCCTGGGGGTGGTGGCCTTTATGTTGATTAAGGTGTTGGCACCGGGCTATTTTGCGCGTCAGGATACGAAAACACCGGTGAAAATTGGCCTTGTCGCCATGGCAGCAAATATGGTGATGAACTTGGTTTTTGTCTACCTATTGCATCATTACTTCACTTTAGGCCATGCAGGTTTGGCCCTGGCCACTTCCCTGGCAGCATTTCTCAATGCTGGTTTGCTATTTCGCGGCTTGCGTAGTCGAGGTGTCTATTGTGCGCCGAGAGGCTGGGGTACGTTCGCGGGGATATTGTTGCTGGGCAATGTTGTCATGGCGGGGACCTTATACCTTGGCTTGGTGCAACTCGGTGACTGGTTGGCGATGACTTTTATGGCTCGGGTGCTGGCAGTATTAGGTCTTTGTGGCCTTGGTTTTGCCGCCTATGCAGTCACTCTTCTACTTTGTGGTTTTCGACTCAGTCAATTGCGTAGCCCTGTGAAGTAACTTGTTTCAGAAAAGGGTTGCGGTGTCTTATAACTTTCGCATTCCAGGGCTGCCCTTCAGCCGCAGGGCTGGGTATAATTCCTGCCTTTAGTTGGTTTGGGGCGAGTAGTGGCAAATGGCGTTGTGGATTTCTTTGTGCGAGGCCTGCACAACCTGCGCGATGAGCATAGGGGTTGTGTCGCGACCATCGGTTCCTTCGACGGTGTTCATTGTGGCCATCAGAGGATTATCGCTCAGATAAATGAACGTTCCAGGTATTATAACCTGCCTTCTGTCGTGACGATGTTTGAGCCCCAGCCCCGAGAGTATTTTTCCCGCGAGCAAGCACCGGCGAGATTGATGCGTTTGCGCGAAAAGGTTGATGCCTTGCTAGATGCCGGTGTCGACCGAGTGGTTTGTCTGCAGTTTAATCGCGCCATGCGCAGCCTTACTGCACAGCAGTTTGTCGACGATCTGTTGATTGATGGCTTGGGTATCAAGTGTCTGGTTATTGGTGATGACTTTCATTTTGGCTGTGACCGCAAGGGCGATTTTGCAATGCTTGAGCAAGAGGGCGCCGAGCACGGCTTTGAGGTGGTATCAACCCAAACCATCAAGGCGGATCGACAGCGGGTTAGCAGTACCCGCATCCGAGCTGAATTAGAAGCGGGTCACTTTGATGCTGCCAATATCCTACTGGGTCGACCTTTTCGCATATCGGGTAGAGTTTGTTATGGGCAGCAGTTAGGTCGCAAGCTGGGGATTCCTACTGCTAATGTAAACTTGCACCGCTACCGAGCGCCATTGAGCGGCGTGTTTGCGGTAGAGGTGCTACTGGCTGACGAACGCGTACCGGGTGTTGCTAATGTGGGTTTGCGTCCGACGGTCGGTGATTTACTTAAGCCAGTGTTAGAAGTCCACTTGCTGGACTGGACGGGCGATATCTATGGGCAGCGTATAGCCGTCGAGTTTAAGCACAAACTGCGCGATGAGCAGAAATTTACCACTCTCGACGAGTTGGTTATCAATATTCATCAGGATATTAAAACCGCTCGTGACTACTTCGCGAACGTATCGAATTAACAGCCAGTGTTGTGGTTTTGCCAGATACTCAGCAGAACTGGGCTGAAACTGAATTGAACTTGAGTTAAATCAAAAACTTATGAACGATTATAAATCGACATTGAATTTGCCGAAAACGGCTTTCCCAATGAAAGCGAATCTCGCCCAGCGCGAGCCGGCCATGCTAAAAAAATGGCAGAAAAATGAGCTTTACTCGGCCATTCGCCAGGCCCGAGTGGGACGTGAACAATTTATTCTCCACGACGGCCCGCCCTATGCCAATGGCGATATTCATATTGGTCATGCGGTTAATAAAATCCTCAAGGATATTATCGTCAAGTCGCGCACGATGATGGGTTATGACGCCCCCTACGTGCCGGGTTGGGATTGCCACGGTCTGCCTATTGAGCATCAGGTCGAAAAAAAGCACGGTAAAGCTGGTGTTAAAATTGACTACAAGGCTTTCCGGCAGAAGTGCCGGGACTATGCCTTGCGCCAGGTTGAGGGGCAAAAGAAGGACTTTATTCGCCTCGGTGTTTTTGGCGAGTGGGATAACCCCTACCTGAGCATTAACTACCAGTACGAAGCCGATATTATTCGTGCTCTAGGCAAAATTGCTGAAAATGGCCATCTCGTTAAAGGCTATAAGCCCGTTTACTGGAGTGTGGTCGGGGCCTCTGCACTTGCTGAGGCTGAGGTGGAGTACGAAGATAAAACCTCTTTTTCCATCGATGTATTGTTTCCGGCTGTTGACCAAGCCAAGTTTGGTGAGGCCTTTGGCAGTGAGCTGAGCGGCGACGGTGAAATAACAGTTGTTATTTGGACCACTACTCCCTGGACCTTGCCCGCCAACCAGGCCGTCTCGCTGCACGCTGAACTGGAATATGTACTGCTGCAATGCAAGGTGAATGGCGAGCCCCGCCGTCTACTGGTCGCTGCTGATTTGATGGAATCGGCACTGACGCGCTGGCAGATAGAAGATGCTTCAATCGTGGGCCGTTGTCGGGGTGAAAAGTTTGAAGGCTTGTTGTTACAGCATCCTTTTTACGACCGGCAAGTGCCGGTGTTGCTCGGTGATCATGTCACCACTGAAGCCGGTACCGGCGCTGTGCATACTGCGGCGGACCATGGTGTGGACGACTTTATCGTGTCGCGTAAATACGGTATCGGCACTCTCAATACCCTCGACGACCACGGCGTCTATCGCCCCTCTGTCGAATTGTTCGCCGGTGAGCACGTTTATAAGGTTGATGAGAAAATCGTCGAATTGTTACGTGAGCGTCAGTCTTTACTGGCCGACGGTAAAATTACTCACAGCTTTCCCCATTGCTGGCGCACCAAAACGCCGCTGATTTTCCGCGCTACGCCCCAGTGGTTTATCAGCATGAACGAGCACGGTTTGCTCGATGCTGCGAAGGCCAACGTTAAAAAAGTACAGTGGTTCCCCGAGTGGGGGCAGGCGCGTATGGCGTCTATGTTGGGCAATAGCCCGGACTGGTGTATTTCTCGCCAGCGCACCTGGGGTGTACCCATTGCGTTGTTTATTCATGGCGAGAGTGGCGAGCTTCACCCCGATACACCCGCCTTAATTGAACAGGTGGCCCAGCTGGTTGAACGCGATGGCATGGATGCCTGGTACGATCTTGATGCACGGGATTTACTGGGTGATGAGGCCGATCAGTACGACAAGGTCAGCGATACCCTCGATGTCTGGTTTGACTCCGGTGTCAGTCACGAGGCCGTACTGCGGCGGCGCGAAAATTTGAGTTATCCGGCCGATCTCTATCTCGAAGGCTCGGATCAACACCGTGGCTGGTTTCAATCCTCCTTAAAGTCGTCGATCGCCATTAACGGCACTGCCCCCTATAAAGCCGTGCTAACCCACGGTTTTACCGTCGATGCCAACGGCCATAAAATGTCCAAGTCACTGGGCAATGTCATGGCCCCGCAAAAAGTTATTAATGAGCTCGGGGCCGATGTGTTGCGCCTGTGGGTAGCCTCCACCGACTTTAGCGGCGAGATGACGGTGTCCGACGAGATACTACGTCGCACAGCTGACTCCTATCGGCGTATCCGCAATACTATTCGTTTCATGTTATCTAATCTCGATGGCTTTGAGCCCGCTCAAGATTGCGTGGCCAGCGATGATTTACTGTCCCTCGATAGCTGGGTGATTACTCGCGCCACACAATTGCAAACAGAGATCGATAGCGCCTACGAGAGCTATAATTTTCACAGTATTTACCAGAAAATCCACAATTTTTGCGCTGGTGACCTGGGTGGTGTTTACCTCGATATTATTAAAGATCGCCAGTACACCTGCCAAAGTGAAAGCCTGGCGCGGCGCTCTGCACAAACAGCCCTCTACCATGTCGCCGAAGCCGTCGTGCGTTGGGTTGCCCCCATTCTTTGTTTCACCGCAGAAGAGGCGTGGCAGGCCCTGCCCGGCGAGCGTAGTGACTCGGTGCACTTAGCTGAATGGTACGAGCTGCCGGTGTTGACTGCGGATAAGGTGCTTGACGACGCTGACTGGCAGCAACTTATTGCGGTTAAAGAAGCCGTCAACAAGGCGCTGGAAATTCAACGCCAGGCGGGCCGCTTGAAAGGGTCTCTAGAAGCTAGCGTGACACTTTACTGTGAGGATGCCTTAGCCAGTACTCTGGCAAAAGTGGGTGATGAGCTACGCTTTATTTTGATTACCTCCAGCGTCGCTGTACGTTCGCAACGTGAATTGCCTGCTGAGGGCGTCACTGCCAGTGCCATTGCAGGACTCAGTATTCAGGTTGAATTAAGTCAGGGTGGTAAGTGTGTTCGCTGCTGGCACCACCGCGAAGATGTCGGTAGTAATAC
Organism: Porticoccaceae bacterium; assembly: GCA_029212965.1. Classification (GTDB taxonomy): domain Bacteria; phylum Pseudomonadota; class Gammaproteobacteria; order Pseudomonadales; family Porticoccaceae; genus Reddybacter. Next base: position 66,253 of record JARGOV010000004.1, read on the forward strand.
TGAGCATCCTGAAATATGTGCTCGCTGTGTTGACAATGTTGAGGGCGATGGTGAGCAGCGCGCGTTTGCTTGATCGCCCGTTTGATAGATTGCTAATGATGAGTCGGCGAACTTCAGCGCTGGTGTTCTATGCTCTGGCATCTGTGCTACTGGCCCTCGATTTGTGGACCAAGGCACTCGCCACCGCGCATTTGAATTACGCTGAACCCGTGGTGTTAACGGGCTTTTTTAATTTGACCCTGTTGCATAACACCGGTGCCGCCTTCAGCTTTTTGAGCACGGCAGGTGGCTGGCAGCATTGGCTTTTCGGTGGTGTCGCCAGCATTATGAGCGTGGTGCTCACCGTGTGGATTTATCGCGCGCCCGCGTCTGCCGTGTTGGTGAAATTCGCACTGGCCTTAATTTTAGCCGGTGCACTGGGCAATTTATGGGATAGGGTAACCTTGGGTTATGTGGTTGATTTTATTCAATGGCATTATAAAGATTACTATTGGCCAGCATTTAATATTGCCGATGCGGCCATCAGTGTGGGTGCTGTGATTATGGTGATTGACTCTTTTCGCTCCTCCCGACGAAGTTGAGCACCCGGCAACGTCTGTTATTGAGGTCTAGATAATGAGTTCTCATCAAAAAACACCTAGCGAGCAAATAGGTAAGGCCTCGCGGGTCAACCTACATTTTTCCCTGTCCCTTGACGACGGGTCTGTCATCGACTCTAACTTTGAGCAAACCCCCGCGACATTGGCGATAGGCGATGGCAATTTGCCAGCCGGTTTTGAAGAGCACCTTATCGGTATGCATCCAGCCCAAACCGCTAGCTTTACTGTGCTGCCGGAAAAGGCCTTCGGTCAGCACAACCCTTCAAATGTGCAATACTTTAAACGCGAAAGCTTTGCACCAGACATGGCGTTGTCCGAAGGCTTAGTGGTGTCGTTTGCCGATGCCAATCGGGGCGAATTACCGGGTGTGATTCAATCTATTGGTGAGGATGAAGTGACGGTTGATTTCAATCACCCTCTAGCGGGTAAAACCTTGACCTTCAAGGTCGAGATTGTCACTGTGGAAAACGATATGGCCGAGGTGGTGTAATGGAAGTTCGTCTAGCTAACCCACGGGGCTTTTGCGCGGGTGTCGATCGCGCCATTGATATTGTCAACCGTGCCCTCGACCTTTTTGGCGCGCCTGTCCATGTGCGTCATGAAGTGGTGCACAATAAATTTGTGGTTGATCAATTGCGTGAGCGCGGAGCGATTTTTGTTGATGAACTGAAAGATATTCCCCGTGGTTCCATCGTTATTTTCAGTGCCCATGGTGTTTCGAAAGAGGTTTGTGCCGAGGCTGAATTGCGTGGTTTAAAAATTTTCGATGCCACCTGTCCTCTAGTGACTAAGGTACATCTCGAAGTGGAAAAATTTAGCCGTGAGGGTCGTGAGTGCGTATTAATTGGCCATTACGGTCACCCGGAAGTTGAAGGGACTATGGGCCAGTATGACTCTACCAATGGTGGTGATATTTATCTGGTAGAGAATGTTGATGATGTCGCTCTATTGCCCATTAATCAACCTGATAATCTCGCCTTCGTCACCCAGACCACCTTGTCGGTGGATGATACGGCTCGGGTGATTGATGCGCTACGTGCACGCTTTCCCGCCATCGAAGGACCACGCAAAAACGATATCTGCTATGCCACGCAAAACCGCCAGGATGCCATTAAGCAGCTGGCACTGGAATGCGATGTGCTGCTGGTCGTAGGCTCAGCGAATAGCTCTAATTCAAACCGTTTGCGAGAGCTTGCGGAGCGCTGTGGTACCAAAGCTTATCTAGTTGATAGCAGTGCCGATATTCAACGCGAATGGTTTACCCCGGATTCGATAGTTGGGGTGAGTGCTGGTGCTTCGGCACCGGAAACGCTGGTACAGGAGCTGGTTGACTTTCTGGCAGATGGCGATAGAGCTGGTGTTAAAGAGTTGTCGGGGAAGGTTGAGGATATCCGTTTTTCGGTGCCGAAAGAACTGCGTTAAAGTGGCCCACCGGTTCCTTAAATACCAGCGAAGCGTTAATCAATATTTAACTTTTTTAGTTTATAGCGCAGTTGGCGAAAGGTGATTCCGAGTTTTTCGGCGGCAGCTGTTTTGTTCCAGCGGCACTCTTCAAGGGCTTTTTCCAATAACGTTTTTTCAATAGTCGCCAGATAATCATCAATAGATTGGCCATTGAGGCTGTGACCGCTCTGGTCAGTAATGTTCGCAATTTGTCGATTGCTCAGGGCAGTAATTTCGGTGTAATTACTATCGACAACGCTGTTCTCAACAAAATCATTCCCTTTAACGTTACTTATCTTGCGGGCCTTAAGTTGCAGATCCGCAGCTTCGATAAGCTCTCCATCACATAGAGTAAAAGCCCTTTCTAGGGTGTTTTCTAATTCGCGCACATTACCGGGGAAGGGGTAGTGTTGTAGAGTATCTTGGGCTTCGCTGGACAATTTTACCGGAGCCGTATTGAAATCGTTGGCAAACTTTGCCAGAAATAAATCGGCTAATTGGAGAATATCTGCTTGTCTGTCACGCAGTGGGGGCACTTCCAATTCAATGACATTGATGCGGTAGTACAGATCTTCACGGAAATTACCCTCGGCAATTTCCGTATTGAGGTCTTTATGAGAGGCGCTAAGGATTCGTATGTCAACGGCTATTTCGTTTTCTGAACCGAGGGGCCGTATAGCTTTTTCCTGAATACCGCGTAGCAGCTTGACCTGCATAGAAAGGGGAAGATCAGCGACCTCGTCGAGAAACAAGGTGCCGCCATTGGCACTTTGGAATAGGCCTTTTTTATCCTGGTGAGCACCGGTAAAGCTACCTTTGGTGTGGCCAAAAAATTCACTTTCCATAAGCTCGGAAGGAATGGCACCACAGTTGACAGGGATAAATGGCCCTTCTGCTTTAGGACCACTGTAGTGGATGTTGCGGGCGACAATTTCCTTCCCGCTGCCGGATTCGCCATGGATGAAAATGGGTGCCTGACTGCGGGCTACGCGAGAGACCTGCTGGCGTAGCTTGTCCATTACGGGTGAATCACCGGTTAATTTACCAGCACTCTTACTGAGAACTTTGGGCGTTTGTGAGGAAAGAGCAAGAGCCGCTTCAACCATATTGCGTAAACGGGGTAGTTCAATAGGTTTGGTGACGAAGTCGAAGGCCCCTAATTTTAAGGCTTCAACGGCAATTTCCGTATTGCCGTACGCAGTGATCATCGCAACTGGCATGTTGGGGTATTTATTCTGTATCAGGCTGATTAAATCCATACCACTGCCGTCGGGTAACTTCATATCGGTTAGACAAAAGGCATAAGCACCCTTGTTCAAAGCTTCGATAGCTTCGCTGAGCGTTTCAGCTTCGATGACCTCAAGATCCATTTGAATTAAGGTCATCGCCAGTAATTCGCGAATATCTGCTTCATCGTCGACAATAAGGACTCTTTTTTTAGTCATTGTGTAATCTCTGTTGCGCTTGTTCGGGATGGGCGAAGCCAAGTCTGAAAAAACCTGGCTTGTCATTTACGGCCACTAAATAATCGAGCGTGGCAAAGTTGATTTCACAAAGCTCACGGGCGAGATAAAGCCCCAGACCTGAGCCAGTGTGAGAGGTGGTGTAGAAAGGTTCAAAAACCTGACTCGCTAATTCGGCACTAATACCGGCGCCGCGGTCGTAGATATCGAGACAGGGCCTCAGGGTAAGGGGGTCGATATGACAGATGCACTTTGCCCATGCTTGAGAGCTATATTCGAGACTGTGGCGGTGAGCATTTTCCAACAAATTGGTGAGTACCTGGTGTAGCTGACTCGCATCGAAAACAATAATTGCTGCTGGGTCGTTGGTTTGGACTTCAATGGAGCATTTAGTGGTGTAGCTGTTTTTGTAGTCTTCAATAAAACTGTTTAACCAACTTTCGAGATGCAGATTTTGTGCATTGGGTGTTTTGCGCCGCGAGAGCTGGCTGACATTTTCTATCACTTGATTAAGTCGTTGCGTGTGTTTAACAATAATGTCACTGAGCCGCTTATTAGAACCCTGTTGCTCCTGCTCCTCTGCCAAGAGTTGGGCAGCGTGACTAATAGCACCTAGGGGATTGCGGATTTCATGGGCAATACTGCCCGTCAGCCGCCCCAGGGAGGCGAGTTTTAAGCGCTGAGCATTTTGTGCAGCAATGCGAGTGTCTTCGAGGAAAATAATCGTACTTTTGTTTTCACTGCGCTCTAGGTTGGCGAACTTGGCCTGAATTTCAACACTACTATCGTTGACTTTGAAAGCAGGCATTTTTTGCCAGGGTTTACTCAGCCAGTCTTCGTAACCCTTTTGTAATAAGGGGCTGGCCCGTAAACTCATGCCACTACTCAGGGCAATATCTGTTTTATTGGCACCGAGTAGTTCAATAGCAGCGTTATTGATAAGTTCAATTTTGCCGCTGGTATCGACCACGATAATACCGGTCAGCATACGTTGAATAATTAACTGGTTGAGGTTTTGCAGGTGCACGGCCTGGTCGGATTCTCGTAACGCAATTTGTTCGCTTTGGCGCAAGCGTTGGTTGAGTAATCTAAATAAAAGAGCGGTAAGAAAGAGTACAAAACCGAGCAGGCCGGCGGGGAAAATAGCGCGTCTGTTATCGTCCAATAGATAGGCGGAAATCAGTTCCTCAGTGAGGAGTAATATACTAGCTAAAGCGGCGGTTAATAATGCTAGTTGGTTGGTGAAAACCAGAGAGCTTGCCGCAACGGTGATTAGCATCAACAGGCCAAGGCCGCTGCTGAGTCCGCCACTACTGTGCATCAGTAGGGTCAAGGCGATCAAGTCGAGCAAAAAGTGTGTAAACAACAGTAGATTGTTGTTTACCACACGGTGTGAATGGAGAAGTGTGGCAGCCGTGAGGGATGTTGCCAGGGTATAGGTAATGGTTGTCAGCTGATAGAACTGAGGATTGTCGGTACCAAAAATATTACTGGCGGCACCAGAGTAATACATCCCCAACAACAACAGCGATAGCGCCCAGCGATAGTAGATGTAGACCTTGGCTGTGCCCCGAGCCAGGGGGCTTAGGACAACAGTGGACTTATTTGCTTGCATTGCGCTACCTGGATTTTGCTATTGGCTTGATTTTAGCTGAAAATAGTCGGCTTATTCATCTATGGACACGTCAGTAGTATGACATCACTGAAAGTTGCTTTGGCGCAAATAAACCCATTGGTTGGCGATATTCCCGGTAATACACAACGGGTTATCGACACACTGACGAAAGCTCGGGATACACTCAACGCCGATATTGTTATTTTCCCCGAATTGGTGCTCTGCGGTTATCCGCCAGAAGACCTTTTACTGCGACCCAGTATCCAGCGACGTATTGAAAAGGCGTTGACGGAAGTGATGAGTGCCTGTCATGGCATTGTCGCTGTTATTGGTTATCCTTGGCGGGAAGAGAGCCGACTTTACAATATGGCAGGGGTAATACAGAACGGTGATCTCATTGGCCAATATGCCAAAAATTGCCTGCCTAATTATCAGGTGTTTGATGAAAAGCGCTATTTTGAAGCTGGCACCTCTTCCTGTGTGATCGATATTTGTGGTGCGCGGGTCGGGCTGAGTGTTTGCGAAGATATTTGGTCGAGTGAGCCTTTACAGCAAGCTTGCGAAGCTGGTGCGGAGGTGATTTTTAATATAAATGCCTCCCCTTTTCATATAGGAAAACAGTCACAACGGGAGGCGACAGTAGCCCAGCGCGCCCGTGAAGGCGATATTCCCATTGTTTACGTCAACCAGGTTGGTGGCCAGGATGAGCTGGTGTTCTGTGGTGGTTCCATGGTGGTCGATGCGACGGGAGAGCTGTGTTATCAGGCACCGTTATTTGAAGAGGGCGTGTTCACTGTCGACCTGACGCGGGTCGATGGGCGGGTAACAGTCGCGCCCCAAACTATTGTGCCGACCCCCGAAGATCTGGCTACTGTCTATCAAGCTCTGGTTTTGGGTGTGCGCGATTATGTCAATAAAAACGGCTTCAACGGTGTGGTCCTGGGTTTGTCCGGTGGTATCGATTCTGCGCTGACTCTGGCTATTGCCGTCGATGCCCTGGGCGCTGATCGGGTCGAAGCCGTCATGATGCCCTTTCGCTACACCTCTCAGCTGAGTCTTGATGATGCGCAGGAAGAGGCTGAAATTCTTGGTGTGAGCTATAAAGTGATTGGCATTGAACCAATTTATGATGCCTTTAGTGACGCTTTGGCCGAAGAGTTTTCCGGCTTGGCAGTGGACAAGACAGAAGAGAATATGCAGGCCCGCTCGAGGGGTGTATTGCTGATGGCCATTTCCAATAAAAAGGGCTCACTGGTATTAACCACGGGTAATAAAAGTGAGATGTCTGTCGGGTATGCGACCCTTTACGGCGATATGGCAGGTGGTCTCGATGTATTAAAAGATGTGAAGAAAGTACAGGTGTTTGACCTATGCCGCTACCGCAACACACTTTCACAAGTGATCCCTGAGTCGGTCATCATTCGCCCCCCTTCGGCGGAGCTAGCACCGGATCAGGTCGATGAAGACACCTTGCCTCCCTACGAAATACTCGACCAAATTTTGCAGCTTTATATTGAAGAAGATATGGCTGCGCTTGATATCATTGCCCGAGGCTTTGATACAGAGGATGTACATCGCATTCTACGCATGGTCGATATCAATGAATACAAGCGCCGACAGGCACCCATTGGCCTTCGTATTACCGAACGAGGCTTTGGTCGCGATCGACGTTACCCTATTACCAATGGCTGGCGCTCCGGCGAGTAGTATCGAGAAAAGCGTGTTGCGTCTTATTACCTTTAGTTCGCCATTAACCGAAGCATTAACCAGAGAAAAGTTTTGACGCTATTTCGTTCTATCCCTTTTTCGGTTCATTCGACCGCAATTAATTAAAGATTCCAAACGTCACTTTGTCGAAGAGAGATTCCTCTTTCTCTTCTTCGTCAGATTGACCGGTATCTTCTCGATTGGGTGTTAATGACAAGTTTTCTTTGCCGTTTACTGCAAGGGGGTTGTTAAATATAACTCTGCTATCAAAATACGCGGGATCTTCTGGCACATAGTAACCAAATGTTAGACGACTTAACCAAGACCCTACATCAAGGGTGTTTGCTGCATGGTAGTGAAATTCGCCCTGTTCATTGAGTGCCGGGTGCTGTGGATAGTTGAGAGCCAAAGTTTGCGCTGATTGTGCGGACAGGTCGTGAAGATCTAGTAAGTAGTAAGCCTGAGCCATTACCGCGAGTGCATCGGGTACTGCAGGTGTTTGTTGGAAGTTCTCAATGACATAGCGCCCGCGATTTGCCGCTGCTAAATATGCGCCGCGCTTAAAATAATAATTGGCGACATGAATTTCGTGCCGCGCGAGGCGGTTACGTAATTCGAGCATACGCTGGCGAGCATCGCCGGCGTAGACACTATCTGGATACTGAGTGATTAGCTCGCTAAAAGTCGCGAAAGCTGTGCGGGCACTACCAGGGTCTCTCTTCGTCTCATCAATGGGCGAACGATGGCTAAATAGACCCTTGTTTTGCACCGCCGCTGACAATCCTTTCATATAGTAGGCGTAATCGACATTGGGGTGGCGAGGATGGAGACGGATAAAACGATCAGCTGATGCCATAGCAGCTTCGTAATCAGCTGACTCATGGTAGACGTAGATCAATTCAAGCTGAGCCTGGTCAGCGTAGTTGCCAAAGGGAAACTGAGCTTCAAAAGCGTTGAGATTAACGACGGCATCAGACCAGTTGCGGGCGTCGAGGTTGCTACGGATTTTATCGCGTAATCGTTTTTCGCTGAGATCTTGGGCTTCTTCTTGTGTTTGTTTAATTTGCTCTTCTTTCGAGTCGACGAAGGGCATCCAGGAGCAGGCGGAAAGTAACAGTGAGCTCGCTATCAGTAGGGCTGAAAAACGCATGGTGTTGAGGAGTCCGATTGGTTGGCCGTCAAAGCTCTCGGCTAATGAGTGTTTATTATTGCGTGTCGGGCATTGCCCTGTAGAATGGCCATTTAACCATAGCTCAGTGAGAAGCTAAATACCGAATGCTTAGCGAACAGGGTGAAATTGCATTACAGGCCGAGGTTCCCCGCCATTTAAGTGGTGTGCGCTTTGATCAGGCAGCCGCAGAACTTTTTTCCACCTACTCCCGCACCCGTTTGCAGCAATGGATACGCGATGGTGTCCTGCGTATTGATGGCCGTATTGGTAAGACTCGTGAAAAATTGCTGGGGGGAGAATGTCTCACACTCAAAGCCCAACTGGAGGCCGAGGGCGCGTGGCTACCCCAGCCGGTACCTTTCGAAATCGTTTTTGAAGATGATAGTGTTATCGTCGTCAACAAAGCTGCGGACTTAGTGGTTCACCCTGGGGCGGGCAACCCCGATGGCACCCTGCTCAATGGCTTACTCTACCATTGTGAACAGTTGGCTACTGTGCCCCGCGCCGGCATTGTCCACCGTCTCGATAAGGACACTACCGGTTTAATGGTGGTGGCGAAAACCCTCGAGGCCCATCACTCGTTGACCACTCAGCTTAAAGATCGCACCGTCAAACGCCACTATCGGGCCATCGCACAAGGGGTGATGACTGGGGGTGGTACGGTTGATGTGCCGATCGGCCGCCACCCCACTAGCCGCACGCGAATGGCGGTATTGCGACCTGGGCGGGAGGCGGGCAGTCGCTATCGAGAGGCGATTAGTCACTACCATTTGGTGGAACGTTTTAGCGCTCACAGCTATGTTGAAGTAGCCTTGGAAACTGGCCGCACCCACCAGATTCGCGTGCACATGGCGCATTTGGGTTACCCTTTAGTGGGTGATGCAGTTTATGGTAGCCGGCTGCGTTTAAGTGCTGGTGCCAGCAAAGAATTATCGACCGCTCTGCGTGAGTTTCCGCGCCAGGCACTGCATGCTTTGCGTTTGAGTTTTATCCACCCCGCTTCAGGTGAGACTGTGGCATGGGAGTCTTCTCTACCGGACGATATGCAGGAGCTATTGAGGGTATTACAGAGTGAAGCCGCCTCCGTCTGAACTGCCCGTCATGGTGCCCGACTGGCCTTTGCCGCCGGGGGTGAAAAGTATTGTTACCACTCGTCAGGGCTTGCCTTTGGGGTCTCAAGATAAGTGGCTGAATTTTCTCGATGACAGTGCAAGGTACCGCCAGCAAGTGCTCGATAATCGCCGCGATCTGGCTGACCAACTGGGCCTGACTCAACCTCTACCCTGGCTGGCACAGGAGCATGGCAATCGAGTCGTCAATGCTGTTGAGGCTATAAAACACCCATTCCCACCCAATGCCGATGCCAGTGTCAGTCGTATCCCCGGTTTGGCCTGTGTGATTCAAACGGCTGATTGCCTGCCGGTGTTACTGTGCCGTGACGATGGTTCGGCAGTGGCCGCAGCCCATGCCGGTTGGCGGGGGCTAGTCGCAGGGGTGCTCGGCAAAACGCTAGCAGCAATGGCGGGTGAAGGTTCGGCCATTTCAGCTTATTTGGGCCCCGCCATTAGCCAACAGCATTTTGAAGTGGGTGGCGAGGTGAGAGAAGCTTTTATGGTAAAGGCCCTGCCAACCGATCAGAGGCTGACCGGGGCTTGTTTTATTCCGTCAAAAATTTGCGCCGAGCATTACTATGCAGACCTTTACGAGTTGGCTCGTATCCAGCTGCGAGGCTTAGGCTTGACACGCATTTATGGCGGCGACTTCTGCACTTTCGCTGATACTGAGCATTTTTATTCCTACCGACGTCAAGGGCAAACAGGGCGCATGGCAAGTGTTATCTGGATAGAGAGCTGAGCCAGAGGTCGCGTGAGGGTTTAGCCGCCGTGCCTAAGCAGGGTAATTTTTTCGGGCAACACCAGAATAGGAGAAAGCAGCGAAACCACCTCGCGCCGTTCTGGCGAAGCTAGCCAGTCCCGCCAGTTATTGCGGTTTTGCATCTTGATTAAAATATAACGTACATTCGGGTCTTCGATGCCATGTAGAGATTCTCCGGAAATAAAGCCGGGTGCTGTAACAGTGGCCTGCAGCATTTTGCGGGCAAAATTGTCGTAAGTGCTGGCCATTCCGGGGGCGATGTGACGTTCGATTAATACGGTGATCATTGTTGGACTCTATAAATCTAAACTAAACAGTAGGTGACTCAAATTGCCGGGCTTCTGTCTGCTGAGTGAGTGTTAAAACCGCTGGCAAAAAGCTATGGCGGTATCATACCCGGTGCCCCTTTTCCTGTCCTCAGGCTTCTGAGAAAATACGACAATGAAAGTACCCAGTGATCACCCAGAGGCCCTTGCGTCGGATTTCGATATCTTACTCGATACCTCTGGTTTGATGTGCCCTGAGCCGGTCATGATGCTGCACGGTGCAGTGCGTGATGTGGCCAGCGGAGAGGTGATCAAAGTGGTGGCGACTGACCCGTCAACCGAGCGTGATATTCCCAAGTTTTGTCAGTTTCTCAACCATGAATTATTGGTGCAAGGGGAAGAGAACGGACTCTATATTTTCTTGATTCGCCGAGGCTAGTGCAATACTCAGGGTGTAAGTTCCTCTTTTTGAGAGCTTATTTGAGCGCAGTCCCCTTATCTATATTTGGCGCCAGTATACGGGCAACGCGCTGTTGTAATACTGGCACTAACTCCTTACTAAACCATGAATTGTTTTTTAACCAGCCATTATTACGCGGGCTTGGGTGGGGCAGTGGCATGAGGTGCTCCCCATAATTGCGCCATTTACGCACGGTCTGCGTCAGGTTCTCCTCTCGGCTATCCAAATGCCAGCCCTGAGCGTATTGGCCAAGGCATAGAGTTAGCTCAATATTCGGCATCTGTTCGAGCAAGGCCTGCCGCCAGTGTGCGGCGCAGCGTGGTGGCGGTGGCAGATCGCCGGATTTACCTCGACCGGGGTAGCAAAAAGCCATCGGCAGAAGGGCAATAAGCTCTGGGTTGTAGAAGGTCGCACTGTCGATGCCCAGCCATTCTCGCAGCCGGTCACCACTAGGGTCGTCGAAGGGAACGCCGCTTTGATGAACCTTAATGCCGGGGGCTTGTCCGGCGATTAGAATGCGCGATCGGCTTGAAACCTGTAATACTGGACGTGGTCCAAGGGGTAACTCCGCTTGGCACATTTGGCAGGTTAGAACACTTCGATACAAGTTGCCCATTGTTTCTTTCATGGTGTTTGGTTGCTCTTACCCTCTGAATACAAGAAAGATATTGAATACAGAGCAGAAAAATAAAATGGTATCTTAACTTTAAGTTGCCGCCATACCACCATCGACGGGCAGCGAAACGCCCGTTAAATAAGAGGCTTGCTCTGAACATAGCCACACTGCCGCGTTGGCAATTTCATTGGGTTCGCCAAAGCGGCGCATGGGTGTCAGATTTTCCATGTGGGTGCGGGCTGCATCGTTATCACCAATGGCCGTTAGCAACAAAGATGTGCCAATGGGACCGGGGCACACGGCGTTAACGCGAATGTTTTTCGAGGCTAGTTCAATGGCCCCGGTTTTGGTCAGGCCGACCACGCCGTGCTTGGCAGCAACATAGGCACCGCTATTGCGAATGCCGACCAGGCCAGCGTAAGAAGCGGTAGTAACAATAGCGCCACCGCTACCCTGGGCGATCATTTGCCGGGCGACGTGCTTCATCGACAACCAGGCTCCCTTCAGATTGACCGCATAGTTAAAGTCGAAGTTCTCTACCGTATCATCAACGATAGAGAAGCCTTCGCCGGGGGCTCCAGCATTATTGTGGGCGCAGTCGATGCGGCCAAAGGTAGCAACACCTTTGGCAACAAGAGCTTCGACATCGGCCTCTTTACTAATATCGCAATGGGCAAAAACAGCTTCGCCACCCGCTTGCTCGACCAGCCTGACAGTTTCTACACCGCCTGCGTCGTCGACATCGCCGAGCACCACTTTCGCGCCTTCGCGTACAAAAGCCAGGGCCGATGCGCGACCGATACCCGAACCTGAGCCGGTGACTACGGCCACTTTATTTGCAACTAAACTACCCATTGTCTTTTTCCTTGGTCTTTAAGAGGATTACGCTGATAGCAGTCTATTAGCTCTCGAACTTATATCCCTTGCCATCGCTGACAATTTTACCGGCAGTGGGTGTGGCAAAGTGGGTGCCTAGTACGGTGGTCTTGGTATTGCCAAAACGCTGCATGAATTCGATACGGGTTTTTTCAGCCAGACTACTTTCGGTGTCGGCAGCATCAATCCAGCCAGGTTTGGCCATTTGCAGGGGGTGGTGAAACATGTCACCGGTAATAACCGCTTCTTCACCTTGCGATTGAATATGAATACTGACATGGCCTGGTGTGTGGCCAGGTGTGGGGATCAGGCTTATTTCATCACAGATCTGGTGAGTAGAGTCGACCAGATCAACCAGGTTTGCTTCAAAAATGGGTTTTAATGCATGGTCCAGCGCATTGCTTTCATAGGGGTCGTCTTCGTCTTTCCAGAACTCCCACTCTGCCGCACCAAATAAATAGCGGGCATTGGGAAAGGTGGGAATCCATTCGCCGTCGACCTTATGGGTGTTCCAGCCAACGTGGTCGAAGTGCAGGTGGGTGCAGAGCACGCGGTCGATTTTATCGGCAGGAAAACCGAGCGCGGCCATGTTTTCAAGAAACGGCGTATTGAGATTAACCCACTCCTCATATAAAGGCAGGTTTTTGCCATTACCGGCGCAGGTGTCGACAATAATGTTGAGTCCGCCAGCGCGAATTAAAAAGGCGTGAATGCTTAATTTCATGTCGCCATCTTCGTCTAGAAAATCAGGTAGCAACCAGTCGTCATAGGCGGTTAATTCGTTTGCACTTCGCTCTGGGAAAAGTGAATTGATTGGCGCTTTAATCACCACTTCGACGAGTCGGGTGATGGATACATCGCCAATTGTCCAGCTGAGTTGTTCGTAGCGTCGATCAGTCATAATCTGTAAGCTCTGTTATTGGTTTTGTTATACGGCAATAGATATTACTCAATTCTTTTTGTGGATGTCTATTTTGTCGTCGATTGGGTTAACAAGGATGTCGCCCTTCAAACTTGGCAGGAGTACGTGCGATGGAAGGTTATGAACAACTAGCTGCAACTCTGGCTCTGGTGCTCGGTGTTGGTTGGGCCAGTGGTATTAACCTTTATGCCGCTGTTGCAGTACTCGGTTTTGCCGGAGCCACAGGCAATCTCGAATTGCCAGCTGAGCTGGCAACATTACAGAACCCCTTAGTTATTGGGATTGCCTGTCTGATGTATGTGGTTGAGTTTGTTGCCGATAAAACGCCCGGTGTCGATAGCGCCTGGGATAGCGTACACACCTTTATACGTATACCCGCTGGTGCCATGTTGGCGGCAGGTGCTGTGGGTGATGTCACTCCGGCGTTGGAGATTGGGGCTGGGTTGCTCGGCGGTTCCATGGCCATGGGCAGTCACTTTACTAAGGCTTCAACACGCTTATTGATCAACACCTCGCCGGAACCCTTTAGCAACTGGGGTGCCTCTATTGGTGAAGACTTGATGGTTTTTGGCGGCCTTTGGGCAATGCTTAATCACCCCTGGATTTTTCTTGGTTTGATGCTGGTATTTATCGTACTGGTTATCTGGCTGTTGCCGAAATTATGGCGCGTGATGCGAGCAGTATTTCGGCGTATTGGCACTTGGTTAGGGTTTGTCAAAAAACAGTCAGATGGTACAGCGAGTAACCAGGGTGAGCTGATGCTGGACGTACCTCTTGTAATAAACACTGATAAACCGACTGCTCACGTGGGTGTCAGTTCTCCCCTCAAGGGTCGGTAGGCTCTATCGTGAGCCAGCAAGTCGGTAGTTCTGTGTTAAATGATGCAGTGGCAGATGATTGTTCGTCAGAAAAGTCAGAGTCCGCAAAGCCAATGTCGGCAAAAGATCTGCGTCTTGGCGCGATGAACATATTGGCGCGCAGGGAGCACTCGCGCAAAGAAGTCAGGGATAAATTGCGGCAGAAGTTTGATCCTGACACTGAACTTCTCGATGCAGTGTTAGACCAATTAGTTGCCGATGACCTTTTATCGGATCAGCGTTTTAGCGAAGCTTTTGTGCGCTGGCGGGTAGGTAAGGGACAGGGGCCGATAAGAATTCGTATGGAGCTACGCGAGCGTGGTATCGACGGCGATGCGGCTTTAGGCGAATGTGAAGTCGACTGGTTTGCGCTTGCCGCAGAGGTGGCGCACAAACGTTTTGGCACAAGCCCCGTGACTGACCCGAAGGAGCGAGCCAAGCGCATGCGCTTTTTGCAGTACCGAGGTTTCAATGGTGAGCAGATTCGGTCTGCCCTGAATGATTAATCCGGTGCCGGGTCGAAAGCTCGGCTATTAATAGAGGTTATAAAGAGTAGTGAAACTTCACTTGCGTGTCTTGTTGTGGCTTTGGGGCATATCGTTTATACCTCTGGCTACAGCGTTGGAATTTCAGGGCGCCTGGCAGCAGGGTGCGATGTTGGTAGGGCGCACAACGCCGGGCAATACTGTGATTTTTCAGGATCGAGCTGTCAGTCTTACCTCGCAGGGCTATTTTGTCATTGGCCTCGGTCGGGATGTGAAAGGCCCGGTGGTGGTTGATGTGCGTGACGGTAACGAAAGGCAACAATACAGTTATTTAGTGGTGCAGCGCGAATACAATGTACAGCGGGTTGATGGCGTGCCCCAGCGCACAGTGACGCCACCCTCTGACGAGGTGCTGAAGCGTATTCGCCACGAAGGGCGTTTGGTGCGACAGGCTCGGGCCGGCAATGACCCGCGTGAAGACTTTCTCCAAGGATTTATTAAGCCCCTCGACGGACCCATTACCGGCGTTTACGGTAGCCAACGGGTGTACAACGGGGTGCCGAAAAACCCCCATTACGGTCTCGATATTGCCCGCCCGACGGGAACGGTGGTGGTTGCCCCAGCCCCCGGCATTGTCAAATTAGTGCACGACGATATGTATTACTCCGGTGGCACTTTAGTGCTCGACCACGGTTATGGACTGAGCTCGTCTTTTATCCACCTCAGTGGCGCGTTGGTAAAAGAAGGACAGCGGGTAGAGGCCGGTGATCCGATTGCCAAGGTGGGTGCTACGGGTCGTGCAACGGGCCCTCATCTTGACTGGCGCGTCAACTGGTTCAATGTGCGTCTCGACCCGGCCTTGGTGCTGAAATTTTTTCCCGCGGCGGGTGGGCAATAGGGGTATTCGCCTTTCTTCGCATTTTCCTATTGGCATATCCGCGCAAGCATGGTGTTAGGCTGGCTATTGCCTTAAAATTCATCGCCTGTAAATGGGCTGGGCTTGGGGATAAGACATATGATCGACAAACAGTTATTGAGTATTCTGGTTTGCCCTGTCACCAAGGCGCCTCTCGAATACGACCGCGAGCATGAAGAGCTGATTTGCTATGCCAGCGCTTTGGCCTACCCCATTCGCGATGGCATTCCAGTGATGTTGGAGAGTGAGGCGCGGGAGTTGAGCAGTGAAGAAAAAGAGCGGGGACGTAAACGTTAGTTCACCCGTTTAATTTCGCCAATTAAATGGCTGCGTAATGCGTATAAATTTTGAGGATAAGGGCATATGACAGAAGAAACACTGTTTAGCAAAATTATTAACGGTGAAATTCCGGCTGATATTGTTTATGAAGATGAATATTGCATCGCCATTAAAGATATTGCGCCTAAAGCTCCCGTTCATTTGTTGGTGATCCCACGGAAGATCATCCCCCGTATTATTGACGCTGAGGCCGATGACCAAGCATTGCTGGGCCACCTTATGTTAGCTGCCGGTAAAGTCGCTGAACAAGCGGGAATCGCTGACGCCTTTCGCTTGATTGTTAACAACGGTGCGGGTGCCGGGCAAACGGTATTCCATTTGCACATCCATATACTGGGCGGCAAGGGCTTTTCCGAATCTTCACTGGGCTTTTAGTCCTCCATTTCTAGTCCGTAATTTAATTTTTTATTGAGTGCTCCGGTCGGAGCGGGATTCTTATGTTAGATGTAAAATCGAGTGCGGATATCCGCCGGGCCTTCTTGGATTTTTTTGCCGAGCGCGACCACCGGGTTGTCGCCAGCAGTTCTTTGGTACCGGGTAATGATCCCACCCTATTGTTTACCAATGCGGGCATGGTGCAGTTTAAAGATGTCTTTCTCGGTGCCGAGCAGCGCGACTACCAGCGGGCCACTAGTTCTCAACGTTGTGTGCGGGCTGGTGGTAAGCACAATGATTTAGAGAATGTTGGCTATACCGCTCGCCACCATACTTTCTTTGAAATGCTGGGTAACTTTAGTTTTGGCGATTATTTTAAGCGTGATGCCATCAAATTGGCCTGGACCTTCCTCACCGATGTGCTGGGTTTACCCGAAGAGCGATTGTGGGTCACTGTGCATATTTCTGACGCGGAGGCTGAGAAAATTTGGCTCGAAGAAATGGGTGTTAGTGCCGAGCGCTTTTCTCGACTCGATGAAGACAATTTCTGGCAAGTGGGTGATACCGGGCCCTGTGGCCCCAGTTCGGAAATCTTTTACGATCACGGTGCAGATGTCCCGGGCGGCCCCCCGGGCAGTGACGATGACGATCTCGATCGCTATATCGAAATTTGGAACCTAGTGTTTATGCAATACGAGCGCGACAGTAGTGGTGAGATGACACCCCTGCCAAGGCCTTCCATCGATACTGGCATGGGTTTAGAGCGCATCGCCGCTATTTTGCAAGGGGTGCACAGCAACTACGAAATTGACCTCTTTCAACACTTGATAAAAGCGGCCGCCAAAGCGACCCATACGGCTGATCTTGAGCACAACTCTCTGCGGGTGATTGCCGATCACATCCGCTCGTCGTCTTTTTTAATTGTCGATGGTGTGCTGCCTTCTAATGAAGGGCGAGGCTATGTGCTGCGGCGCATTATTCGCCGTGCTCTGCGCCACGGTCACAAGCTGGGTATGGAGGGTATTTTCTTTCATACCCTGGTTGCACCACTGGTTGAGCAAATGGGTGCGGCCTACCCTGAACTGGTTGCCAAACAAGACTTGGTCGAAAAAGCCTTGCTGAGTGAAGAGGAACAATTCAGTAAAACCCTCGATAAGGGCATGGGCGTTTTGACGGCAGCGCTTGCCGATATGTCAGGCAAGGTCGTACCCGGTGAGGTGGTTTTTAAACTTTATGACACCTACGGTTTTCCTCTCGATTTAACCAATGATGTTGCCCGCGAGCAGGGCTATGAACTGGATGAAGCGGGTTACGAACTCTGCATGGAAGCGCAAAAAACTCGCGCTCGGGCCGCCAGTCGCTTTGGTGTCGATGACAGCACACAGCTGGAGATTGCCGGTACAACAACATTTGTTGGCTACCAGCATTTGCAGGCCAAGGCGAAAATTACTGGGCTGTTTCGTGGTGGTGTGGCAGTAGACACATTATATTCCGATGACGAGGCCATATTAGTGCTCGATAGCACGGCTTTTTATGCAGAGTCTGGTGGCCAGATGGGCGACAGCGGCGAGCTGCTCACTGCATCGGGACGTTTTGCGGTCAATGATTGCCAGAAGCAGGGCGATAACCATATACATCTCGGGCGACTGCTCGACGGTGAAATGGCTGTTGGCGACGTGGTTACAGCCCAGATCGATGTCGACAAGCGGCAAGCGACGGCGGTCAATCATTCTGCAACGCATTTATTACACGCCGCCTTGCGCAAGGTGTTGGGTGAGCACGTGGTGCAAAAAGGTTCGTTGGTCGATGCCGAGCGTTTGCGCTTTGACTTTGCCAACCCTCAGGCAATGACAGCGGAAGAAATTAAAGCCGTTGAAATGATGGTGAATAGCCAAATTCGGCAAAATAGCACAGTGCAAACCGACGTTATGTCGATGGAAGAAGCACAGAGTAGCGGTGCAATGGCGCTGTTTGGTGAGAAATA
>JARGOV010000004.1:84321-99205 GCA_029212965.1 Porticoccaceae bacterium
TGCCGGTTAAGTGCTTGAATACAAGAACTTATTTTCATTAATCAGGTTTCTCTTTGTGGTGGGTTGGTGTACATTTGCGCCCCCGCGTGGATGGGCGGCCAATTCGCCGTAACCCGGCATTTGCCAAAAGCGATTTTGCAGCGCCCATTTACACTGTTAGCGTAGAGTTAAGCTGTCGAGTTTAAAAATGAGTTTAATTGTTCAAAAATACGGTGGCACCTCGGTCGGCTCAATTGAGCGTATAGAAGCTGTGGCCGAAAAAGTCGCAGCCTGCCGCGCGCTTGGTGACGATATTGTCGTTGTCGTTTCA
The DNA here is from genome assembly GCA_029212965.1 of Porticoccaceae bacterium. Classification (GTDB taxonomy): domain Bacteria; phylum Pseudomonadota; class Gammaproteobacteria; order Pseudomonadales; family Porticoccaceae; genus Reddybacter. The sequence continues at coordinate 84,632 of JARGOV010000004.1, forward strand.
GCCATGAGTGGCGAAACCAATCGTCTGCTAGGCCTTGCCGATGCGATCACAGATACGCCGACACCACGTGAAATTGATGTTCTGGTGTCCACCGGTGAACAGGTCACCATCGCATTGTTAAGTATGGCACTCAATAAACGTGGTTGTGCGGCGCGTTCTTACACCGGCGCTCAGGTGAAAATTCTGACCGATGACTCACACACTAAAGCACGTATTGAGGAAATTAATGTCGAGGGCATGCAGGCTGATTTGCAGCAGGGCCGAGTGCTAGTCGTGGCTGGTTTTCAGGGTGTTGATAGCGCCGGTAATATTACCACCCTCGGCCGTGGTGGCTCCGATACCTCAGCCGTGGCACTTGCTGCTGCTTTAGCGGCGGATGAATGCCAAATTTATACTGATGTCGATGGTGTTTACACTACCGACCCTCGCGTGGTCGAAGGCGCCCGACGACTGAAACAAATTACCTTTGAAGAAATGCTGGAAATGTCCAGTCAGGGCTCGAAGGTTCTACAAATTCGCGCCGTCGAGTTTGCCGGAAAGTACAAAGTGCCATTGCGTGTTCTGTCGAGCTTTGAGGACGGGCCCGGCACATTAATAACCCTTGAGGATGATGACAGCATGGAAAACCCTATAATTTCCGGCATTGCGTTTAACCGTGACGAAGCCAAGCTGACGATTCAGGGTATTCCCGATACACCGGGTGTGGCATCACGTATTCTTGCGCCCATTGGTGAGGCCAATATCGAAGTCGATGTCATTATTCAAAATGTCTCCGAAGATGGCACCACATCGCTGACATTTACAGTGCATCGCAACGATCTCAATCGCGCTCGTGGTCTGCTGGAAAGCATTGCGATGGAGCTGAAAGCCCGTTCGGTAGTCACTGATGACCAGATTGCAAAAGTCTCGTTGGTAGGTGTCGGTATGCGTTCCCATGCAGGTGTTGCTTCACGCATGTTTACCGCGCTGGCCGAGCACAATATTAATATTCAGATGATAACGACCTCCGAAATTAAAATAGCCGTTGTGATCGATGAGAAATATCTCGAGTTGGCCGTGCGGGCATTGCACTCTGCCTTTGAGCTGGAAAAAGACGCAAAATAATATCTTTGTACTATGTTGGTTCTTAGGGGCGCGTATTGGTAGACCTAATGGGTAGTATTAAATAGGCCGATAGACGGCATTAGACAATTCTTATATAACAGGTAGAATGCGCGGTCGTTATATAGTACTAGCGAAGGTTGTATCGGAAATAAAAATACTCGCCGATATTGGAGGTGTCGTGGTTATTTGATAGCTTGCGGCATGAATCGTTATAGCAAGGAGAAAGAGTAATGCTTATTTTAACAAGGCGTGTTGGAGAGACCCTTGTAATAGGTGATGATGTTACTGTCACAGTGCTGGGTGTCAAAGGTAATCAGGTTCGTCTAGGCGTTAATGCACCGAAAGAAGTTTCAGTACACAGAGAAGAAATTTACCAGCGCATACAGGATGAGAAAAACGGTGAGTCTGGGGCTGTTTAGCCCCTTTGTTTTTACTGGCAGTATGGTATTATCCCCGCCCTCAGAAGCGGGCTGTGAATTTTTTGTGTCTTAAAATATATTTATACAAGACGTTCTGGCTACGATTTTTGAAGTGTTAACCACCACCTGATGAATAAGGTTGTTCTGAGTTTGTTCTAGGTAGAATAAACTGAGAGCTTTGAATAAGTGCTGACGAAAAGTAAGTGTCGCCCCGTTCATTGGGTTACGGAGTTGGGCGGTTAGATGGGTTAATACAGTTTTTGGTGAGGTGGCCGAGTGGCCGAAGGCGCTCCCCTGCTAAGGGAGTATATCTTGATCGGTATCGAGGGTTCGAATCCCTCCCTCACCGCCATAAATGCAAGCCCCGCTGCCCTGACAGGCAGCGGGGTTTTTTATTTTGTGGGAGCTGGAAACTTCCCTTTGAGTTCAGCTCATGAGATTCAGTCATGAATTTGCTGGGAAGCGGCGAGTTATGTCAAGGCGCTTAGCGGGCTAGCCCGTGTTCTCTTGTTTATGGGTCATGGAGGCATGGCTCAGTGTTGTAAAGATGAATCCGTAAAGAAGCAGTGGTGTGGAAATGTTGTCGTGTTTTAGAACAGAATTGTAAGCGCTTTTTTATGGTCAGTCTGCGTCTTAACCAGCCTTCGTGGTGTCGAGCATCTCCTCGGCATGGGAACGTGTTTTCGCTGTGATTTTTTGCCCCCCCAGCATGCGGGCAATTTCTGCAACCCGAGCTTTCTTGTCTAAAGTAATAAGCTGGCTTTGATTCGATGCCTCGCCCTTTTGCTTCCTTGCCAATAAGTGATGATGGGCACAGCTGGCCACCTGGGGCAGGTGGGAGATGCAAATCACCTGACCGCTGTCGCCTAGTTCGCGCAGCAGTTTGCCAACAGTCTGTGCGGTGGCACCGCCGATGCCGACATCCACTTCGTCAAACACTAGCGCAGGTATGGTGGAGTTATGGGCGGCCACCACTTGGATTGCCAGGCTGATACGCGAGAGCTCACCACCCGATGCCACTTTGTTGAGGGGGCGGTGAGCCTGCCCGGGGTTGGTGCTGACCAGTAGTTCGACACTTTCAAGGCCTTTTTTGCTGTAATGATTGAAAGGGGCCAATGCGATTTGCAGACTGGCATCGGTCATCGCCAGTGCTTGTAACTGTTGATTAATTTTTTGCTCGAATTGCGCAGCGGCTTTCTCTCTTGCCTTTGAGAGTTTTTTGGCGTTTTTTTGATAGCTGCCAGCCAATGCTTCGGTGCGCGCCGTAAGGGCATCGACATCATTGTCGTCGGCTGAGAGGCTGGCAAGCTCAGCGCTTAATTGCTCGCAGAGCTCGGGGAGTTCGCTGGATTGTACCTTGTGCTTGCGAGCCAGTTGGTACGCGGTTGAGAGTCGATCTTCAACCCATTGTAAGCGGACAGGGTCTGGTTCCACTTGGTTGATATAGGTTTGCAATTCGCCTAGAGCTTCTGCAACCTGAATATGCGCGCTGTCGAGTAAAGCAAGGGCATCTTTCAGGGGTGGGCTATTCTGCTCCATGGCGCTGAGCAGCTGGCTGGCGCGGCTCAGGGCGGGTAAAACACTCAGTTCTGATACGGTTTCGCCATCACCGTCACACAGGGCAAGCACTTTGTGACTATCCATAAGAATGGTGTCGGCATTGGCCAGTTGTGATTGCTCCTGCTCCAAGGCTTCGATCTCACCACTTTGCAGGTTGAGCTCGTTGAGTTCCTGTGCTTGGAAGGTGAGCAGGTCTTTGCGCGCCAAAGTTTCATCGGCGCGTTGCTCTATTTCTTCCAGTCGAGCCTGGGCTTGATGCCAGCTTGCGTAGTCTTCGCCTACCTGTCTAAGTAATTTTTGGTGGCCGCCGAATTCATCCAGCAAGGTGCGCTGGTGTTCTTTTGAGAGTAGGGATTGATGTTCGTGCTGGTGGTGGATGTCAATCAGCAAATTGCCCAGTGTGCGCAGCTGCGTCATGGTGGCGGGTTGGCCGTTGATGTAGCCACGAGAGCGACCATCGCGAGTCAGTATGCGACGCAATAGACAGTCATCAGCGCTATCGAGGTCATTGTCTGTCAGCCATTGGGCGGCCGGCGAGGCGCTATCCACGGTAAAACTGGCACTCACTTCTGCTCGTTCTGCGCTATTGCGGATGCGATCAGTATCGCCGCGATCGCCAAGGGCCAGTCCCAAGGCGTCGAGCACCAATGATTTGCCCGCGCCGGTTTCTCCGGTGATGGTGGTCAGCCCCGAGTTGAACTCCACGTCCATAGATTCAACCAGGGTAAATTGTTTAATCGTAAGCGCTGTCAGCAATGCAGGGGACACCAATTATTGAAATCAGGCGTTGTTATACCGAAGAGTTAGCATTAATTGCAATTGTCTATTTAAAAGCTCACTTGAAAGCACTTTTTTCGACCCAATATAGCCGGGGAAGTCATTATCGAGGGTTGGTAAAAAGTGGCCACTGAAGAACAGACAAATCAGAATTCAGAACAAGAACCAGAAGAATTACTGGAGCCGGAAAAAGAAACACAAAGCGAAGATAGCACTGATGAGCTTGATGTTGGTGCATTGGCTGAAGCATTGCAGCAGGCGAAAGATCAAACCTTGCGTGTCCAGGCTGAGATGCAAAATCTGCGTCGGCGAGTGGATCGCGATGTTGAAAATGCCCATAAGTTTGCCTTGGAAAAATTTGTCGGCGAGCTATTGCCGGTTGTAGATAACTTGGAAAGAGCGTTAGCCGCTATCGACACTGATGACGCCCTTATGACAGCGGTTCGCGAAGGTATTGAGCTAACCTTGAAAAGCTTTCTCGGCGTGCTTGAAGGTCACAAAGTGAAGCAGATAGAGCCCACAGGCGAGCCTTTTAATCCTGACTTCCACCAAGCTATTTCAATGGTGGCAAACCCGGAGGTGCCTGCTAATACGGTGATAGAGGCTTTTCAAAAAGGCTACACACTTAATGACCGCTTGGTCAGGCCAGCGATGGTGGTGGTCTCAAAGGGTGCTGAATAGGAATTCCTCAGCGGCAGGGTTGAATTTATCAATCTTGGGACAATATATAAGCGCATAGCAACGCGGTACTTGATTTAACGAAATTAACGATTTGTGGTTTGGAGAAGACAGGCATGGGAAAGATTATTGGAATTGATTTGGGAACAACGAATTCTTGTGTTGCCGTAATGGAGGGCGATAAGCCTAAAGTCATCGAGAATGCTGAGGGCGGTCGCACTACGCCTTCTGTTGTCGCCTATACAGAAGAGGGCGAGACACTGGTCGGACAGGCGGCAAAACGCCAGTCAGTGACCAATCCCACCAAAACCTTGTTCGCTGTTAAACGATTGATTGGCCGTCGTTTTGAAGATGACGTCGTGCAAAAAGACATTGCAATGGTGCCATATTCCATCGTCAAGGCTGACAACGGTGATGCCTGGGTTGAAATCAATGGCGAGAAAAAAGCGCCACCACAGATTTCTGCAGAAGTGCTCGGCAAAATGAAAAAGACAGCTGAGGACTATCTCGGCGAAAGTGTCACCGAAGCTGTGATTACGGTGCCAGCCTACTTCAATGACTCTCAGCGCCAGGCCACTAAAGATGCCGGTAAGCTTGCGGGCCTCGATGTAAAACGCATTATCAATGAGCCCACTGCTGCAGCGCTAGCCTATGGTATGGATAGTGTAAGTGGTGATCAGGTCGTTGCCGTTTATGATCTCGGTGGTGGTACTTTCGATATCTCAATAATTGAAATTGCCGATGTTGATGGCGAGACGCAATTTGAAGTGCTATCGACCAATGGTGATACCTTCCTCGGCGGTGAAGATTTCGATATGCGCTTGATCGAATATCTCGCCGACGAATTCAAAAAAGACAATGCGGTAGATCTTAAGGGTGATCCCCTGGCTATGCAGCGCTTGAAGGAAGCGGCAGAGAGCGCGAAAATTGCGCTGTCCTCGGCTCAACAAACCGAAGTCAACCTGCCCTATATTACGGCCGATGCCACGGGTCCCAAGCATTTGGTGGTGAAACTGACGCAGTCTAAATTAGAGTCATTGGTTGAAGATCTGGTCGAGCGATCGCTAGTGCCACTGAAGACAGCCTTGAAGGATGCTGGCATGTCAGCTGCTGATATTAGTGATGTGATTTTGGTTGGTGGCCAAACACGTATGCCGCTAGTACAGAAAAAAGTGAGTGACTTTTTCGGTAAAGAGCCGCGTCGTGATGTTAACCCCGATGAAGCTGTTGCCGTCGGCGCGGCGATTCAAGGTGCAGTGCTATCGGGCGATGTCACCGATGTGCTTCTCCTAGACGTAACTCCGCTAACCCTGGGTATTGAGACTATGGGTGGTGTTGCCACCCCGGTGATAGAGAAGAACACCACTATCCCAACCAATAAATCGCAAATTTTTTCCACGGCTGATGATAATCAGGGTGCGGTGACTATTCATGTGGTGCAGGGTGAGCGCAAACAGGCGGCTGGCAACAAATCACTGGGCCGTTTTGACCTGGCCGATATTCCGCCAGCCCCACGTGGAGTGCCACAAATTGAAGTGTCTTTTGATATTGACGCCAACGGTATTCTGAACGTATCGGCGAAAGACAAAGCCACTGGTAAAGAACAGTCGATCATTATTAAGGCTAGCTCGGGTTTGTCTGACGAAGAAATCGAGAAAATGGTTCAAGATGCTGAGGCTAATGCTGACAGCGATCGCAAGTTCGAAGAGTTGGCTCAGTCTCGCAATACTGCCGACGGCCTCGCTCACACAGCCAAGAAAACGCTCGACGAAGCGGGTGACAAAGCTACTGAGGAAGAGAAAGGGCAAATTGAAGACGCTATTAAAGCCGTCGAAGAGGCGGTCAAAGGTGACGATAAAGAAGCCATTGATGCAGCAGCGGCGAAGCTGTCCGAAGTTTCCGGTGGTCTGGCGCAAAAGATGTATGCCGAAGCTGAGCAGGCGCAAGCGGGTGAGGCCGCTGACGCAGGTGGTGAAGCTGATGATGGCGACGATGTTGTCGACGCCGAGTTTGAAGAAGTCGACGAGAAAGACGCTAAATAGCCGGTTATTCGGGTGAAATAACCCCGCATTAGGTACCGCCACAAAACGCAGGTTTAAGCCCCTGCGTTTTGTGCTGAGTGGTACAGCAACATCTTGGCACAGAAATAAATGAATGAGTAAATTATGTCGAAGCGGGATTATTACGAAATACTAGGTGTGTCGGAAGACTCAGATGCGAAGGACATTAAAAAAGCCTACCGTAGAGTTGCGATGAAACATCACCCGGACAGAAATCCGGGTGATGCCAGCGCCGAGAAAAAATTTAAAGAGGCCAGCGAGGCCTACGAGGTGTTGTCTGACGAGCAAAAACGCGCAGCCTATGACCGCTATGGTCATGAAGGTGTTAACGCTCAGGCCGGCGGTGGCGGCGGTGGTGGTTTTGGCGATGTTTTTGGCGATGTTTTTGGCGATATTTTTGGTGGTGGTGGCCGAGGGAGAGGTCCCGCACGCGGTTCTGATTTGCGTTACGATTTACAACTTGACCTTGAAGAGGCAGCTAAAGGTACTAAGACCACCATTCGAGTACCCGTCAAAGTTAACTGCGGCGAATGTAAGGGTAGCGGTGCGCGCAAGGGTACGTCGCCGATCAATTGTACAACCTGTCATGGTGCTGGTCAGGTCCGCGTTTCCCAAGGCTTTTTCTCTGTCCAGCAAACCTGTCCCCAGTGTCGAGGGCGTGGCAAAATAATCGCTGACCCCTGTGGAAAATGCTACGGCAATGGCCAGGTTGAAGAGCAAAAAAACCTGTCGGTGAAAGTGCCGGCCGGGGTTGATACTGGTGATCGTATTCGACTCTCAGGTGAGGGTGAGGCGGCTCCAGGTGGCGGTCAGTCGGGCGATCTTTATGTACAGATTGTGGTGCGTGACCACGCTATCTTTCAGCGTGATGGCGCCAACCTGTATTGTGAAGTGCCGATTGGCTTTGCCGATGCAGCATTGGGTGGCGAGTTGGAAGTGCCGACTTTAGATGGCCGCGTTAAGCTGAAAATCCCCCCTGAGACACAGACTGGCAAACTGTTCCGCATGCGTGGCAAGGGTGTTGCTCCAGTGCGAGGAGGTGGGCCGGGCGATTTGTTATGCCGAGTCACTGTTGAAACGCCGATTAAGCTCAATTCTAAACAGAAAGAATTAATACGCGAGCTGAACGAGTCGTTGCACCACGACAAGCATTCGCCTCAGCGTACCTCATGGTTTAAAGGTGTCAAAAATTTCTTTGACAGTTTTAGCAGTTAAGCGATATATGTATGACTGATAGTGGCTGCAGAGACAGTTAGTTGAGGGTAGTGTAATGATAAGAGTTGCCGTTACCGGTGCCGGTGGTCGTATGGGAAAAACCCTGATCGAAGCCATAGCCATTAATGAACAGGTGCAATTAACGGCTGCTATTGAACGCCCCGGTAGCTCGCTCATTGGCGTCGATAGTGGTGAATTGTCGGGTATTGGCCGCAATGGCATTGGCGTTGTCGATAGTCTCGAAGCCGTAATTGATGACTTCGATGTGCTGATCGACTTCACAGCCCCCGTCGCCACAGCAGCGAATGCCACGCTTTGTGCTGCCAAAAACAAACACATGGTCATCGGCACTACCGGCTTTACCGATACACAAATGGCGGCGGTCGATACCCTGGCTGAATCTACCGCTATTTGCATGGCCACCAATTTCAGCACCGGTGTTAACCTCTGCTTTAAATTACTTGATATCGCCGCCGGTGTGCTTGGCGACGATGTCGATATCGAAATCGTTGAAGCTCACCACCGGCATAAAGTGGATGCCCCCTCCGGCACCGCCTTAAGCATGGGCAAAGTCGTCGCTAATGCCCTCGATAGAGATCTTTCCAAAGTTGCCGTCTACGGTCGCGAGGGCCAAACCGGTGCACGCGAGCGAGAAACCATCGGCTTTGCCACCGTGCGCGCCGGCGATATTGTCGGCGATCACACCGTTATTTTTGCCGCCGATGGTGAGCGTGTCGAAGTCACCCACAAAGCATCAAGCCGAATGTCCTTCGCCCGTGGTGCCGTTCGCGCGGCAGCTTGGGTGGTTGCTCAACCAGCGGGGAATTACGATATGCAAGACGTGCTGGGGCTAAAGTAGTCACTGGCTAATGGTGGGGTTGCCGAGTGGTGTGGAGGAGGCTTTTTTATTCTTTGAGCATAGATGTATTGGCGGGTGTTTGATTTGCTTGTTTACTGATATTGATTTCAGATAGGTAGCGCTTGGTGCTAGACACCATGGCCATAATCTCCTAAAATTCCGCCTCAGGTTTCCACTGCCCGGAAGGCCTGTATCTAAGAGGTGAGATGACCTAACGAATGCGCTAATAAACGAGATGGAACGATTGGTTCATCTCGTTTTTTTACAGCTGCAGAAAAGTTATCTCCCTTGTACAGGCCTAAGCACTAAGCGTTTCCGGCAGGTTATCTCGTGTCGTTCATTTTCGTTGATAGAGGAGTCTGTATTGAATCTGCCTGCCCGTCGCCCCGCCATTCTCGTGCTTGCGGATGGTACAGTTTTTAAAGGCACCTCTATTGGTGCCGAAGGTATCTCCAGTGGCGAGGTGGTCTTTAATACGGCCATAACCGGGTATCAGGAAATTCTTACTGACCCTTCCTATACGCGTCAAATTGTTACCCTGACCTACCCGCATATCGGCAATGTCGGCGTTAATACCGACGATGAAGAGTCCACAGAAGTTTGGGCTGCAGGATTGGTGATTCGCGATCTACCACTGTTGGTGAGCAACTTTCGTAGCGAGCAAAATCTCGATGATTATTTAAAAGCCCGTGGCATTGTCGGCATTGCCGATATTGATACTCGCAAGCTGACGCGTTTGTTGCGCAGCAAGGGCGCACAGAATGGCTGCCTGATGGCGGGCGATGTCAATGTCGAACAGGCATTGGCAGGTGCACAAAATTTTGGCGGTTTGAAGGGCATGGACCTGGCGAAAGAAGTCTCCATTAGTCAGCCTTATATCTGGGGCGAAGGCTCGTGGCAGCTGGCTAGCGCAACAGCCACGCCAGCGAAATCTAAGCCATCATCGCTGTCATCAGCTAAATCTGCCTCTTATAAAATCGTCGCCTATGATTACGGTGTTAAACGCAATATTTTACGCATGCTGGTGGATCGCGGTTGTGAGTTGCACGTCGTGCCAGCTCAAACCCCCGCTGCCGCAGTGCTTGCCATGGCGCCCGATGGTGTTTTTCTATCTAACGGGCCGGGTGATCCCGAACCTTGTGATTACGCCATTGCCGCTATCAAAGAATTGCTCGAAGCAGACATCCCGTTGTTTGGCATTTGCCTAGGGCATCAGCTCTTGGCCTTGGCTTCGGGTGCCACGACCTTGAAAATGAAATTTGGCCACCACGGGGCCAACCATCCCGTGCAAAATCTTGATGATAAAACGGTATTAATCACTAGCCAGAATCACGGTTTTGCCGTTGATGAGCAGAGCCTGCCAGATAACTTACGGGCGACATACCGCTCCCTGTTTGATGGTTCTTTGCAAGGCATTCATCGCACCGATAAACCAGCTTTTAGTTTTCAGGGCCACCCCGAGGCGAGCCCGGGGCCCCACGATGCTGCACCTTTGTTTGATCATTTTTTTGACTTGATGTCACAACACTCTCCCAACACATAAGCCCTCATAGAGGTCTCTTCGACAGACGCGATAAACACTTATGCCAAAACGCAGTGACTTACACAGTATTTTGATTCTCGGTGCCGGCCCGATTGTGATCGGCCAAGCCTGTGAGTTCGACTACTCCGGCGCTCAGGCGTGTAAAGCGCTGCGTGAAGAGGGCTACCGGGTAGTGCTGGTGAACTCGAATCCAGCGACGATCATGACCGACCCCGCGATGGCCGATGCCACTTATATTGAGCCCGTTGAGTGGCGCACAGTGGCAAAGATCATCGAACAGGAGCGCCCCGACGCCGTTTTACCCACTATGGGCGGGCAGACCGCACTTAATTGCGCCCTCGATTTGGCCCGCGAAGGAGTGCTCGAACAGTTTGGCGTCGAGCTGATTGGTGCCAGCAGTGATGCGATTGACAAGGCCGAAGATAGGGAGCGTTTCGACAAGGCGATGAAGGCCATTGGTCTTGAAACGCCCCGTTCCTATATTGTTCACAGCCTTGAAGAGGCATTGCAGGTGCCCGATCAGTTCGGCTACCCCTGCATTATTCGCCCGTCGTTCACGATGGGTGGCTCTGGCGGTGGTATCGCCTACAACGGCGAAGAGTTTGAAGACATTTGCAAGCGCGGCCTCGATCTGTCGCCGACCAACGAGTTGCTGATCGATGAATCGCTGATTGGTTGGAAAGAGTACGAAATGGAGGTGGTGCGAGACAAAAATGACAATTGCATCATTATCTGTTCGATAGAAAACTTCGACCCCATGGGTATTCACACCGGCGACTCTATTACCGTGGCCCCGGCGCAAACGCTGACCGATAAAGAATATCAGTTGATGCGTAACGCTTCGGTGGCTGTGTTACGGGAAATCGGCGTTGAAACCGGTGGCTCTAACGTGCAGTTTGGCGTCAACCCTGTGGACGGTCGCCTGGTGGTGATTGAGATGAACCCTCGGGTATCGCGTTCCTCGGCGTTGGCTTCAAAAGCGACGGGTTTTCCCATCGCCAAAATAGCGGCCAAGCTGGCGGTTGGCTACACCCTTGATGAGCTGCAAAACGATATCACCGGCGGTGCGACACCGGCCTCTTTTGAGCCCAGCATAGACTACGTGGTCACCAAAATACCGCGTTTCGCCTTTGAGAAATTTGCCAAAGCTAACCCGGTGCTCACCACACAAATGAAGTCGGTGGGTGAGGTAATGGCCATTGGTCGCACGTTTCAGGAGTCGATACAGAAAGCCCTGCGCGGTCTAGAAGTTGGCGTTGCCGGTTTCGACCCCCATGTCGATCTCGCCAATGATGGGGCTGAAACTATTATTGGCGAGCAGCTTGCCTCTGCGCAGCCCGAGCGCATTTGGTACTTGGCTGATGCCTTTAGAGCAGGAATGAGCCTCGAAGAGGTGTTTGACCTGACTAAAATCGACCGCTGGTTTTTAGTGCAAATTGCCGATCTAGTGCAGTTTGAACAAGGGCTCGTTGGCTGTGAGTTGGCCGGCCTCGATGAGCCGACAATGTATGCCCTTAAGCGCAAAGGTTTTGCCGACAAACGTATTGGTGACTTGCTCGGTGTGAGCGAAGCTGATGTCAGAGCACGCCGTCGTGAACTAGGTATTAAACCTGTTTATAAACGCGTTGATACCTGTGCGGCTGAGTTCGCTACCGATACTGCCTATATGTACTCGACCTATGAGGAAGAGTGCGAAGCAGCACCCTCTGATAGGGACAAAATTCTGGTGCTTGGCGGCGGCCCCAATCGTATTGGTCAGGGCATTGAATTCGACTATTGCTGTGTACACGCGGCATTGGCCATGCGTGAAGATGGCTATGAAACCATTATGGTCAACTGTAATCCCGAAACGGTTTCAACGGATTACGACACCTCGGATCGTCTCTATTTTGAATCGGTGACCCTGGAAGATGTGCTAGAAATAGTCGCCCTTGAAAAACCCGTGGGTGTGATCGTGCAATTTGGTGGCCAAACGCCTCTGAAGCTGGCCAATGCCCTTGCCGCTGAAGGTGTGCCGATTATTGGCACCACCCCCGATGCCATTGACCGGGCGGAAGACCGTGAGCGCTTTCAGCAAATGATTGAAAAGCTCGGCCTGTTACAGCCGCCCAATGCCACGGTGCGTTCGGTCGAGGCTGCCGTTGAGAAGGCTGCTGCTATTGGCTATCCACTCGTGGTGCGCCCTTCCTATGTGCTCGGCGGTCGAGCGATGGAGATTGTTTACGGTGAAGACGAACTGAATCGCTATATGCGTGAAGCGGTGCAAGTGTCGGATGAGTCGCCAGTGCTACTCGACTACTTTTTGTCCTCCGCTATTGAGTTGGATATCGACGCGGTCTCCGACGGTGAAGAGGTCGTGATCGGTGCACTGATGCAGCATATCGAACAGGCGGGGATTCACTCTGGTGATTCAGCCTGCTCATTGCCACCCTACAGTTTACCCGCCGATGTGCAGGAGGAGATGAAAGTTGTGGTTAAAGCCATGGCTCGGGAGCTGGGTGTTAAAGGCCTGATGAACGTGCAATTGGCCTGGCAGGACGAAAAAATATACGTTATTGAAGTCAACCCGCGAGCTTCTCGCACCGTGCCATTTGTCTCCAAGTGCATTGGTGCATCGTTGGCTAAAATTGCGGCTCGCTGTATGGCGGGGCAAACATTGGCGAGTCAGGGTTTCACTCAAGAAATTGTCCCGAAGCACTTCAGTGTGAAAGAAGCGGTATTTCCCTTTAATAAATTCCCCGGTATTGACCCTATTCTCGGCCCGGAAATGAAGTCGACGGGTGAGGTGATGGGTATCGGTGAGACCTTTGCTGAAGCGTATGCGAAAGCCCAGCTCGGAGCGGGCGACGAAATTCCCAGCACAGGGACGGCCTTTATCAGTGTTCGTGAGCGTGATAAAGGCGAGATGGTCGGAGTCGCCAGGCAGCTCGCTGAACTTGGCTTCAAGCTGGTCTCGACACGAGGCAGTGGTCAGTTACTTCTCGATGCGGGTCTTGACGTAGAAATTGTCAACAAAGTGAAGCAAGGGCGGCCCCATATTGTCGATATGATTAAAAACGGCAAAATTGATTTGATCGTCAACACCACTGAGGGTCGTGTATCGATTGAAGCCTCCTCGACTATCCGTTCCAGCGCCGAAGCTAAAGGTGTCTACTACACCACCACGTTGGCGGGTGGCAATGCGGTGTGTATGGCGCTGCGACATCAGGGCGAGATGCAGGTTCGCGTGCTGCAACAACTTCACGAACAACAGTAAAGGCGAAAGAAAAGGCAAGTGAATATGAATACTAAAGTCCCTATGACCGTGTTCGGGGAAGCGGCACTGCGAGCAGAGCTAGAAGACCTAAAAAAGGTGCAACGCCCTCGCATTGTAGCGGCGATTGCTGAAGCCCGTGCCCACGGCGATTTGAAAGAAAATGCGGAATACCACGCTGCGCGTGACGAGCAGAGTTTTACCGAGGGTCGGATCCAGGAAATAGAAAGTAAATTGGGTCACGCTCAGGTCATTGACGTGAGTAAAATTCCCGCTGGTGACAAGGTTATCTTCGGTGTCACTGTAACGATTATTAATCTTGAAAGTGATGCCACGGTGACCTATACCATCGTCGGGGATGACGAGTCCGATATTAAGCAGAACAAAATATCCTATCAGTCACCTATCGCACGGGCCCTTATTGGTAAAGAGATTGGCGATGTCGTGGTCGTAAAAACACCTTCTGGCGATGTTGAATATGAAATTGATGATGTCTCGTATGGTTAAGTGTGCATTTTTAAAGCGGTGCTTTTAATAAAAAGGGGAAATACGCGATGCGAATGAAGACACCACGAGTACAACCAATACCTGTTAAAGCGTGGAATGAGGCGCAGAAAGAAGCCTTGGGTAAAGCTCAAATGGGCGGCAGGGTGCTGAATATTTTCAAAACCCTCGCTAATCATGCCGGGCTGGCCAAGCGGTGGATGGTGTTTGCCAACCACATTATGGGTAAATCTGAAATTACGTTACGTGACCGAGAAATTGTCATCCTGCGTATGGGTTGGCTTTGTAAATCAGGCTATGAATGGGGTCAGCATGTGGTCATCGGTAAAGAGTGCGGCATGAGTGATGAGGAAATGGAATTCATCAAACAAGGAGCCGAGGCGAGCCATTGGCAAGAAAACGAAGCCCTCTTGATTAAAGCCACTGACGAACTCCACGGTGATGCCTTTATCAGTAATGAAACCTGGCAAGGCTTGTGTAAGTACTACAACACGCAACAAATTATGGACATCGTGTTTACCGCCGGGCAGTACAATCTGGTGTCGATGGCCTTGAACACCCTCGGTGTTCAGCTCGATGAGGGTATGACCCTCGATCCCGAT
>JARGOV010000004.1:99305-103436 GCA_029212965.1 Porticoccaceae bacterium
ATGGTTAGCCTTTGCTTGCCGCCCGAAGAAGTGTTGCCTAAAGCGATGGATATCGCCGACAAACTTGCTGCCGGTAGCCAGCAAGCTATTCGCGGTACTAAGTCTACACTCAATGGCTGGATGCAAATGGCGGCCCCCATCTTCGACAACTCACTGCGTATGGAGATGCTCTGCTTCCTCGGTGAAGATGCCGCTGAAGGTATCGCCGCTGTGAAAGAAAAACGCCCAGCGGTTTTCCCTTCTGCCAAGAAAGGTTAACTCTTCCCGTTGTGACGATAGAGCTAAGGGTCTCAAGGCCAAAATTTTGAGTCCAGGCTTTAAGCCTAGGCTTTAAGTTCAGAGAAAGACCGTTTAGAAAAGCTGCGTTAACTGACGCAGCTTTTTTTTGTCTGGTTTTTGTAAAGCGTGGTAGGCGTTTGAGCTAATGGCCTTTTAAGCTAGTTGCCTTGAGAAATAACAACCCCCGGAAACAACAAACCCCGCTTACAAGGGCGGGGTTTGTTCGAGACTGAAAAAATTACGCTTAGGTGCAATATTTTCAGTTGTATCGCTTTACGATCTACATCTTTAGTTCTGGTGTTTAGCTAACAAGTGGCATGAAAACAAAATTTTCAGCTGCGCTTGCCGATCTAAAAAAGCCGTAAACTGGCTTTAAGCAGACATCGCTTTGATTTTGGCATTCAAACGACTTTTATGCCGAGCGGCTTTATTTTTGTGCATAACCCCGCCTTTGTCAGCAATGCGGTCAATAACCGGCACGGCCGTGGCATAGGCTGTTTTTGCGGCTTCAACATCACCGGATTCAATGGCAGCAATCACTTTCTTCAAGTAGGTGCGAGCCATAGAACGCAAGCTGGCGTTGTGCTGGCGTCGATTTTCATTCTGTTTGGCGCGTTTTCGTGCTTGGGGTGAATTTGCCACCTGGCGTGCTCCGTAATAAGTTGAGTCTGATTTCGAGGTCGGGCATTCTACAGTGGCGATTAATTTATATCAATAGCTCTGGCCCATCTGATCAGCGTTTGCAATGTTGCTCCAGTGCCCACTGAATATGTTCACTGACCAAAGGGGAGGCTAGAGGTAGAGCCTGCTTAAGGGTTGCGATAATTTCTGGTGAGCGCGGGGCATTGCCGAGGCCAATGGCAAGGTTGCGTTGCCATCTCTCGTAGCCGATGCGGCGAATCGGGGAGCCAGCAGTGCGTTCTAAAAACTCTTCTTCGGTCCACTGAAATAAGGCCATGAGCTTGCTGTTGTCGAGGCTGTGGCGGGGGCGAAAGTCGTCTTCGCCACTGGCTTTGGCAAAACGATTCCAGGGGCAGATAATTTGACAGTCATCACAACCAAAAACACGATTGCCAATGGCCTCGCGAAATTCCAGGGGGATGGCCCTTTTGTTTTCGATGGTTAGATAAGAAATACAGCGTCGGGCATCGAGCACATAGGGCTCGGGGAAGGCCTGGGTGGGACAAATTTTGAGGCAGGCTCGGCAATTGCCGCACTGCTTCTCAGTAGTGGGGGTATCGGCGGGCAGTTCGAGGCTAGTGTAGAGTTCGCCGAGGAAAAACCATGAGCCGGCCTCGCGATTGAGTACCAGTGTATGCTTGCCAATCCAGCCAAGTCCGGCCTGTTCGGCAATGGGCTTTTCCATCACCGGGGCGCTGTCGACAAAGGGTCGTTGGATCACGGGGTGTTCGCTATGTTGCTCAATTTTTTTGGCGAGAGTGGCGAGGCGCTTACGTATCAATTTGTGATAATCCCGCCCCAGGGCATAGCGTGAAATATAGGCGCTTTCGCCGTCTTTTAGTCGGGCGATGATGCCGGTGTCGGGTGGCAGGTAGTCCATCCTAACGCTGATGATAGACACTGTGCCAGGTAGTAGCCGCTCAGGCCGCCAGCGTTTGTCGCCGTGCTCGGCCAACCACTGCATGGAGCCATTAAAACCGGCCGCCAACCAAGATTGCAGCCGCTCGCCGGCCCGATCAAGGTTGATATGGGTAAAACCCACTTGCTGAAACCCCAATTCTCGGCCCCAGCGGCGGATATCGGCTCGCATATCTATCACTGCTGCAGGGCCGGTAGCGGGTGTGTATTGCTTGACTGACATTGTCGCAGCGTACTCCGGTTATCGTATAATTCTGCCAGATCTCAGGGAAAAGCGAATGATAAAACTGTCTAATCGACTCTACACCGCAAAAACGGTGCGCGAACTTGATCGTCGGGCCATTGAGGACGAAGGTATTCCGGGTATTGTACTGATGAAGCGCGCTGGTCGTGAGGCCTTTAACGCATTGTTAGCCCGCTGGCCTGTACCAGAGAAAATAACTGTATTTTGTGGCGGCGGTAATAATGGTGGAGATGGCTACATTATTGCCGGTTTGGCCCAGCAAGCGTTGATCCCGGTTGAAATCATCCAATTGGCCGACGCAGAAAAATTAAACGGTGATGCGCACCGCGCCTGGACTTTTGCCAGCGCAGCAGGCGTGGCGATGCGGTCCTGGAAGAGTTATCAATCCAGTAAGGCTGAGCTTACCGGTGGCGTTATAGTGGATGCATTGCTGGGCACTGGGATTAGTGGCGAGGTGCGTGACGAATATCGAGCTGCTATTGCGTTGATCAATCAGTCAGGTTTGCCCGTATTGGCCGCCGATATTCCCTCCGGTTTGTGTAGTGATACCGGGGTGGAGCGGGGCATCGCTGTTGAGGCGGCGCTGACCGTAAGTTTTATCGGCATTAAAGTGGGTTTATTTACCGGCCGTGGACCCGCCCTGGTGGGTGAGTTGCTGTATCGCGACTTGGGTGTGCCGGGCATAGTTTATGAAGATTCACTTGACCAACCCATGCCTGTTGCAGCCGAACGGCTGGATCTTGACGTCTTGCTAGCAGCGTTTCCACAACGGGCGCGCGATGCGCACAAAGGACGTTTTGGTCATGTGTTAGTGATTGGAGGTGACAAGGGATACGGTGGTGCGGTAGCAATGTCGGCAGAAGCGGCATTGCGCGTGGGTGCCGGTTTGGTAAGTGTTGCGACCCGTCCAGAGCACGTGTCGGCACTGTTGGCGCGGCGACCCGAGTTAATGGTTAAGGGCGTGACTTCGGGACAGGAATTGGAGCCGCACTTAGATGGACCAACGCTAATTGTTATTGGCCCGGGGCTGGGCCGCTCCCCTTGGTCAGAGCAAATGCTGCAAAAGGCGATAGCGAGTGGCCTGCCGATGGTGGTGGACGCCGATGCACTGAATATTCTCAGCGCGGGGCGAGTTGGGGCCAAGGCACGGGTTGATGTCGGTGCGAATGCCACTCATTGGGTGCTGACCCCGCATCCTGGTGAAGCGGCACGGCTGTTAGGCTGTAGCAATGGAGACATTCAGTCTGACCGCTTGGCAGCCTGCCGTGAAATCGCCGAGCAATACTCGGCAACGGTGTTGTTAAAAGGAGCTGGCACATTAATTGCCAGCACTGTCATGGCAGGAGAACCAGCAAAGAGTGGCGGGAATTTAAAAAATGGCGCCGCGCAATGGCCGCTTTGGCTCTGCCCCTACGGTAATCCCGGTATGGCCAGTGGCGGCATGGGTGATGTGCTGGCGGGTATCATCGGTGGTTTAATGGCTCAGGGCTTAGATACCACCACCGCAACCTGCTTGGGGGCCTGTTTGCACAGTGTCGCGGCAGATCGAGTTGCAGCAGAAAATGGAGAAAAAGGCTTGCTGGCGAGTGACCTGTTCGCTCCGCTGCGACAGTTGGTCAACGGCCAGTGAACTCACATTGTGACGTTGATGCCGATTCTGAGACGGCAATGGTCGCCTTTGGTGAGCTATTAGGCGAGCTATTATATGAGCTACGTGATAGATCCTTGCCGACGCAGGATCAGCGGGCTGCAACAGTTATCTATCTTCAGGGCGAGCTGGGTGCTGGCAAAACTACCCTTTGTCGAGGCGTGTTGCAGGCCTATGGCCACAGGGGGGCAGTGAAAAGCCCTACTTATACCTTGGTAGAACCCTATGTCTTTCCCAACGCTGCGGTTTATCACTTTGATCTGTATCGTCTTGGTGATCCCGAAGAGCTGGAATACATGGGCATCAGGGATTACTTCGAGGCGGGGACTGTCTGTTTGATTGAGTGGCCTGACAAGGGGCA
>JARGOV010000004.1:103536-114385 GCA_029212965.1 Porticoccaceae bacterium
ACAAGGAGCAACTACAAGCCGTCCATTTGCAACAGCCGGTTTGCCCCTGCTGCTATTGGTGAGTTTTGTTTGCGTTGGCCTCCTGCTGAAAATTACGCCGGTTTTGGCTGCAGGTTCGAGTGCATCAAAAACGACTATTGACAGCGTGCGGTTGTGGCGTGCCCCGGATCATACACGTCTGGTGTTTGATTTATCCGCCCAGGTTGAGCACAAAATATTTACCCTCTCTGATCCTCAGCGGTTGGTGATTGATGTTAAACATACCGTTTTTGCGACCAATCCCTCTCAGTTGAAGCTTGCTAATACCCCCATAACAGAGCTGCGCAGTGCACAATTTGACGGCGACAACCTACGTATTGTCCTTGAGTTAAGAGAGAAAATTAATCCTCGCAGTTTCGTCCTAGCGAGTAATGAGCAGTATGGCGATCGCTTGGTAATTGATTTATATGACCGCGCAAAAAGTTCAGAAAAAACGGTTGGCGATGCACTGGTGGGTCAAAAAAATCGCGACATTATTATTGCTATTGACGCCGGTCACGGTGGTGAAGACCCAGGTGCTATTGGCCCTAAACGCCTGCGTGAAAAAAATGTGGTGTTGGCTATCAGTCGCGTTATACAGGGCATGATCGACCGTGAACCGGGTTTTCGTGCTGTGATGGTACGTGATGGCGATTATTATATTCCCTTGCGAAAACGTACAGATATCGCAAGGCAGCACCGGGCGGATCTGATGATTTCAATCCACGCCGATGCCTTTAATCAGGCTTCAGCGAATGGTGCGTCTGTCTACGCGCTGTCGACCCGCAGCGCCAGTAGTGAGACGGCAAGATATTTGGCGAAGCGAGAAAATCGTGCCGATTTGATTGGTGGTGTAGGTGTGCTCAGTCTGTTGGATAAAGATAAAGTATTGGCCGGTGTATTACTTGATCTGTCGATGACAGCAACCCTGGAAAGTAGCCTGGGTGTTGGCACACAAGTGCTTAAATCACTGGGAGGCATTACCCGCTTACATAAAAAGCGCGTTGAGCAGGCTGGTTTTGTCGTGTTGAAATCGCCAGATATGCCCTCAATTTTGGTTGAGACGGGCTTTATTTCAAACCCCAAGGAAGCGCGGAGGTTGGCTCAACCCGCCTATCAGCAGAAAATGGCCAGAGCCATCTTTAGAGGGGTGAAGCGCCATTTTCAGCTAAAGCCTCCGGCGGGGACTTTGCTGGCTGAGCGCAAGCATAAATCTGGCAAGGTTCATATCATTGCCCGGGGTGACACGCTATCGGACATCGCTCAACGCTATAGTGTATCGGTCGCCGACTTGCGTCGCCACAATCGCCTTAAATCCACGCGTATCAAAATTGGTCAGCGTATTAAAATTCCGATTTCTTCCTGAAAACGTTCCCGAGTCTTTATTCTTAATGTCACGTATTCACTTGTTAAATCCCCGCTTGGCCAATCAGATTGCAGCCGGAGAGGTGGTTGAACGTCCGGCCTCTGTGGTTAAAGAATTACTTGAAAACAGCCTCGACGCGGGTGCCGATAATATCAATATTGATATCGAACAGGGCGGCATTAAGCGGGTGCGAATTCGCGATAATGGCAGCGGTATCGAAAAGGATGACTTGCCCCTGGCCATTAGTCGCCACGCCACCAGTAAAATACTTGCTCTTGATGATCTTGAAGCAGTGGGGACTCTCGGTTTTCGCGGCGAGGCATTGGCCAGTGTCGCCTCTGTTTCTCGGCTATCTTTGAGTAGTAATACATTGGACGAAGGCGCTGGCTGGCTGGCCCGTTGTGAAGGACGGGATATGACAGTGGGTGTCGAGCCGACGGCCCATCCCCGTGGAACCAGTGTTGAAGTGCGAGATTTGTTTTTTAATACTCCGGCACGGCGCAAGTTTTTGCGCACTGAAAAGACCGAATATTTACGCATTGATGATGTGGTCAAAAAACTGGCTCTCAGTCATTTTGAGGTCGCTTTTACTCTTCGCCATAACAACAAGCCTGCCCGACGCTTCCCTGCGGCAAGCTCTCAACTGGAGCAGGAGCGGCGCGTTGCCGCTGTCTGCGGTCCTGCCTTTATGGAGCAGGCGCGCTTTTTTAACACCGAGGTTGGCGACTTGCGTTTATGGGGCTGGCTGGGTGCGCCGACCTTTTCACGTAGTCAAGCCGATCTGCAGTTTTTTTATGTTAACGGCCGCAGTATTCGCGACAAAGTGGTGAGCCATGCTGTGCGCCAAGCCTATCAGGACGTGCTTTATCACGGGCGTCATCCGGCCTATGTACTATTTCTCGAATTGCCAGCTGCGGATGTTGATGTGAATGTGCATCCCACCAAACACGAAGTCCGTTTTCGCGAGAGTCGCACGGTGCATGGCTTTCTCTACGGTTCACTGTCTCGCATTGTCGCGGATATGGGGCCAGGTCGAGATGAGGGCGAGCCGTCAGCCGGTATTTTGACAGGGGTGCCTGTGACTCATCTTGCTGGGGGAGTGTCTGGCGTGAAGGCGGTGGGGCTCGATAGGCAATCTCCAGCCTATCAGCACCCTGTACCCTTTCCAGCGAGTAGTCGCGGCACGGTGAGCGAGCAGATGGCCGTATACCAATTACCCAGTCAAGATGGTGATGCTGCAGCTGCGGGAAATAATAGTATGCACAGTGAAGTGGCTGAACATACTGAAATTCCGCCATTGGGTTATGCGCTCAGCCAATTAAGAAGTATTTATATTCTTGCCGAAAATCGTGAGGGCTTGGTGCTGGTTGATATGCACGCTGCCCATGAACGTATAACTTATGAGCAGATGAAAACGGCCTACAATAGTGTTGGCGTTGCCGCTCAGCCTCTTTTGGTGCCTGAAGCCTTGGCGCTGAGTGAAAAGGAAGCAGATTGTGGCGAGAACCATTTAGCCTTGTTTGAAACTTTGGGCATCACCCTGCAGCGCGCTGGGCCAGAGAGTTTGCTAGTGCGTGCCGTACCCGCTTTGTTACGCGGTGCTGATGTTGAGCCTCTGGTCAGAGATGTACTTGCCGATCTACTCACCCATGGCACTACGCGGCGCATTGAAGAGCATATCAACGAAATTCTATCGACCATGGCTTGCCATGGGTCGGTGCGTGCCGGTCGGCAATTAACACTCACAGAAATGAACGCCCTGCTGCGTGAGATGGAGGCAACCGAACGTAGCGGGCAATGTAATCATGGTCGTCCCACTTGGACTCAGTTGTCAATGAACGAGCTCGATTCACTTTTCATGCGCGGGCGTTAACGGTGGTTGATGATGTTGGCGTTAATTCTGGGGTGACTCAGCGCCCGCCCGTGATTTTCTTAATGGGCCCGACAGCCTCGGGAAAAACCGACCTCGCCATAGAACTTTGCAAGAAGCTGCCCTGCGACATCATTAGCGTTGATTCCTCGCAGGTGTATCGTGGTATGGATGTCGGCACTGCCAAGCCCGACCCCGGCGTGTTGCGTGAGACCCCCCACCGCTTGATTGATATTTGCGACCCGGGTAGGGCTTATTCCGTGGGTGAATTTCTGGGTGATGCACGCCGTGAAATTGACCAGATTAGTACTGCCGGACGCATCCCATTGTTGGCTGGGGGCACCATGTTGTATTTCAAAGCCCTGCGTGAAGGGCTTGCCGACTTGCCGCCCGCTAATGAAAAAATCCGTGGAGAAATTGAGCAGCAAGCGGTCGACAAGGGGTGGCCCTTTGTCCATGCTTTACTAGCGAAGGTTGATCCTGAAGGTGCGGCTACTATTCATCCTAATCATTCGCAACGCATTGCGCGGGCGTTTGAAGTTTATCGCGTCAGTGGTCTCCCTCTAACACAGCTCATTCAGCAGCAGCTGCAAAAGGGCTGTGGCGTGGTGCCCCTCGAAAAAGATTACCGCATCGTGCAGTTGGCTTTAATACCTTCCGAACGGGCGGCACTGCATAAGCGTATCGAGCAGCGCTTTGACCTGATGCTCAATCAGGGCTTTGTCGATGAGGTCAGGGCTCTGCGTCAGCGTGGTGACCTCACCGCAAATTTGCCCGCAGTGCGAGCCGTTGGCTATCGTCAGATATGGGCTTATCTCGATGGTGAGTGTACTTACAATGAAATGTGTGCTCGTGGTGTTGCTGCGACGCGTCAATTGGCCAAACGGCAATTGACCTGGCTGCGTGGTTGGAATGATTTGCACCGTTTGGCGCTTGATTTCACTCAGGATGGTGGTGTTGACAATACTGGCAAAATTTTGTCGCAGGCACTGGAAATTTTGCAAAGTAGTCCCATATACAAGGATGTCGCCGGGTAGTATGATGCGCGGCTCAGTTTGGCGAGAGTAGAATGGGCTATTTAGTCCCGTATTGTTGCTATCGTTATATTTTTGCATCTATTTTGTGATTTTTTCTGCTCATTATCTGAGCCACAAAGTTAGCTGCTTTTCATTGCTCAACCTTTTGGAGAAAAACCATGTCAAAGGGGCATAATCTACAAGACCCTTTCCTCAACGTCCTGCGCAAAGAGCGTATTCCTGTATCAATTTTTCTGGTCAATGGCATTAAATTGCAGGGCCAGGTTGAGTCCTTTGATCAGTTTGTCGTGCTACTAAAAAATACTGTCAGCCAGATGGTTTACAAACATGCTATTTCGACAGTGGTACCATCGCGTCCAGTCAAACTACCTATGGCCGTACCCCACGATGAGGATACGGAAGATTAGGAGGCTGTTTGTTTTTTGACCGTCCTGAGTCCGGTGAGCTCTCTGTTCTTGTCCATTTGAATTTAAGCAGCGAACGCGAGCCGGAAGACCCCCGTGAATTTGAAGAACTAGCGATTTCGGCCGGAGCCGATCCTATTGCCTTTATTACCGGCAGCCGAGACGTACCCACTGCCAAATTTTTTGTCGGTACTGGCAAGCTTGAAGAAATAAAGCAGCAAGTCGATAGCAGTGGTGCCGGCTTAGTTATCTTTAATCATAATCTTACGCCGAGTCAGGAGCGTAATATAGAGCATGCGCTCTCCTGTCGCGTGCTTGATCGCACCGGTTTAATTCTCGATATTTTTGCGCAACGTGCCCAAACCCACGAGGGGAAGTTGCAGGTTGAGCTCGCCCAGTTAGAACACATGAGTACCCGGCTGGTTCGTGGTTGGACTCACCTTGAACGACAAAAAGGGGGTATTGGCTTGCGCGGCCCGGGTGAGACGCAGCTCGAAACCGACCGCCGTCTGTTGCGGGTGCGGATTAAATCTATCCTTAAACGGCTGGAAAAAGTGCGGGTCCAGCGTGAGCAGGGGCGTCGTTCACGGCGGCGTGCAGAGGTGCCTACGGTCTCTCTGGTGGGCTACACCAATGCTGGCAAATCCACTTTGTTTAACCGGCTGACGGGTGCCGATGTCTATGCGGCAGACCAGCTCTTTGCCACACTTGACCCTACTATGCGCGTTTTTAAAGTGCCGGAAGTCGGCTCGGTTATTTTCGCTGACACAGTGGGTTTTATCAGCCACCTGCCCCATAAACTGGTCGAAGCCTTTCGTGCGACACTTGATGAGGCAACCAACGCAACGCTGCTATTGCATGTCATTGATGCCAGCTCAGAACAGCGCCTTGAGAATATTGACAGGGTTGACGAGGTGCTGAATGAAATTGGTGCCGGTGATATTCCGGTGCTGAAAGTGTATAACAAAATTGATTTACTGGACGGTGTTGAGCCGCGTATAGAGCGCAATGGCGCAGGTAAACCTGTCGCCATTTGGCTGTCAGCCAAAGACAACATCGGTATTGATTTACTGCCACTGGCACTGCGAGAGTTATTGGGTCATGATCAAGTACACGGTAAGTGCACACTGGGGCATGAGCTGGGCCGTTTTCGTGCGCAATTGTTTCAAGCTGGTGCGGTACTTGAAGAAATTGTTCAGGAAAATGGCAGTAGCTTACTTGAGGTGCGTTTATCTCGTGCGCAGTGGTTACGTTTATTGAAAGCTTCGGATTTGACGTCGCAGCAAGTGTTACTTCAGCCTGCACTACCAGAGGTCGATAATTATTAATAAATTAGCTCTTCATGACCGGCGGTATACTATTTGTAGACGTTGAGTTTAATCGGGCTGTTGTAAATTACAGCACAATTTTCGTTTTTTTCATTAGTGCTAGTTGTCGATGTTTGCTGGCATTTCAATCAGGGCTTGTTAAAATTTGCGCCCTGTACTTTTACTGGAGTGAGTAATGGCTTGGAATGAACCGGGTGGTGGTAAAGATCCCTGGGGTAACGGTAGTGGTAAAGACGGTAATCCGCCTGACCTCGACGCGGCCCTGAAAGATATCGGCGAAAAATTCGGTAAAATTTTTGGTGGTGGCTCCGGCAGCGGTAGCTCCGGAAGTGGTGGTATCGGCGGTACCGCTATTATTGGCATATTGGTCATTGTTTCGGTGATTTGGGGCTTACTGGGCTTTTACCAGATAGATGCAAAAGAGCAAGCGCTCGTGTTGCGTCTGGGTAAGTTCCATGAAATTGTGGGTGATGGTCTGCACTGGAATCCACCTTTGATCGATAATGTTACTCGCGTTCGCGTCACAGAAGAGCGGCAGTACCAAACGCGGGGGCAGATGCTCACTCAAGACGAGAATATTGTTGAGCTACCACTAACTGTGCACTACAACATTAAATCAGTAAAAGATTTTGTGCTGAATGTGAAAGCACCGGAATACAGTTTGCGCCACGCTACGGACAGTGCTCTACGCCATGTAGTAGGTAGCAGTGGTCTTGATGAAGTCGTTTCCACGGGGCGCGAGCAACTCAGTGTTGATGTTAAAGAACGCTTGCAAAATTATCTAGATAGTTATGGTGCGGGTATTAAGGTCGTCAAGGTGAATATCCTTGAAGCCAAACCACCCTCTGCCGTCAAAGCCGCTTACGATGACGTGATCAAGGCGCGGGAAGACAGAGAGCGTGTGATTAATGAAGCCCAGGCCTATGCCAACGGCATCGTGCCGGAAGCGCGGGGTCGTGCCAAACGGGTTATTGAGGAGGCGAAAGGCTATCAGGCGCGGGTTGTTGCCGATGCGGAAGGTGAGACAGAACGCTTTAATAAGTTGTTGGCCGAGTACCAAAAAGCACCTAAGGTCACCCGCCAGCGGCTTTATCTCGACACTATGCAAGCGGTGATGGAAAACAGTTCAAAAGTGGTGGTCGATGTTGAAGGTGGCAATAATATGCTTTACCTGCCATTGGACAAGATTATGCAGCAGCAATCATCGAGCGCAAGCAATAGTGCCAGCGGTCAAGCCAGGTCGCTCACTTCAGCAGATCTTAATCTGATTACGGAAGCGGTGATTGACCGGATTCGCAATCAGTCATCCAGTAATCAGCGCCGGGAGTCACGCTAATGAACCAGAGATTTCCTATGATTTTAGTGCTAGTTGTCCTCGGGGTTATCTTTAGCAATAGCTTTATTTATATTATTAAAGAGACGGAAAGAGGCGTTAAGCTACATTTCGGTCGCATTACCGAAGCCGATATTCCTCCGGGCCTACACTTTAAATGGCCTATGGCTGACAAAGTGCATAAATTTGATGCGCGGGTTCTCACCCTCGATGCCGAGCCGAATAGCTTTTTGACCCGTGAGAAAAAACGTCTGATAGTTGACGCCTTTGCCAAATGGAAAATTAAGGATGTTGAGGTTTACTACAAAGCGACCGGTGGTGATGAGGCTGTGGCTCACGCGCGTCTTGGCGACCGTGTTAACGATGGCTTGCGCAATCAGTTTGGTACCCGGACTCTTCACGAGGTGGTCTCCGGTGAGCGCGATGCTTTAATGCACAATATTACCGAAGAGCTCAATAAGACCGTTACCCAGTCCTTGGGTGTTGAAGTGGTCGATGTGCGCGTTAAGCGCATTGATTTGCCTTCGGAGGTGAGCGAGCAGGTTTTCCGTCGTATGAAGGCTGAGCGTGAGAAAGAAGCTCGTGAACTACGCTCTATCGGTAAGGAAGCGGCTGAAGAAATTCGCGCTGATGCCGATCGGCAGGAAACCATTATTGCTGCCAATGCTTACAAAAAAAGCGAACAATTGCGTGGTGCTGGCGATGCCGAGGCTACAGCTATTTATTCGAATGCCTATAGTAAAGATCCTGAATTTTATGCGTTTACTCGTAGTCTAAAAGCCTACAACAATGCTTTTTCATCGAAGGGCGATATCATGCTGGTTGAGCCCGATAGCGAGTTTTTCCGTTATTTAAAAGATTCGAAAGGTCAGTCTAAGGATTGAGCCTCGAAGTAACAGTTTCTGTAGCATTAGCCATGGAGGCTCGATGGTTGTAAAAAATACAGCTCTCGATTGTTACGAGTGATAAAATAGCAAAAAAACCGGGGTGGCCCGGTTTTTTTGCGACTGTTGCGGGCTTGTAAGCCTTATAAGACAGCCTTGGTAGGGAATAGTAATGGCACAAGATCTTTTTACCGCGCTGTGTTTAGTCCTTGTTATCGAAGGTATTATGCCGTTTTTGGCACCTTCAAACTGGCGCAATATGATGTCGGTGCTGGCTCAAACCCATGATAAAAATATTCGTATATTAGGCTTAGTGAGTATGTTGCTGGGTGCAGGATTGTTGTTTTTGGTGAGATAGCTACAGGCTAGGTCGTTTCGGATGGCTTGGCGCGAAGAGAAAGAGCTTAGCCGTGCTATTTAGAACGTTGTAGAGATTAAGATAGGAATTATGACGAAGATTGATCGTTGGTTATTGCCCGATGGTATTGAAGAAATACTGCCTGACCGTGCGCTCAAGGTAGAGCGCCTGCGTCGTCGTCTACTCGACTTATATCACTCTTGGGGGTACGACCTGGTGATACCGCCACTGGCTGAATTCACTGATTCGTTGCTCAGTGGTTCGGGCTCAGATCTCGATTTAATGACGTTTAAAATCACCGACCAACTGACCGGCCGGATGATGGGTGTGCGCGCTGACATTACCCCCCAGGCAGCTCGTATGGATGCCCATAGCCTGCAGCGCAACAGCCCCAATCGTTTATGCTATGCCGCTCAGGTGCTTTATACCCGTCCACGGGGGCCGCTTGAATCCCGTGCGCCAATTCAGCTGGGTGTCGAACTATTCGGTGAAGCAAGCTTAGAGGCTGATGTCGAGGTCATGTCTCTATTGGTCGAAACCCTTAACGTTAGCGGTCTCGATGAAATTTATCTTGATATCGGCCACGTCGGTATTTATCGCGCTCTTGAACTGGCAGCAGGTTTGAGCCTCGAACAAAGTCGGGAGTTATTTGCTTTACTCCAACGTAAAGATGCGGGTCTACAGCAGTGGTTATTGAATAATGTGGCAGATGCCGCATTGGCTACGATGCTGGCAGCATTACCCGGTTTGGCAGGTGATACAACAATACTCTCCCAAGCTAAACAGGTTTTAGCCAATGCGCCTGCTACAGTGCTGCAGGCATTAAGCGAAGTAGAATCGGTGGCTAATCAGTTGGCTGAGTGCGCACCGCATGTGACCCTGTTTCTAGATTTGAGTGAGCTGCGAGGCTACCACTACCACACTGGAATTGTCTTTGCCGCTTATACCAGTGAGTCGACACTGGCGTTAGGTAATGGTGGCCGCTATGACGATGTAGGCGAGGCCTTTGGCCGTGCTCGTCCGGCCACGGGTTTTGGTATCGACTTGAGCAAATTAGCCAGTCTGGTTGAATACAACAGCACTGTTGCCGCAGGTATTTATGCCCCCGTTCCATCAGAAAGTACTAACTGTACTGCATGGGTAAAAGAAATTTCTCGCTTGCGTGAAAGCGGCGAGCGAGTGGTACGTGGCTTTACTAGCCAGCATGTAGATTATGACGAGCTGCACTGTGATCGCGTGCTGATTGCAAGTGATAGTGGATTTAACGTAGAACCAACAGCCGCGTTAGCAGCTGGAAATGAGAGTAAATGATGGGCAAGAATGTAGTAGTACTGGGTACCCAATGGGGCGACGAGGGTAAAGGTAAAATTGTTGATTTGTTGACCGATCAGGCCTCTGTTGTGACCCGCTTTCAGGGTGGTCACAATGCTGGGCACACGTTGGTGATCGATGGTGAAAAAACCGTTTTACATCTCATTCCCTCCGGTATTCTTCGCGACAATGTCCGTTGTTTGATCGGTAATGGTGTAGTACTTGCCCCCGATGCCCTGTTAAAAGAGATGCGTCAACTCGAAGAAAGTGGCGTACCAGTGCGAGAGCGCCTGCGTATTTCGCCAGCGTGTCCACTGATTCTGCCTTACCATGTTGCCCTCGATCAGGCGCGGGAAGTAGCTCGCGGCAAAGCCGCGATTGGCACCACCGGGCGCGGTATTGGTCCAGCCTATGAGGATAAAGTGGCGCGCCGAGGCTTACGCCTAGGCGATCTCTTCGACCGCACTCGCTTTGCTGATAAATTGCGTGAAGTGATGGAATACCACAACTTTATGTTGAGCAATTATTACAAGGCTAAGGTTAGTGATTACGCAGCAACGCTGGCATCCTGCCAGGTGTGGGCAGAAGAGCTGCGCCCTCTGGTACTGGATGTGACCACCGCTTTGCATGATACGCGTGAAGCGGGCGAGAACATTTTATTTGAAGGAGCTCAGGGCTCCTTGCTCGATATCGATCACGGTACCTACCCTTTTGTCACCTCTTCAAATACTACGGCTGGCGGCACAGCCACGGGCAGTGGTTTTGGCCCTCTCTACCTCGATTACGTGTTGGGTATTACAAAAGCCTATACCACGCGTGTTGGCTCTGGCCCCTTTCCCACAGAATTGTTTTGCAAGGTAGGCGAGCACCTGGCGGCAAAAGGTCATGAATTTGGTGCCACCACCGGTCGTGCGCGACGCTGTGGCTGGTTCGATGCTGT
>JARGOV010000004.1:114485-132592 GCA_029212965.1 Porticoccaceae bacterium
CTCTGCGGTGTGCCCATTGATATTGTTTCCACCGGCCCCGACCGCATCGAAACGATAGTTCTACGTCACCCTTTTGGCGCTTGAGGTGTAATGGCACTTCAAATCAACCGTTAAATTAGAGTGATTTTGTCATCATAGGGCATACAAAAAAATAAAATAAAGATTAAGAGTGAGGAGTGAACGATGAGTATTAGAGGAAAGGCCTTTATTGCTGGGGTTTACGAGCACCCACTGCGCGAGTGTAGCGGTAAAACTGTACCTCAACTGCATGCCGAGGTTGCCAGGGGAGCTCTTGACGATGCCGGTCTAAGTATAGGCGACGTTGACGCCTACTATTGTGCTGGCGACGTGCCTGGCTTGGGCCCTTTGAATCAGGCCGAATATATGGGCCTGAAGCTTAGCCAGTTTGATAGCACCGAAGTGGGAGGTTCCTCCTATGTGGCTCACGTGAATCACGCGGCTCAGGCTATCGCTATGGGCCATTGCCAGGTCGCATTGATTACCCTCGCCGGTCGACCTCGCGCCGACGCCAAAGAAAATTACCGTACCCGCCCTGGTGGCGGCCCTCCGGCTGACTATGCTTTTGAAGCACCGTTTCGACCTGTCGTCGTTAATATGTACGGCATGGCGGCAATGCGCCATATGCACGAATACGGCACCACCAGTGAGCAGTTAGCCTGGGTGAAAGTCGCTGCCTCCCACCACGCCCAGCACAATGAACACGCGATGTTGCGCAATGTGGTGACTGTGGATGATGTGGTCAACTCGCCGATGATCAGCGACCCGCTGCACCGTCTCGATTGCTGTGTAATGAGTGATGGCGGTGGAGCAGTCATCGTTGTAGCCCCCGAAATCGCCGCTCAGTTAAAGCGCCCTATCGTTAAAGTTCTCGGTGCTGGCGAAGCCATAAAGCATCTTAACGGTGGCAAAGTCGATTTAACTTATTCTGGTGCACGCTGGTCTGGCCCAAAGGCATTTGCAGAAGCGGGTGTAACACAGGCCGATATTAAATACGCCTCGATATATGACTCTTTTACCATCACGGTGGTTGAAACCCTCGAAGATTTGGGCTTTTGTGCCAAGGGAGAGGGTGGCAAATTTGTCGACGATGGCAACTTGATTTCCGGTGTCGGTAAATTGCCTTTTAATACCGATGGCGGTGGGTTGTGCAACAACCACCCGACCGACCGGGGCGGCATCACCAAGGTTATTGAAGCCGTGCGCCAGGTGCGTGGCGAAGCTCACCCTAAAGTACAGGTGCCCAACTGCGATATTGCACTGGCCCACGGTACGGGTGGTTTATTGGGCTCGCGAATGGGCAGCGCAACATTGATACTCGGAGGAGAGGACGCATGAGCAATGTAAACGGCATGAATCGACCCAGTAAAGTGCGAGCACCCCGCGTCAATGATGAAACGAAAGATTTTTGGGCCGCGACGGCTGATGGGAAATTGCTCGTTAAGCATTGTAATGGTTGTGGTGAAAATCACTTTTACCCGCGCACCTTTTGTCCCTTTTGTTTTAGCGATGACACAGAGTATCTCGAAACAGCGGGGCGCGGCATGATTTACACCTACAGTGTTATGCGTAGAACAAAAGAGCCATGGGCCATTGCCTATGTAACTCTCGACGAAGGGCCAACGATGATGACCAATTTAATCGATTGCGACTTCGACAAACTTGAAATTGGTCAGGCCGTGAAAGTGGCCTTTATTGACACCGGTGAAGGAACAGCTTTGCCATTCTTTGCACCGGCCTGATTGGGCTTAATTTTTATATTAATAGATCAGTGGTAGGTATTTAGTGAAAAATTTCAAAATTGCAGTACTGGCCGGTGATGGTATCGGCCCAGAAATTATGGCCGAAGCACTTAAAGTGTTGAAAGTGATCGAGGGGCGCAATGATGTCAGCTTTGAACTCATGCACGCCGCTTTTGGTGCCAATGCTTATTTTGAGTGTGGCCACCCGTTTCCACAAGCGACCATTGATATTTGTGATGCTGCCGATGCTATTCTCAAAGGGCCAATTGGCTTGAGCCATGAAGAATCGCAAAAAATCCCCGTCGATATGCTGCCCGAGCGCGCTGCACTGTTGCCAATGCGTCGTCGTTACAACACCTTTGCCAATTTTCGCCCGGTGTCACTGCCTAAAGCACTGGCCCATTTTTCGCCGCTTAAACCAGAAATTATTGGTGAAGGCATCGATTTAATTATGGTGCGTGAGCTGGTAGGTGGTCTCTATTTCGGTGAAAAGGAAGAGGGCGTTAACGACGAAGGTTTGCGCTATGTACGCGAAACACTCGAATACGACGAAGACCAAATTGAGCGTATTCTCCACGAAGCCTTTAAAATTGCTATGCGCCGCAAGAAGGTGTTACACAACATTCACAAGAGTAATGTTTTAAAGTCGAGTGTGTTGTGGAACCAAATTATTGACGAAATTGCGCCGCAATATCCTGAGGTAAAAGTGGTTCATATCTTAGTTGACGCCGCTGCCACCCTACTGTGTTTAAACCCGACTCAATTTGACGTCATGGTGATGGAGAATATGTTTGGTGATATTCTGAGTGACCAGGGCGGTGGCATTCTCGGCTCCCTCGGTTTAATGCCTTCGGCTTGTCTGGGGCCAGATAAGGCCTACTACGAGCCCTCCCATGGCTCGGCACCGGATATCGCCGGCAAGAATATTGCCAATCCCTATTCGATGATAGGTTCGGTGGCGATGATGTTGGAAAACAGCTTCGATATGCTCGACGAAGCGGAAAATGTGTGGGCTGCCATGCAAGGTGTTTTCGCGGATGGTTTTTCAACAGCTGATTTAAGTAAGCCGGGTTCCGGTGTCACCATGATTAGCACTCAGGAGTTTGGCGAGCGTGTGGTGGCTAAGCTGGCGGCGCAAACGCCCTAAAATCTAGCGTAGCCTCGGCCTTTGTGAGTGTGAATTCCGATCAAAATAATCCATAAAAAGGAATAATAATGCCGCCTAAAAAACTCTCAGCTTTTCACCGGGGAATGCACCAGGTAGCGTCCACAAAAGCGGGCGCTTGGTTTCTGGCGCGCACGCAGCATCACCTCGATCGCGTTATCTTCAAATTGTCGGGGGGACGCACCACCCTAGCGGGTATATTGACGGGCCTGTCAGTGGTGGTGCTGTCTGCAAAGGGTGCTAAGAGTGGTGTGATTCGCGACATCCCTTTGCTCTGCATAGAAGATGAGACTGAGCCAGGTGTGTTCGCTATTGTCGCGTCCAACTTTGGTCAGGGCCATCACCCAGCCTGGTATTACAACCTCAAGGCCTACCCAGAGGTTAGCTGTACCCTGCGTGGTCAGACCCAGCGCTATAGCGCCACTGAATTAGAGGGTGAGGAATACGCACGTAATTGGGGCTACGCCCTCGATACCTATATGGGCTTCCCCCATTATAAAAGTCGTGTGGGTAAGCGGCATATCCCCATTTTTGCGATGAAACCGGTGTAAACACCACCCAAGAGACCCTTTAAAAGGTGAATTATAATGACTGCTGAAGATCATAAAAAAACCGTCGTAGACTTTTGCCAGGCTTGGGAAAACCTTGATATTGATGCCGTGCTCGATTTCATGAGTGAAGATGCGGTGTACCACAATATGCCGATGGATCCGTTGGTAGGGCAGGAGCAAATTCGTGGCTTTCTCACAGCGTTTCTCGGTGCTGCGAGTTATTGCCGTTTTCAGATTCTCACCACTGTTGCCGATGGGGAGCGTGTTGTCACTGAAAGACTTGATAGTTTTACACTGGGCGACAATACGCTATCAGAACTGCCAGTACTGGGGGTGTTTGAATTTAATGCTGCGGGTAAGATTAATAATTGGCGTGAATACTTCGATTTGCAAACCTGGCTCGATAAAGGGGGCCCCGCCATTGGTTAGTCCGGTGTACTCACAACACGGTCCATTGTTTTAAATTACACGACAAGTAGCTGATTGATTGCAAAAAAATGACTATCTAAAAGCGACTTTTTTACTCAATTTAGCCGGGTTGTTCTGGGCTGGCAATCTGATTGCCGGCAGTCTGTTGAGTGACTATATAGGCCCCGGTTTTATTGTCGCCAGCAGAGCGGTTGCCGGCAGCGTGATTTTTATAATGGTCATTCGATTGGGTGGCCAAGGGGATATATTAAACGGTGTCAAAAGTTGGCCCTTACTGATACTGATGTCCCTGAGTGGCGTGCTCGGCTTCCAGCTCTTTCTCTATTTTGGCCTGCGCTATACCACGCCAATTAATGCCGGGTTGATGAATGCCTTAACCCCGCTGGCTACTGCCCTGTTGTCAGCTATTTTTCTACGTGAGCAATTACACCGTAGTCAATGGTTGGCAGCGGCCATTACCGTGGTTGGTGTTGGCTGGATACTCAGCGGGGGTGTTTTGTCTGACTTGCTCGCCCTGGAGCTTAATATTGGCGATATATTGATACTTCTAGCCGTACTCTCATGGAGCATTTATGGCATGGCCGGACGGCGGATCATGCGCACTATGAGCGCGCTGGAAACTACAGCAATCGGTCTGTTTTTATCGGTAATTCCGGCGCTGTTGCTAGCGACTGTGGAGGGTTTCTTTTTTATTAAACCGCAAATCAGTGTCTGGGTTATTGCGGTTCTGGCCTTCGTTTGCATCGGGCCAACGGTGTTATCGTTATTTTGGTGGAACCGAGGCGTACAGTTAATAGGTCCGAGTCAGGCCTCGCTCTATCTCAATGTGATACCCGTTTATGCCATTGTTTTGGCGGTGTTTTTACTCGATGCTACGCTCAGTAGCAGTGATATTATTGGAGCCAGCCTCGTCCTTGGCGGCAGCCTCTATGGCGGTTTTTCAGCAGTCATGGGCGATCGGATGTCGACGCAGATCGCAGCTGGGGAATCACCATGACACCTGCTAAGGTACTACTTCTCGGATTTCTGTTTTTAGTGTCAGGGCAAGCGTGTCGGGACACTCCCTCGCTGGTTAGCCTTCTGACTTTTCTGACTTGTGCCTGTACAAACTACAGATAGCCATAGGCCGTCCAGCCGCCGTCGATATTGAGAGTTTCCCCGGTCATAAATCCTGCACCCGGCCCTGCCACAAAAATAACAGCAGTGGCGATATCTTCAACGGAGCCCATGCGCCGTTGGGGTGTGCGCTTTTCAATGGCGTCAGCCGCAAGTTTGCCATCGGCCGCCAGCTGCTCAATCATCTCGGTGCGAATATAACCTGGGGCAATGCAATTGACCCGCACCTGGTATTTGGCACATTCCACGGCCAATACCCGAGTCATGTGTTCGACTGCCGCCTTTGATGTGCAGTAAGAAAGGGTTTGAGGGATGGCGTTCTGACCGACGATGGAGCCAATGTTAATCACGCAACCTCCATTACCGGCTTCTTTCATTTGCCGAATCGCAGCCTGAGAACATAAAAAAACCGACTTGGCATTAATGTCCATATGGCTGTTCCAGTTTTCTTCCGTCATTTGTAGTAATGGCTGAGGATTGGATATTCCCGCATTGTTAACCAATATATCGACCGGACCCAGCTGTTCTTTCACTGCTGCAAAGGTTTCCGTCACGGCACTAACACTTTCGACTTTACAACCAAACGCTATCGCCTTACCGCCATTTTTTTGAATCGTGGCGACAACATCATTGGCATTATCTGTTTTGGTTGCAATGCAGGCTACATGCGCCCCCTCATTGGCTAGAGCGATGGCAATGCCCTTACCTATGCCTCTGCTGGCGCCGGTAACAAAAGCTACTTTCCCGTTCAAAGTCTTAGTCGTCATTATTATTGTCCTGTCCTTGAGAGGTTGTGTAACAGTACTCCTGTAAAAGTTCTTGTGTAAAGGGAACTGTAGTGACCCGTGTTGAACCTTAAAGGGACTCTCAAGTTTTGAATGGCTCAGGGTATGACTTGGCTGTGTGGTTTTGCGCGAAGAAAAGTGGAGTGTTTTATGTGGAGGGGCGTTATATAACTGGAGGTGATGGACACAATGTTACTTGATTATTGGCAATTGACCATCGATAGAACGACTCGTTACGGATAATACTACTGGCGAGCAGCTTTTGGCCGTGGGGCAGGTCTTGGTTTTTAAAAGAGGGCGGTTACTGCTTTGCCTGCTACAGATCACAGCATTGTAGCTCCTGCTGTTTAGTGTAACTGCTTCGAGCGGGCTAACAGAGTGTGTTGACTGAAGCCACTCGCTAGTACTGTTCTTTACATCTGACTCCCAGTGCCGTTCCCCTAATTATTGATGGGGAATCTGTAGTGAGCAGTACATAGACGAGTGTTTAAGAATTTTTCCGCGGTGGTGATTGACCCTTCTCAGCCATCGAATTAGGCATTAACGTCAATAACGATCCGGCCTTTGATCTTGCCAGCAAGAATATCTTCGGCGAGTGACGGTACGTTGCTGAGGGGCTCAACGCTGTAGATTTGGCGTAATAAATCGAGATCGACCAGTTCGGCGAGAGAGTCCCAGGCGCGTTGACGGCGCTCGATGGGAGCCATTACGGAGTCAATACCGCGCAGGGTAACACTACGTAAAATAAAGGGCATAACAGTGGCTGGTAAATCGATGCTGCCCGCTAGCCCACACGCAGTCACCATACCATCATAGCGAGTTTGTGCTAATACACTGGCCAGAGTGTTGCCGCCGACGCTGTCGACGGCGCCGGCCCAAGTTTCTGTTTCTAATGGACCGGGATCTCGGGCGAGCTGGTCGCGGGCAATGATGTCTTTGGCGCCGAGTGCTTCGAGGAGTGGGCGAGCTTCGTCAACACGGCCGGTTGAAGCGGTGACGCTATAACCGAGTTTGGCTAATAGCATAATCGCTACGGTACCAACGCCACCGGCTGCGCCGGTAACCACGATAGGGCCATCATTCGGTTTAACGCCCCAGTCCTGTAGAGCAAGCACACTGAGCATCGAGGTATAACCTGCGGTGCCGATGGCCATTGTTTCTTCGAGGCTAAAGGCCTCGGGTACACGTACCAGCCATTGTGCTTTTAGCTTTTGTTTTTGGGCATAGCCGCCCCAGTAGCTCTCAGACAAACCAAAACCATTGACCAGCACGCGATCGCCGGCTTTAAACGCTGGGTTTTTCGATTCGACTACTGTACCTGCTAAATCGATGCCACCCACCATTGGGAACTTGCGACAGATGGGCAGGGTTCCCGTGGTAGCGAGGCCATCTTTATAATTGACGGTGGAATAGGCGACATCGACCAACACCTCTTCGTCCGGCAGGTCGGCAAGGCTGATCTGCTGTACTGAAGCACTGATCTTTTTCTCGTTTTTGTCGATAATCAGAGCATTAAAAGGTGAAGTCATGGCGCGGTTTCCTGAAGCAGTGGATGACTGAGTAATGTCAATGCTGTTTACTTGCTAACATCAATTTTGGCGTATTGTCCTTTGTAAAAGCCCAGTGGTTCTTTGTTGGCATTGCACATTTCGTGGACACGACCCACGATAATAACGTGATCGCCACCCTCATAAAGGTGCTCTGTGGAACATTCAAACCGGACACTGTAATCGTTCAGTACCGGAACGCCAGCTCGGCCTTCACTAGAATCGATTTGACCAAACTTGTCAGCATCCTTGGTCGCGAACAAGCGCGATATATCTTCCTGGCCTGAATGGAGAATGTGAATGGCAAAGTCTTTAGCCTTATAAAAAGCGTCAAAACTGTTGGCGTTTCTCGCGATAGCCCACATTACCAGAGGTGGTTCAAGGGAAACGGAAGAGAAACTGTTCGCGGTGCACCCCACTTTGGCGCCATCGGGGGCGGTGGTAGTGACAACGGTAATACCGGTGGCAAAAGCGCCAAGGGAGTCGCGAAATTCTCGTGCATCTAAAGTCATGGTCGGATTTTCCAGTTTAGTCAGTGTGAAAATTGTCATATGCCTACTATAAACCTGTACTCAGGGCTAACAGGCTTATAGTGTGGCGTAAAATTCAGTGCCAGTTAGTTAGTCAATCGTAAACCGGCGATAATTTTATAGCGTCTTGGGGTGAGGTCTTCCTCTCCCCATCAGGCCTTTTAATGTATCACAGGGCGCGTTGCGTGGTAAGTGTCAATAGGCTTACATTGTTACGCAAATCTTTGACTGAGTGCCCCACTTAGTATGCCATTAAGGGTTGGCTTGCACCGCTGGTCTTTGGGCGACTTTTTCATACCAGGCTTGTAGGTTTGTGCAGTTCGCTGGGATGTCTTCTTTAATCCATTTGGCGAAGTCGCAGGTAACAAATGCCGTGATGTCTGCGATTGAGAAAAAGTCACCAGCGATGTAGTCATTAGTCGCCAGGCGTTGATCAAAATCAGTGTAAAAATCTTGCAAGCGCTGGGCGCCGCGCTCGGCTAATTCAGAAGATTGCTTGTAATTGTGCGGACCAACTACGGCACGGTCGGCAAAGCCCTTTGCTGTGTTGCGAAACACTTCGGCAACGGCCAGTAGCCCATTCATGAAAGCCAGGTGCTCCCACATTTCGACGGTGCCCTTTTCCGCAGGTGTCGAACCTAGCAATGGGGGGTTGGGGTTGCTCTCTTCAAAGTAACGACAAATGCCGCGAATCTGGCTGATGCAAGTGCCATTGTCGAGCTCAAGCATAGGAATGTCACAGGCAGGGTTTTTGGCCCTATATTCAGGTGACAGGTGTTCGCCGTTAGGCAGATCGACGAGCACCCTTTCCACGTCAATACCCTTTTCAGAAAGGAAAATATTGACGCGACGGGGGTTGGGAGCTTTGGGGAAGTCGTATAATTTCATGGCTGTTCTCCAGTATTATTTATTAATTCTTAGCGTCAGGAAGCTGATTACAAAGGCTGGGTGATAGTAGTGTTAGTATAAGCCGATTGCCTCAGAACGAATGCCCTTGACCTGCCTGGGGCCATATTAGATGAAGTGTTTTAAAATGGATAGGGTGAGGGAGGAGCACTTTGTCTTCGTTGGCTAGATGTATGCGTACGGAGAAACTAATGGAGTATCGACGTGGCTGAGCGCCTCACAGACTATCAACGTAAGCGCTATACGCGTCAACTATTGTTGCCGAGTTTTGGTTTTGATGGGCAAGAGCAGTTAGCCGCGAGCACAGTACTGGTACTCGGTATTGGTGGTCTCGGCTGTGCAGCCGCTCAATATCTTTGCACCGCCGGTGTTGGGCATTTAATTTTAGTCGACGACGATAGCGTTGAGCTGAGTAATTTACATCGCCAGATCTTGCACGGCGAGGCCGATATTGGCCGCCCCAAAGTCGCGTCGGCTCACGATAGTTTACTGCGATTGAATCCGGCAACCTCTATCGAAACAGTGGCGCAGAGATTGGCTGATGCGCCACTGCTAGAAAAAATTAAAAACTGCCATGTGGTGTTAGATTGCTCCGATAATCTCGATACGCGACGCCAGCTCAACCGGCTTTGTTTTCAGGCGAAAACCCCACTCGTCTCCGGTGCCGCTATACGTTTTGAAGGCCAGGTCGCAGTTTTTACAATGCAAGAATCAACAGCGTGTTATGAATGCTTAAGCCAACGCTTTGGTGAACAACTGCTGAGCTGTGTGGAGTCAGGTGTATTGGCACCACTAGTGGGTATTGTCGGTAGCCTGCAAGCGCTAGAGGCAATCAAATTATTAAGTGGTGCTGGCACCGTGCCGGTCGGCAAGCTGATGTTATTTGACGGCGCCTATAGCCAGTGGCAAACCTTCCAGCTTGAACAATGGTCTGCCTGCCCGGTCTGTTGAGGCTAGTTGAAGATGAATAAACGGTAGCTATTGGGCAGTAACTAGTGAGCGAGCAGCGACATACTAATTTATGAAGACGCAAAAGCAGAACCCAGATCAGTCACCTAAACCTCAGCCATTACTCAGCCTCGACCAAGCGCGGGGACATATGTTGGCAACGCTTAAAGGTGAATGCATTACTGGTCAGTCTAATGATGGGGACAAAGTACAGCTAGCAGACTTGCCGGGTCGTATTTTAGCTGCCGATGTCATCTCGCCGATTAATGCACCGCCGGCTGATAATTCTGCCATGGATGGTTACGCGTTTAACTTCGCTGCGCTGGGCGATAATAACGCTGAAAAGGCCGTGTTTACACTGGTGGGTAAGGCTCTGGCAGGGGAGCCCTTTATTGGCCGTGTACAAGCTGGCCAGTGCCTTCGCATTATGACTGGGGCCGAAGTGCCCCAGGGCTGTGACACCGTCGTGATGCAGGAAAACGTCACTGTAGATGGCGAGACTATCACCCTTAAAAAGATACCCAACCCCCAGGCCAATGTGCGCTATGCCGGAGAAGATATTAAAAAAGGCGAAACCTTATTTCGGACCGGTCATCGCCTTGGCCCCGTCGATATTGGCCTGCTGGCGACGATGGGTATTGCCGAGGCGACGGTGCGCCCGCGCTTAAAAGTCGCGGTGTTTGCCAACGGTAGTGAATTGCGCCCCCCCGGTGAGGTGTTAGCTGCCGGTGAGATTTATGACAGCAACCGCTTTTTTTTAAAGGCGATGTTAGAACGTCTGGGTTGTGAGGTGAATGATATTGGCGTTATTCCCGATGATCTTGAACAGTTGCGTTGCGCATTTATCAAGGCCGATGCCTCAGCTGATGCTGTCATCACCTGCGGTGGCGCGTCAGTCGGTGAAGCCGACTATACCCGCCAGTTATTGCGAGAGCAGGGTGACGTCGGTTTCTGGAAAGTCGCCATTAAACCGGGCAAACCCTTTATGTTTGGCCAACTGGCGAACAGTACCTTTTTTGGCCTGCCGGGTAATCCTATGTCTGCGCTGGTGACTTTTTATCAATTAGTATTGCCCGCGCTGCAAAAAATGCAGGGT
Organism: Porticoccaceae bacterium; assembly: GCA_029212965.1. Taxonomy (GTDB): domain Bacteria; phylum Pseudomonadota; class Gammaproteobacteria; order Pseudomonadales; family Porticoccaceae; genus Reddybacter. The sequence goes on from JARGOV010000004.1 coordinate 125,319, forward strand.
CTTGAAACGGTGCCGACTTTGGCACTTTCGGCACGAGCCAGTTGCGATATACGACGCAATCGTAATCGACTTGAATTTTTGCGCGCTCGCTTAACGACAGATAGCGAGGGCGAGCTACACGTCACCCCAGATAAACAACAAAGCTCCGGTGCGCTGAGCTCTTTTGCGCGCAGTAATTGTTTTATTTTATTAGAGGCTGGTGAAGAGTTATTAAAAAAAGGTGAGAAAGTGAAGGTGCAGCTTTTCGATGGGGTTTTACGATAAAGACTTCAGCGCAAAAAGCTCTATTTTAATTTTAAAACTTTATTGCAATGTGCGAAGGCTAAGCTCTATTGTTATAAAAATTATTGTTTGAGCTAAAGTCAAGAAAAAGCAAAGAATAAAATAAATTCCGAAAACAATAAAACACCTATTATCTTTATAAAAAATATAACTATAACAACCGGAATAGCGGAACTTAATGATTGGGGATTACAATGGCTAAGAAAAGAAAACACCTGCTCGATGGAATTACAGTGCTCGATTTAACCCAACACGTCGCTGGACCTTCCTGTACACGGATGATGGCCGAGATGGGTGCAGAAATTATTAAGGTTGAACTGGCACCCTACGGTGAGCAAATTCGGAATATGGGCTACCAAAAAGGTGGTAGAGGTATTTATTTTTTACAGCAAAATCGCGGTAAAAAAAGTCTGTGTATTGATGCGAAAACGCAAGAGGGCAAAAAAATACTTCACGGTTTGATTAAAAAGGTCGATGTGTTGGTTGAAAATTTTGCTCCCGGTGTGATTGGTAGACTGGGTTGTAGTTGGGAGGTCGTGCATGCGCTAAACCCAGAGTGCATCATGTGTTCAATTTCTACGTTTGGCCAAACGGGGCCGTTGTCAGAATTGCCCGGCTTTGACTACATAGGCCAAAGTTATGCCGGTATTACCGGTTTAATTGGCGACCCCGATAAAGCGCCGAGCATACCGGCAGCAGCACTGGGTGACACCATGACCGGGGCCCACGCACTGGCGGCAATTAACGCCGCGCTATTTCACCGTGCTATGGGCGGCGAAGCAGAGTTTATCGACGTGACACTGCTCGATAGTTATTTTCACTGCCACGAGATGTATGTGGGTTATTACAGTGCCAGCGAGGGCAAACTGGCACCTAAACGCCCTGGTTCACATCACCGTCTCGGTTGCCCAATGGGCGTTTTTACCGGTAAAGACGGCTATATCACCATTATCGCCACGCCGCCCCAGTGGGAGCGCATGTGCGATGTCATGGAAATGCCCGAACTAAAAACCGACCCGCGTTTTGCTGACCCCAATGACAGAATTCGTCGTCGTCGCGAATTAATTCCCATTATTGAACAATGGTTGCAAAGCCAAGACAGTGATGCGGAGGCAATTGCTAAACTGGAGGCCGCAAGAATTCCCGTAGCGCCGGTGCTGAGTGTGCCCGAGGCGATGGAGCATCCCCATCTGGTGGAGCGCGGCACCGTGCGCAGCGTTACCCAACGTGGCGCGGGCACGTTTAAAATGCCCGGCATGCCCTTGCGTTTTGCGGGCTACCCTGATGAGAACGAACTAGAGGCGCCCTATAAGGGTGAGCACAATAGCGAGATACTGGAAAAATACCTCGACTATTCCCCTCAACAAATTGCTGATTTAACGGCCAGCGGTGTTCTGGTGGATGAAGATATTCCTTCAGCTTCCAGCCAATAAGTGCAAAAATCCTGAAAAAGCGAATTGAGTTAAGGTAGCTTCAAGGCCATAGCTGCGTTTGTTCAGGTGTTAGATAATGTCCCTAGTATTTAACCTTTGGCGCTATCTACTATCCACATCCACGACTCTGGACAGGTAAGCTATGACTATTTTTGATGCCACAACGCTACAGGCCACTTATCGCCAACTTGGCGAGCAGTTTTCCACGGATCAGCTACCCACACCAGTAGCCAATCCCGGGCTGATTCGCGTTAATTCGGCACTGGCCGAACAGTTAAACTTACCGGCCGATGAGCTAGAAAGTCCTGAGAGTCTGCAAATATTTGCCGGTAATTCGGTGCCACACAACAGCCAACCCATTGCCACCGCTTATGCCGCTCACCAATTTGGTGGCTGGAACCCGCAACTAGGTGATGGCCGGGCAGTGTTACTCGGCGAGGTGATAGCGGAAGATAGCCTGCGCTACGATGTACAGTTAAAGGGTGCTGGGCAAACGCCCTATTCGCGGCGGGGCGATGGTCGCTCGGCGCTCGGCCCGGTACTGCGAGAGTATCTTGTTAGCGAGGCAATGGCCGCCTTGGGTGTGCCCACTACACGCGCCCTGGCTGCGGTAACGACAGGCGAACAAGTGGTGCGCGAATCTTTTCTGCCGGGCGGGATATTAACCCGCGTCGCCAGTAGTCATATTCGTATCGGCACCTTCCAGTTTTTTTCCGCACAAGGCGATATCGAGTCCGTTAAAACACTGGCCGATTATGTGATCGACAGACACTACCCTCAGGCTCGCGATAGCAATGAGCCTTACAGTGAATTGCTCAACTGTGTGGTTGCAGCCCAGGCTTGCTTGATTGCCCAATGGATGTCTATTGGCTTTATTCACGGGGTGATGAATACCGACAATATGCTGGTCTGTGGCGAGACCGTCGATTACGGCCCTTGTGCCTTTATGGATGCCTATAACCCGCAAAAAGTATTCAGCTCTATCGACACCCACGGGCGCTATGCCTATGCCAGGCAGCCCGAAATTGCCCATTGGAACCTCAGTTGGCTGGCTCAGGCTTTATTGCCGTTAATGGCTGATGAAGAGGCCGAAGCGATTGAAAAGGCACAAACAGCACTGAATAAGTTTTCAACAATATTCACTGAAAGCTATCAAAGCCTGATGGCTGCAAAGCTAGGTTTCGAGACACCCAATGCAAGTGTTGAGCAATTGTTGACTGCGCTTTTAGAGATCATGGCCACGCATAGTTGTGACTACACGCTGACTTTTCGCGCCTTGACTGACCAACTCGCCCCGCAAGGGGTAAGTGATGTACTGGGTGAGCTTTATCCTGTGCCTGAAGCATTACAGGCTTGGTTGAAAGAGTGGCTGGGCGTGTTGGCAAAAGAAAATATTGATCACGCCGTGGCTTATCAATTAATGATCAATAACAATCCCGCTTTTATTCCCCGCAACCATCAAATCGAGGCGGCTATAAAAGAAGCAACGCAACAGAATGATTTCAAGCGCTTTCATCAGTTAGTCGATGTTCTGGCCAGACCCTATGAATATCGAGAAAGCGATAATGCCTTTGCCAAGCCACCAAAACCAGAAGAAGAGGTTACGCAGACTTTTTGTGGAACATAATATGTCGACTTGGCTTTGTTACCGGCTAAATTAGATGTGGCACCCCATTACTACCTTGACAATAAATCTATAAAAACAGGTCGATTTTATGAGTAAAGTTACTACAAGTACATTTGATGTCATTATTATCGGTGCTGGCATTGCCGGCATGTACCAGTTACTGAAATTGCGCGAGCTGGGGTTTTCAGTAAAGGTCTATGAAGCTGGTGGCGATGTCGGCGGCACATGGTACTGGAATCGCTACCCAGGTTGTCGCTTTGATTCTGAAAGCTATTCCTACGGTTATTCATTTTCTCAGGAGTTATTGGACGAGTGGGATTGGACCGAACATTTTTCGCCACAACCCGAAACATTACGCTACTTAAACCTTGTTGCTGATAAATTTGATCTTCGCGCTGATATACAGTTCGATAGTCGCGTTAAAAAGGCAACGTTTAAACAGGCAGATACCCAGTGGGAGATTGAGCTGGAAGATGGCAGCACCGAGCGGGCTCAGTTTTTAATTTCCGCAACGGGTCCCTTATCAGCGCCACAAATGCCAAATATTGCAGGAGTGCAAGACTATGCGGGAGAGTCGTTTCACACCGCTCGTTGGCCCCGCGACCCCAATGGCTTTGGTGGTAGTAAAGACATTGATTTCGAGGGCAAGAGTGTCGGTGTCATCGGCACAGGGGCCAGCGGCGTGCAGGTGATTCAGGAAATTGCTAAAACCGCGAAAGAGTTACTAGTTTTTCAACGTAACCCCAATTGGTGTGCGCCCTTAAAAAATAGCCCGATTAGTGAAAAAGTACAACTGGAGATAAAAGCGAAATACCCTGAAATTTTTAAAAAGTGTAGTGAAAACTTTGGTGGTTTCTTACATAGTCCCGACTCGCGCTTGGCTCTTGAAACATCCCCTGAAGACAGAGAGGCTTTATTCGACGAGCTTTATGCCGCTCCGGGGTTTGGTATCGCACTGGCCAACTTCAGAGACATTATGATTGACCCCAAAGCGAATGACTTGGTCAGTGAATATATTGCTGGGCGAATTCGCCAGCGGGTTGGTGATCCGGCAATTGCCGATAAATTAATCCCGAAAAATCACGGTTTTGGTACGCGGCGAGTACCTTTAGAGACCAACTATTATGAGGTCTATAACCAAGCAAACGTGAGCTTGATTGATCTCCGTGAGAGCCCAATAGAATGCATTACTGAGCAAGGTGTTAAAACCAGTGCGGCAGATTATGAACTGGATATGTTGATCTATGCCACCGGCTTTGATCCGGTAACGGGTTCTTTAAATCGTATCGATATTAATGGTATCGATGGCCAGAAGTTAAAAGACAAATGGGACGAGGGGCCGCAAACCTATCTTGGTCTGCAAGTTGCGGGTTTCCCTAATTTTTTGACCCTGGTTGGCCCCCATAATGGCGCGACGCTGTGTAATATTCCCCGTTGCATCGAGCAAAATGTCGAGTGGGTTAGCGAATTGCTGGATTATATGCGCCGCGAAAACCTGGCCTATGTCGAGGCAGAAAAAGAGGCCGAAGTTGCCTGGACTGAGCACGTTGGAGAAATGGCCTTGCGCACTTTATTCCCGACAGCTGAGTCTTGGTTTATGGGCGTTAATAAAAATAACCCCGAACGCAAACCCGCCTTCATGGTTTATGCTGGCGGCGTGCCTCGCTACAAAGCAAAATGCGACGAAGTGGCAGCAGAGGGCTACGAGGGTTTTGTGTTGAAATAGTGCCATCAACTTGATGGCGATCCGGACTATTTTCGCCGGGGGCAAGCCGCACAATTCAAAACTGAGAAAATATTTTAATTGCGAGTGACAGGACCTATTATCAAGTTTGAAATATAGCTCGTAATGCACTGGGCTTGAATTAGCGAAAATTTATCGATATCAAATAAAAGCTACATACCTTGGCAAATTCAACTAAAAATAATTATTAATTCGAGGATGGCTAAATGACGGTTACACATATTCTTAAAAATTGTACGGTTTTAGACTTTACCCATGCCCTTGCTGGCCCCACGACAACCCGCTTAATGGCTGAAATGGGTGCCGATATTATCAAGGTTGAACTAGCGCCTATGGGCGATATGAGCCGTACCATTCCCTATATTGAAAACGATCGAAGCGCTTATTTTGTCCAGCAAAACCGGGGTAAAAAAAGCTTGTGTCTCGATATTCGTGAGGCTGGATCAATCAGTATTTTGAAAAAGCTCATTGCCCAGGCCGATGTGCTAATTGAAAACTTTACCCCAGGTGTTATTGCCGATATGGGTCTTGGTTGGGAGGTGGCAAAAGAAATTAATACCGAGTTAATTTATTGTTCTATTTCGGCTTTTGGGCAAACCGGGCCTCTTGCCCATTTGCCGGGTTTTGACTATATGGGTCAGGCCTATTCGGGCGTCACCAGTTTAATTGGTGATCCTAAAGATGCGCCAATGATGCCGATGATTTCTATGGGTGATGTGAACACCGGCGTGCACGCATTGGCGGCGATAAACGGCGCCTTGTTTTATCGTGGCCAGGGTGGGGGTGGGCAGTATATTGATTGCTCACTGCTCGACTGTTATTTTCACTGCCACGACTTTAATGTACAGCTTTACAGTAATACCAATGGCGAAGTACAGCCGACGCGCAATGGCCGCCACCATGCCTCGGTGGCTCCCGATGGTATTTTCAAAGGGCGTGATTCTTATATGTTTGTTATTGCTCTTTCTCCCAAGCAATGGAAGGCGTTGTGTGAGGTCATGGGCCGTAGCGATTTAATTGCCGATGAACGCTATGCCACATTTACCGATAGGGTGGCTCATCTCGATGAAATAATTGAGCTGATAGAAGGCTGGATTGTTTCCATGCCCAGTGACGATGCCGCGCGGGAGGCTCTCGAAGCAGCTCACGTGCCAGTAGCGCCCGTGTTAACCCCTGCTGAGGCCATAAATCATCCCCATCTTATTGAGCGCGGCACGGTGCGCACTGTCTCAGACCGTGGGCTGGGTGAGTTTCAAATCCCCGGCATGCCACTGCGCTTTTCACAATTTCCCGACAGTTTGACTCTTGAAGCACCCTATTTGGGTGAGCACAATGAAAGTGTGTTGCGAGAACGTCTGGGGATGAGTGAGGAAGAGATCGCCCAGCTAGTGGCAGATAGAATATTGTGTACAGAAGCTATTCCTGAATGAGCACAATAGCGAGTACACATACACCACCCTAAATAATTAGTGTGGTGTATGTGACAGCGGGGCTAGGTACTCACTCATAACCACGAATCATGAAGCACCCACTAATGTGAAGGGAGGGCGCCGCAAGGTACCAAAGTTATTCTCTGACACGATGTCAATGTGGCTGTAGAGTGTTTGAATAGGTCTTGCCTTGCCTCAGTTTCCAGTTAAAGCTACTGAGAAACCTGTAATATTTCCTTCTACAGCCACTTGCCCGTAAAATTGCTGGTTTTACGATGACGGATAGGGAGTAGTAGCGATATGGGCAGAGCGTATCAGAACCGCAAAGAGTCAATGGCCAAAACCTCTGATATGAAGGCCAAGGTGTATAGCCGCTACGGTCGTGAAATTTATGTCAGCGCTAAATCTGGGGGCACCGATCCCGACGGTAATTTAACTTTACGGGGTTTAATCGACCGGGCTAAAAAAGATCAAGTCCCCAGCCACGTTATTGAAAAGGCCATTGAAAAAGCCAGGGGCGGGGCCGGAGAAGACTTTTCACCCGCACGCTATGAGGGTTACGGCCCCGGTGGCAGCATGGCCATTATTGAATGCCTCACTGACAACCCTAATCGTACCTTCGGCGATGTGCGCCAGGCCTTTACCAAAACCAAGTGTAAAATTGGCACTCAGGGCAGTGTCAGCCATATGTTCGATCACCTGGCCATTTTTGTTTTCAACTTCGATGATGAAGACGCCATTCTCGAAGCCCTGATGGA
>JARGOV010000041.1 GCA_029212965.1 Porticoccaceae bacterium
CTGCTAAAGCTGCTCACAGCTCTATCGCCAGTCCGTCAAAAGCTTGTCCATAAACTTGTTCAGCCGACTACCTTTGTACTATATGATTTTTTACTATGCAAGTCATGATTTTATCTCATAATAAGATCAGAAAAAAGAACGACCCATACCACCCATAACTGCCTAGGTCAGGGTGGACAAACTATCAGCCTTCGTCATTCGGGTTATTATTAGGGAGTAGTCTTCAGCTACAGATGTGGGGCAATAGTCCCAGCACAGAAATTAAGCACAAGAAACAGTAAAACTAGTCATCTTCTCGGAAAGATACCATTGTAGTACCCTCGCATATGGCACACCTGACAAGAAAGCACCGAAATTTATAGAACAACGAGATTATCACGGTGAATAAGCTCTTCAGCATTACAGAATCCCAGCACCTCATCAATATGACGGCTGGCCTTGCCAATAATTTGACGTGTCTCCCTAGCACTGTAATTGACTAAACCGCGGGCAACCTCCACACCTTGAGTGTCGACACAGCTCACCATTTCACCTCGAGTAAATTCACCACTTAGCGCCCTGACACCGACTGGCAACAAGCTCTTGCCCTGCTTTTTAAGGACATGCACTGCGCCATCGTCCAACACCAAAATACCACGCACTTGTAAATGCCCTGCCAACCATTGCTTGCGAGCTACCAGGGGCTCGTTATCGGCAACCAACAGCGTCCCCACTTCAGTACCGGCAAAAATCTTTAGTAATACATCCGGATCGCGCCCCCCCGCTATCACCGTATTAGCACCGGAACGCGCTGCCAACCGAGCTGCCTGCAGTTTTGTCACCATACCGCCCCGGCCGAGTCCTCCGGCACTATCGCCTGCCACGGCATCAAGACTTTTATCATTAGCGCTAGCACGGCGAATCAAGGGAGTATTGGGGTTCTTACGAGGGTCTTCCTCAAACAAACCTGACTGATCGGTGAGAATAACCAGTAACTCGGCATCAACCAGGTTCGCGACTAGGGCTGCTAAAGTATCGTTATCACCAAAGCGAATTTCGTCGGTGACAACGGTGTCATTTTCATTGACCACAGGGATAACACCCAGGGCGAGCAGTGTATTAAGGGTACTGCGAGCATTGAGATAACGCTCGCGACTGGAGAGATCATCGTGGTCGAGCAAAACCTGCGCGGTATGTTTATCAAACTGTTGAAACTTGGATTCGTAAGCTTGAACCAGACCCATTTGACCAATGGCTGCAGCTGCTTGCAGCTCATGGATTAAAGTTGGACGCCGCCGCCAACCAAGACGCGCGACACCCTCGGCGACAGCACCCGATGAGACTAGCACGACTTCGAGATCATGCTCCTGAAGTTGGGCTATCTGCCCAACCCAGCCGGCAATGGCCTGATGATCGAGACCCTGCCCATTATTCGTTAACAAAGCACTACCAATTTTTACCACCCAACGCCGCGGGCGGCTCGGGGAATCTGCTATTTTATCCACGATATCTCTGATCTGTTGGGCGGTTACCAATAGGCTGTAAAGTGCTAAGGGCTGTAAACGACTTCGACCTCATGGTCGTCGTCACCCTCATCATCTTCGTCGTCTTCATATTCTTTCTCAGCGGTGTTAGCCTGCAAACGTTGTAGACGCAGCTTTTCAATTTGTTCGCGGGCTTCAAGCTGCATATTCGCCTGCATATCTCGCTCAGCTTGCGCTGCATCAGGAAATGCAGCTTCACGGCTGCGGCAATCATCCAGATAATCGCAAATTTCATTACACAGCTTATCGGTACCTTCTTTCGTTAAAGCCGAGATAAAAAACACCGGCCCCTGCCACTCTAAATCATCAACCAGTTTTTGACAGACCGACAGCCGACTCTCCTCCGGTAATAAATCTGTTTTGTTTAACACTAACCAACGTGGTCGCCGAGCCAGAGTGGGACTAAAGTTCGATAGTTCATTTTGAATGACGAGAGCATTTTCCAGGGGATCGGAACCATCAGGTGGCAACATATCAACGAGATGTAACAAAAACCGTGTGCGCGTCAAATGCTTAAGAAAACGAACGCCAAGCCCGGCGCCCTGTGAGGCACCCTCGACCAGACCCGGCACATCAGCAATCACAAAACTGCGATATTTCTGTAGGGTCACAACACCGAGATTTGGCACCAAGGTTGTAAAAGGATAATCCGCTACCTTTGGCGTTGCTGCAGACACTGAGCGAATCAAGGTTGATTTACCAGCATTGGGCAAACCCAGCAAACCCACATCGGCAAGTAATTTTAATTCGAGACGTAGATTGCGTAGTTCACCCTCTGTACCCGGGCTCGTTTGGCGTGGAGCACGATTAGTGCTCGACTTATACCTTGCATTGCCTAGGCCATGAAAACCACCTTTGGCGACGATCAGCTCTTGCCCTGGGGAAGTCAAATCGCCCAACACTTCGTCACTATCGGTATCGATAATCGTGGTGCCAACAGGGACCCCAAGCACCAAGTCATCACCACCCTTGCCTCGGCAATTGCGGCCGCGACCCGACTCGCCATTTTGTGCTCGGTAGTGGCGCTGATAACGGTAGTCCACCAAAGTATTGAGATCGACTTCTGCACGCAAAATCACACTGCCGCCATCACCCCCATCGCCACCATCGGGACCGCCTTTAGGGATATACTTCTCCCGCCGAAAACTTAGGCACCCCCGGCCTCCATCGCCCGCTTTAACGATGATCGGTGCTTCGTCGACAAATTTCACTCTACACCCCTGCGCAGTTGTTGCGTCTGCATACCCTGACTATCCTTATAACCGACCACCTAACAGAAGTGACCAGCACCACAAGCACTATCATACGCCCATAAAAAAAGCCCCGCATGCGGGGCTTTTAAACAAACAGTACCGCCTGGGTGCACTTTACATTAAGCGCAAATCACATCGACAAATTTGCGGTTATTCGGCCCGCGCACCACAAATTTAACTTCACCATCAGACTTAGCGAACAAAGTGTGGTCTTTACCGATACCAACATTACTACCGGCGTGAAAACGCGTACCGCGCTGACGCACAATAATATTACCTGCATCTACTAGCTCACCGCCGTAGCGCTTGACGCCAAGGCGTTTGCTTTCTGAATCGCGACCGTTTCTAGTACTACCACCCGCTTTCTTGTGTGCCATGAGTTATCTCCTGCTGATCAACCGGCATTGATATTAGTAATTTTTACTTCGGTGAACCACTGACGGTGACCCATCTGTGAACGTGAGTGTTTACGGCGGCGAAACTTTACGATGCGCACTTTTTTGGCACGGCCATGGCTAAGAATTTCAGCACTCACTTTACCGCCATCCACGTAAGGAGCGCCGATCTTTACGCTGTCACCATCGGCAACCATCAACACCTTGTCAAAATCAATGGTGTCACCCGTTGCTGCCTCAAGAAGCTCAAGGTTTAATACTTCGCCCGGCTCAACTCGATGCTGCTTACCACCACTTTCTATTACCGCGTACATGTTTTGCTCCTACTGAAACTAAGGCTTACTTTAAGCTGTCATGCCTTACTCTGTTTCTCATTTAAAGAAAGAGGGAAGACTGCTGCCCGGCCACTTGCTCAACGCGCAATTATTGACCTGGAGGCGAGAGGGCGGCAATTCTAAGGGAAAGCGCTCTTGCTAGCAAGCACTCGATGGTATATTTAGGGATATATTATCGCGCAATAACAGGGACTTGCTCTAATCTTGACACTTGCCCAACAGAACCCTAGGATGCCGCGCTTGCCATCGCCTATATTTACTCCGTAATGCAGCCATTTAAACAAGTTGTCACCAGCGATTTTGATGCCGTCAATCAATTGATTATTGACGAATTGCGCTCGGACGTTGGTTTAGTCGAGCAAATCGGCCACTACTTAATAGATGCTGGTGGCAAACGCCTGCGCCCGTTACTCGTCCTGCTCGTCGCCCAAGCCTGCTCTTACCAAGGCAAAGGGCACATTAATCTCGCCGTCATTATCGAGTTTATCCACAGCGCCACTTTGCTCCACGACGACGTCGTCGATACCTCCGAAATGCGTCGCGGCCGCTTTACTGCGAATGCTCAGTGGGGCAATCCGCCGAGCGTTCTGGTCGGTGACTTCCTCTACTCCCGCGCCTTCCAGATGCTAGTTGGTCTGGGCAGTATGGAAATTATGGGTATTCTCGCTGATACCACTAATATTATTTCTGAGGGTGAAGTTCAGCAACTGATCAATGCTAAAGACCCCAGCGTTACTGAACAAGCCTACCTTGAAGTGATTCGCGGTAAAACAGCACAATTGTTTGAAGGTGCCGCCTTCGCTGCCGCCGTACTTGCCAACGCCAACCTCGAACTCCAAAATGCGATGAAAGACTTTGGCTACCATATTGGCATGGCTTTTCAGCTGGTCGACGATGCGCTCGACTATCGTGGTGATGCGCAAAAGCTTGGCAAAAACGTCGGCGATGATCTATCCGAGGGCAAGGCAACCTTGCCTTTGATACACGCCATGAACAATGGAAGCAATGCCGATGCCGAATTCGTGCGCCAAGCAATTTGCAATGGAAGTGCTGATCAATTAGACGAAATCATTCGCATCATCAACACCACTGGGGGCATCGACTACACCCTCACGACCGCGCACAACTATGCTAACAAGGCTAAAGCCAGCCTCTCGCAACTGCCCGACTCACCCTATAAACAAGCTCTAGAACAACTGACTGACTTTTCCGTCAACAGAAACCACTAAAACCCCTCTATCAGCTCGTCTGCCACACAAACTTGGCAGGTTTACTGCACTTCGCCTGGTCACAGAGAGTCAAGCATCTGTTACCAGTGGTTATAGTCAGTGCAGCTTCTTCCACGCTTACTACTTCCACCGTTCGCGCACTTCACTTAGGATAGCGAAAAAGGATTTCACCATGACAAGGTAAGCCCCTATGACCGATGTAACACCACCCGACGCAGCACTCATCGACCAAAGCTCTGCCTGGCAAGCCCTGCTTAAACACCAAAAAACACTATCACACACAACACTTGCAGCACTATTCGCTCAAAACCCCAAACGAGGCCAGCAATTCAAGGCCTCTGCTGTCGGACTTTATTTCGATTACTCTAAAAACCTGCTAACCGATGAAACGTTGAGCCTGCTCAACGATCTGGCCAACAGCGCACAATTGACCACAGCCATTGAAGAGCTCTTCAATGGCGCCAACGTCAATAACACGGAACAGCGCCCCGCCCTTCATACCGCAATGCGCAGTTCTCAGGCAGATAGTGGGCAGTTATCCTCTGGTACGCCCCAGCGGCTCAGCTCAATGAACAATTTTGCCGACAGGCTGCGCCAAGGTAATGAACGAGGCGCCAGTGGCAAGGCCTTTAGCGATGTCATCAACCTTGGTATTGGTGGCTCAGACCTCGGCCCCCGTATGGTCGTCGCAGCGTTTCCCGAACGACAGGCCAAGGGTTTGAACATCCACTTCGCTGCCAACATCGATAGCGATGCTCTAAGAGGTATATTGAGTCGGTGCCAACCTGAAACCACACTGTTTCTGATTTCATCAAAAAGCTTCTCCACACTAGAAACGCTAAGCAATGCTGGACTGGCACGACAGTGGTTAAATGATGCAGGTTTTAACGATACCCAAACTGCTTGCCATTTTGCGGCAATGACAAGCCAAGTTGAAAAAGCGGCAACATGGGGGGTCAAGCCAGATCGTATTTTCCCAATGTCTGAAGGTGTCGGCGGCCGCTTCAGCCTCTGGTCGAGCATTGGCCTGCCCATCGCCATTGCTCTGGGTTCTGCCGCATTCAGCCAACTGCTCGACGGTGCCAACGCTATGGATAAGCACTTTCGCAACACCGCCTTTAAACAAAACCTGCCTGTACTGCACGGTCTACTCTCGATTTGGTCGGTGAATTTCAATCGTCATCACAGCCGTGCCGTGCTTCCCTATATCCATCGCCTAGCTGAACTACCCAATTATTTGCAACAACTGACCATGGAAAGTCTTGGCAAAGGTGTCACCAGAACGGGACAGCCCTGCACTTATGCTACTGGAGCAGTGATTTGGGGTAACGAGGGTACCAATGGCCAGCACTCCTATCATCAGCTCCTATTACAGGGTAGCGACACAGTGCCCGTCGACTTCATTGCCACGTCCAAAGCTCATTGCGAACCCCTACAGCACCAATACTTGCTGGCCAACTGCCTTGCACAAAGCCGCGCCTTAATGCTCGGCAAAAGTTACGAACAAGCTCTCACTGAAACGCGCGCCTCAGGACTTAGTGAAGAAGCTGCGGCAAAACTCGCCCGACACAAAGCTATACCGGGCAACCGGGTAAGCAATACTTTACTGCTCGAAGAATTCACCCCCAGCACTCTCGGAGCCCTGCTAGCCTTTTACGAACACAGTGTCTATGTGCAAAGTGTTATCTGGCAGATTAATGCCTTTGATCAATGGGCAGTGGAGCTCGGCAAGACGATGAGCACCACTGTCTTTGACGCTTTAAGCAAGGCTGGCGACCACAATAAACTGGATAGTTCCAGCCAAGCGCTTATCAACCATATTCTCACCAGACCCCCAACTCGCGGTTAGGCCATAAACCCGATAAAAAGCCACCTGTTTTTTTATGCGTAATTAATGTAGAGTGCCCCACCTTTTTTATTTTATCGGCACCAGGTTGGTGCGCAAATATATTATTAGTGAGGCGCATATTGTGATAGTAGGCATACCCCGGGAAATTAAACCCGGAGAAAACAGGGTGGCCATGACACCCGCCAATATTCAGGCGTGGTCCAAGAAGGGCGTTGAATTTATTGTTGAGTCCAACGCTGGTGAGGCCGCAGGGTTTTCTGATGAGCTCTATAAAAATGCCGGTGCCGTTATTAGCACCGACCGTTCTGAGCTGTTCGCCAAAGCGGACATCATTGCCCAAGTGCAATCCTTTGGTGCCAATGCAGTTAATGGCGACGACGACTTAGCCCGTCTCAAACCCGGACAGCTCATTGCCGGCATGATGGACCCACTGGGTTCTCCCGCTACCGCTGAGAAACTGGCCAAAACTGGCGCTACCGCCATCGCAATGGAGCTAGTACCACGTATCAGCCGCGCTCAGAGCATGGATGTACTTTCGTCAATGGCAACTCTCGCTGGTTATAAAGCTGTACTACTGGGGGCTGGCCTAGCGCCACGCATTATGCCCATGCTGATGACAGCGGCTGGCACACTAAACCCCATGCGCACCTTTATTATGGGTGTGGGTGTAGCAGGCCTGCAGGCCTGTGCCACCGCCAAGCGCCTTGGCGGTGTTGTCGAGGCCTACGATGTTCGCCCCGCAGCCCGTGACCAAATTATATCTGTTGGTGCCAAGCCCATTGAACTCGACCTGGAAACAGAAAGTTCTGAAGACAAAGGTGGCTACGCCAAAGAACAGGGCGAAGACTTTATTCGTCGCCAGCAAGAACTCATGACTGCTGTTCTCGCTGAACAAGATTTGGTCATTACCACTGCTGCCATCCCCGGAGCCAAGTCACCTATTCTAATCACCACCAACATGGTTAAAGCCATGAAACCAGGTGCGGTGATTGTCGATCTCGCCGCTGAGCGCGGTGGCAACTGTGAGTTAACAAAACTCGGTGAAACCGTAGTCGCTCATGGTGTAACAATTATTGGGCCCGATAATCTGGCCGCGACTATCCCCCATCACGGCAGCCAGATGTTTGGCAAAAACATCGAGACTCTCCTTGAACACCTACTCGGTGAAGAAAACCAACTACAACTCGATTTCGAAGACGAAATTGTTTACGAAACTGTCATTGCCCACGATGGCGACGTGCCGCACAAACGCATGCGCGAACTGCTCGGTTATCCATCTATAGATCTGAGCGAATCGATCGACCTGGACGTGGATGACGATACCACTACTGAGCAAAAAGAAGGGGGAGCTTCCTGATGGAAATGATTGTTATGCAACTGGCACTTTTTGTGCTGTCACTGTTCCTCGGTGTGGAACTCATCACCAAGGTACCACCCACACTACACACGCCATTGATGTCCGGCACCAATGCCATCTCGGGCATCACCCTGGTGGGCGCCGTTATCGCCGCTGGAGCGGGTGATAACGCGTCTGGCCTAGTTCATGGCCTCGGCTTTATCGCCGTTGTGATGGCCACCGTTAATGTGATTGGCGGCTATCTCGTCACCAACCGCATGCTCGCCATGTTCAAGAGGAAAAACTAGATAATGAATACCAACTTAGTCGATCTCGTTTACCTCATTTCAGCGGTATTTTTTATTCTGGGCATCAAGGGGCTGACCAAGCCTAAAACCGCCGTGCGTGGCAACATGATGTCCGCCATTGGTATGTTAATCGCCGTGGTCATCACGCTGTTAGACAGAAGCATCGTCAGCTACGAGTACATCATTGCCGGTGTGCTCGTCGGAGGCATCGTTGGCGGTATTATGGCCACCAAAATCCAGATGACCTCCATGCCGCAAATGATCGCCATGCTCAACGGCTGTGGTGGTGGAGCCTCTCTCGGCCTGGCCGCTGCCAGCTATCTACTCACACTTGGCGGTGCCGGCTACGAAGGCGGCGCCATGGGCATGATTGCCGTCAGCTTTGTGATGATCACGGTACTTATTGGTTCGGTAACTTTAACCGGTAGCTTGGTGGCTTTTGCCAAATTACAGGAATTAATTTCCGGTCAGTCCATTGGTTTTGCCGGTATCAAGTTTCTCAATGGCGCGCTGTTTATCGCCGCCATTGTCATGCTCGGCATGCTCTGCCTTGACCCCACTAACAGCACGCTGTTTTGGGGCTTAATTGCGGCTTCATGCATTCTTGGGATTACGATTGTGCTGCCTATTGGCGGCGCGGATATGCCCGTTGTTATCGCTCTGTTGAACTCTTATTCAGGTATTGCTGCAGCAGCGGCAGGCTTCATTATGGGCAACACGGTATTGATTGTGTCTGGCTCACTGGTTGGCGCCTCTGGTCTGATTTTGACCCAGATTATGTGTGTCGCCATGAACCGTTCGCTGACCAACGTATTGTTTGGTGTTATGGCGGAAGGCAGCGAAGCCATTGACGCCGATGAAATCTACGCAGGCAAAGTGAAAAGCGCTCAGCCAGAAGAGATTGCAATGATCCTCGAAACTGCCCGCCGTGTGGTTATTGTGCCCGGCTTTGGTATGGCAATGGCACAGGCCCAGCACGCAGTACGCGAACTGTGCGACGTAATGGAGGATAAAGGCATTGAAGTCGAATTTGCCATCCACCCCGTTGCCGGACGTATGCCCGGACACATGAACGTGCTACTGGCAGAAGCGGAAGTATCCTACGACAAATTAGTGGAAATGGATCGCATCAACCCGACGTTTGAGCAGACCGATGTCGCCATTGTTATTGGTGCCAACGACGTCACCAACCCTATGGCCCGTGAAGACAAGGGGAGCCCCATTTACGGCATGCCCATTCTCAATGTAGATAAGGCGCAAACTGTCGTCGTTATCAAACGTTCATTGAGCCCTGGCTTTGCCGGACTGCCCAATCCACTGTTTGCCCAGGATAATACGCTCATGGTCTACGGCGATGGTAAAAAAGCGGTTATTGATATAACCGCCTCACTCGATCTTGCTTAGTAAAGACTTTAAGCGTAGATAAGAGGCATAAAAAACCCCGCAATGCGGGGTTTTTTTTGGGGTACCGAGACTCACGCCATGTCCCCAATAAGCATAGCTTTTTACACTCAACTATCTAGAAAGGCCAACAGCTCCTCGGTCTTTTGTTCCATCAACGTCTGATTAGCACGAGACTCAACATTTAATCGCACTAGGGGCTCAGTGTTCGACATCCGCACATTAAAGCGCCAATCGGCAAATGACATACTCACACCATCGGTTTTATCCACCATATCCGCACTGGATGCATAATGCTTTTCGATACGGGCTAGCATCGCGGCAGCATCGTCAACTTCGCGATTAATTTCTCCACTCACAGGATAGCGCGCCTGACTCTGTGCCATAAGCTCCAGCAAGCTACTGCCTGAAGAACCAATCAACTCAGCCACTAACAGCCACGGAATCATGCCACTATCGCAATAGGCAAAATCACGAAAGTAGTGGTGAGCACTCATTTCGCCGCCATAAAGGGCATTTTCGTCCCGCATCACTTGCTTGATAAAAGAATGGCCGGTTTTACTCTGAATCGCCTGACCGCCGCATTGCTCGGCAAGTTCGATGGTATTCCAGGTCAAGCGGGGGTCGTGGATCACTTTACCGCCACCATTTTTCTTGAGAAATGCGGTAGAGAGTAAACCCACCAAATAATACCCTTCGACGAAATTACCCTCGCTATCAAAAAAGAAACAACGGTCAAAATCCCCATCCCAGGCAATACCCAGATCAGCTTTCTCGCGCTTGACGACATCCGCTGTAGCAGCACGATTTTCTTCCAGCAAAGGATTGGGAATGCCGTTGGGGAAATGTCCATCGGGCCGGTGATGTACTTTGATAAATTCAAAGGGCAGATGGGTCTCCAATAAATCAACCACCGAACCCGCCCCACCATTGCCCGCGTTGACAACTATCTTTAAGGGCAACAGCCCATTGATATTAATATAGGACAACAGGTGCTCAATATAGGCCTGCTTATCAACACTGTGGCTCAACTCACCTCGGCGCGGCGCATCATTAAATTCGCCTCGCTCCGCCAAGGCCTTAATATCAGGTAAACCGGCGTCACCGCTAATGGGGCGTGCACCTTCACGTACGAACTTCATACCGTTAAAATCCATAGGGTTATGACTGGCGGTCACCACCAAGCCACCATCGTAACCGCCATTAAAGGTGGCAAAATAAATTTCCTCGGTGCCACATTCACCAATATGCATCACATCGCAACCCGCATCGCGAATGCCTTCGACCACTGCGTCGCAAAGCGAGGGACTGGTGAGACGAATATCGTGGCCAACTACAATGCGTCCGGCATTGAGATACTGGGCAAACGCACGGCCAATGCGATAGGCGATACCTTCATTTAGCTCACCGGGGACACGCCCGCGGATGTCATAGGCTTTAAAACAACTGTAATTTTCACCCATTATCTAGTGCTCACCCTTTAAGTAGATATTTTCATAAACATAGTTGGTTGCCTCGACATAACCGTCAACACTGCCACAGTCAAAACGTTTACCCGTAAATTTATAGGCCAGCACTTTGCTACTTTTTGCCAGTGACAACAGAGCATCGGTCAATTGTACTTCACCGTTTTTACCCGGCGGGGTATGTCGCAGCAGCTCAAAAATAAATGGTGTTAAAATATAACGGCCAATAATCGCCAGATTGCTCGGCGCATCGGCAAGGTCAGGTTTTTCTATCATATCGGTTACCCGATACAAACCTGGCTCCTCCTCGACGCCTGCAATAACGCCAAATTTTGAAATATCGTCATCGCCGACCTCCTGAATAGCAATGACACTGCAGCCAGTACGGCGATAAATTTTGGCCAACTGTTCCATCACACTATCCCCCTCGGTAATACAAAGATCGTCGGCGAGCACCACGCCAAATGGCTCCTGCCCAACTAGCAGCTCACCCGTCAAAATAGCGTGTCCCAAACCCTTCATTTCAGACTGACGAGTGGTGGTAAATTTTGCCCTGGTTATCACTTCCTTGATACTACTCAGATACTTTTCCTTCGAAGTGCCGGCAATTTGATGCTCCAGCTCGTAGCTGGTATCAAAGAAGTCGTTGATAGCACGTTTGCCCCGGCCAGTAACAAAACAAATTTCATCGAGCCCAGCACTCAGGGCTTCTTCAACACCGTATTGCACCAAGGGTTTGTTCACCACCGGTAGCATTTCTTTCGGCATAGCTTTAGTGGCCGGTAAAAATCGCGTGCCATAACCGGCAACAGGAAACAGGCATTTTTTAATCACAGACAAATCCTTTTCATTAGCAGGAGGAGGTTCATTAGCACCCATAATCTAACACCCCAAAGCAGGGCTGGGAACTGTAACTAAAATCTATGGCAAAATAAGGTACGCTGGTTCAAAAAATTAACACTGCGTGATTGAACTGTCACCCGCGTGGCCCAGACTCAGGCATGACCATAACAGCAGGCCTACTTCTCAATACATCGTCTAGTACAAACTGGACATAAGCCCACATTGCGCTAAAATGTCGCGTCTTTTTTGATCGCCCCGGCGCCATGCAGCGTCTTAGAGCAAGAGGTTACTTTTGAACGATTCAGATGCCCGCCAGCGCAACAGCTTTGACTACGACGACTTAATCGCCTGCTCCGAAGGTCGCCTGTTTGGCCCCAAGGCCGCACAACTGCCAGCGCCTAATATGCTTATGGCAGACCGTATAATGCATATTAGTCGAGATGGCGGCGCCTACGGCAAGGGCGAAGTAATTGCCGAACTCGACATCAAGCCCGACTTGTGGTTTTTCAACTGCCACTTTCCCGGCGATCCAGTGATGCCCGGCTGCCTTGGCCTCGACGCCATGTGGCAGCTGACCGGGTTCTTCCTCACTTGGCGCGGTAACGAAGGTCACGGTCGAGCACTGGGCTCCAGCGAGGTCAAATTTACCGGCCAAGTCCTACCGACTCACAAGAAAGTCACCTACCGGCTGGATATCAGCCGCGTGATTGAGCGCAAGCTCGTTATGGCCATCGCTGACGGCACCATGCTGGTTGACGATAAAGAAATTTATACCGCCAAAGGTCTACGTGTTGGTCTTTTTACCTCCACTGACAACTTCTAGACAATTAGTTACAATCGCCAATCTTATAACACCGAGTCAAACGCTCTGACGAGCTAGGGATTATTCATGAGACGTGCAGTTATCACCGGAATAGGGGTTATTTCTTGCCTCGGCGAAAATGCGGCAGAAGTACTCGCCTCCCTCCAAGCGGGGAAATCGGGCATTAGTACCAAGGATGATTACCAAGAGATGGGAATGAAAAGCCAGATCGCTGGACAGATTCACATCGACCCCAAGGACCATATTGACAGAAAGCACCTACGCTTTATGAGTACCCCCGCTATCTATGGTTACATTGCTATGCAGCAGGCCATTGATGACGCTCAGCTGGACGAAAAAGACATCTCGAATCCACGCACCGGGTTAATCATGGGTGCTGGTGGTATTTCGGGAGAGAAGTTCGTCGAATCCATCAACATTTTACGCGACAAAGGCGTGCGCAAAATGGGCCCTTACCGGGTCACCCAAATCATGAGCAGTTCGGTCTCTGCCTGTCTTGCCACACCCTTTAAGATCAAGGGCCTTAATCTGAGCATATCCTCAGCGTGCGCCACGAGTGCCCACTGCATCGGTGCCGCTGTAGAACAGATCCAGCTCGGCAAGCAGGACATTCTCTTTGCCGGAGGTGCTGAGGAAGAACACTGGTCCATGGTCAGCATGTTTGACGCAATGGGCGCTCTATCAACTAAATACAACGACACACCTGAACAGGCTTCACGCGCCTACGATGCTGACAGAGACGGTTTTGTGATGTCCTGTGGTGGCGGCTGTTTTGTGGTTGAAGAACTCGAACACGCCAAAGCGCGCGGCGCAAAAATCTATGCTGAAATTGTCGGTTATGGTGCCACCTCCGACGGCTACGATATGGTCGCACCTTCTGGTGAAGGCGCCATTCGCTGCATGCAACAAGCTCTTGCAACCACCGAGGGTAGCATTGACTACATCAACACTCACGGCACCAGTACCCCTGTGGGTGATGTGCAGGAAATTGCTGCCATTCGCGAGGTATTCGGCACCGACGGTCCACCCATTGGCTCCACCAAATCCCTTTCCGGTCATTCACTGGGCGCAGCGGGCGTGCACGAAGCCATCTACAGCCTGTTAATGATGGAAAATGACTTTATCGCGGTATCGGCCAACATCGAAAATCTTGACCCCGACGTTGCCGATATGCCCATCGTTACGCAAAAAGTTGAGAATGTGGCACTTGAGCGTGTTATGTCAAACAGCTTTGGCTTTGGTGGCACCAATGCCACACTGGTTTTACAAAAATTCAAAGGCTAAAATATAAAGTCTGATGACCTCAAAGTCTTGGACCTATGCTCTAAGACATCACAACGGCCTTAAAGCTAACGCGCAAACAACACGAGCACAAAAAAGCCCCGTGCCACAACTGACACGGGGCTTTTTTGTGGTTAGGCATATCCTGTTAAAGAACTGCCTAATCTTAAAAAATGTTCAAATGACGCCTTTCTTGGCCAAATAATCAACCAACTGCTCGGCACAAGCGCCGACATCATGACTACCTGTATCAACCAAGAGATCAGGGTTTTCTGGAGCCTCATAGGCAGAGCCAATACCCGTAAAGTTCGGGATTTCACCGGCCCGCGCCTTTTTATACAAGCCCTTAGGGTCACGCTCTTCGCAGACATCCAGTGATGCTGAAACATGCACCTCAATAAACTCATCATCCTCGACTAAATTTCGGGCCAGTTCCCGCTCGGTGCGAAAGGGGGAAATAAAGGCTGTCATCACAATCAAGCCCGCATCGACAAACAGCTTAGCGGTCTCGCCAATGCGACGAATGTTCTCTACTCGCGCCTCATCACTAAAACCCAGATCACTGTTCAAACCCTGACGGACATTGTCGCCGTCAAGTAGATAACAGTGGTGGCCACGCTCGAATAATGCCCGTTCCAGGGCATTGGCCAAGGTCGATTTACCCGAGCCGCTGAGCCCTGTAAACCAAATCACACAAGGTTTTTGCTGTTTTCTTTCGGCGCGCTCAGCTTTGCTGACAATCGATTCGTGCCAGGTTAAATTCGTGCTCACTAGTTGTTTTCCTGCGTTGGTTAAAGAAAATTACGATTTCAAGAGTGTTTAGAACGGAATATCGTCGTCAAAATTATCAAATCCCGCTGGCGCATTTTTCCCCGGTGTTGACTGAGCACTAGGCTGGGTCGACGCCTGAGCCGGTGCTTGTTGAGCACGCTGGGGTTGAGCCTCTGGTGCTCCCTGCTGTGCATAACCTTGGCCCCCACCCATGCCTTCACCGCCGCCACGGCTATCGAGCATTTGCATTTCATTCGCCACAATTTCCGTGGTGTATCGATCCGCGCCGGTGTTTTTATCCTGCCACTTGCGGGTGCGCAATGAGCCTTCAATATAGACCTTGCTGCCCTTTTTCAAATACTCACCGGCAATTTCTGCCAAGCGATTAAAGAAGACCACCCGGTGCCATTCAGTACGCTCCTGAGGCTGCCCGGTTTGCTTGTCTTTCCAAGTTTCACTGGTGGCAATGGTCAGGTTGGTCACCGCACCACCCGATGGCATATAGCGCGTATCAGGGTCTTGTCCTAGATTACCAATCAAAATCACTTTATTGATGCCTCTGGCCATACTTATCTCCTACTCATTATTCATCGCATTAATTGCCCTGCCCCACGCGTTGAAGTTTACCCTTTCAGCGCCAATAAATACTATTGGGAACTGATTCACGGTCACTACAGGCTAGACCACCCTCGAGCCAGCCAAGAGAGCATCCATCTGCTCTTGCTCAAAATGCGCGTCATCAACCTTGACATAGGCCATATTTTGGCCGGGGATAATTACCACATCGACCACGCCGGCAACCTCTGCCATCAAATTCTTCGCGTCAAGCTGTTCCCGCCCAGCCAAGCTAATCTCAACACTGCGCAAATAACGTGGCGGCCGCATCGTGAGCGCGAAACCCAACCACACTAGGGCTGCGACCAGCGAGGCCCAAAAAACGGCACTATTGCCAAATTGTTGGGCCACGATACCACCCACAACGCCCCCGCAAAAGGTGCCGAGAAACTGGCTGGTCGAATAAACCCCCAGGGCCGTGCCCTTAATGCCCGCCGGGCTCAACTTGCTGACCAGAGAAGGCAAAGAGGCTTCCAACAAATTAAAGGCCATAAAGAACACCAGCAGGCCGGCAACCATCACCGCCCATGTCGATCCGGCACAGGCCATCATCAATTCAGCGAAGGCTAGTAAAGCGACGGCGACCGTAAACACCGGCTTCATTTTTCGTTTCGACTCGCCATACCAAATCAAGGGTATCATCAGTACAAAGCCACCCCCCATCGTACTCAAATACAGTAGCCAATGGCGGTCGCGGGAAAAGTCAAAGGTCTGCTCCAGCATCAAAGGCAGCGCTACCCAAGTCGCCATTTGCGCAAAATGCAGGGCGAAAATTCCGATGTTCAAACGTCGCAGCTCGCCATCGCGCAGTACTCGGCCCAACATTGACGGCACGGGAATAACTTCGTGGCCACTATGGCGCGCCACGGGGTTAGGCACGGCAAAGGCCACCACCAAAATGCCCAGGGCCGCAAGTGCTGAGGTCACCCAAAACACGCCCGGTAAACCCCAGTGGCTGGCAATCACAGGGCCGAGCACCATCGCCAGACCAAAAGACAGGCCGATACTACCACCAATAGAGGCCATCGCCCGTGTGCGGTTCTGCTCCTTGGTGAGATCAGACAACAACGCCATCACCACACTAGCCACCGCGCCGGCACCCTGCAGAGCGCGCGCAATAATCAACCCGACCATAGAGTCAGCCACGGCGGCTAGCAGGCTACCCGCTAAAAACAGTAACATACCCGCAAAGATGAGCGGTTTGCGGCCAATGCGATCAGACAAAAGGCCAAAAGGAATTTGCAGCAAGCCTTGACTGAGGCCATAAATGCCCAAACCAACACCCACCAACAGGGCGGAACTGCCCGAATAGCCCTCGGCGTACAGGGCAAAAACCGGCAACACCATAAATAAACCGAGCATGCGGCTGGCGTAGAGAAAGGCCAGAGCCAACAGTGCACGGACTTCAAAAGAATTCATTGAATTGACAACTATCGCTTAAAAGGCAAGTAATGAGTGATGCCCGTGGGGGCACTGTGTGTTTGCGAAAAAAGCCGTATTGTACAGAAGCGCCCCGACGATGCGCAGTGCTAAATTGCACGAACCCGCCGGCGTAAAGCAATCAGTGTCGTGGCCCGCCAGGCGCTCGACCACTAGTGACACTTCACTTCTGCTCTGCACGCCCATACTGGTCGTCAAAGCGCACGATGTCGTCTTCACCGAGATAATCGCCAGTCTGCACCTCAATAATTTCCAGCGGGATAACACCCGGGTTTTCCAAACGGTGTTTCATGCCAATGGGAATATAAATTGACTCATTGACTGATAGCATGACCTCCTCATCGCCGCGGGTCACCAGCCCTGTGCCCTGCACCACGACCCAGTGCTCAGCCCGATGATAGTGCTTTTGCAATGACAACCTTGCACCCGGATTCACCACGATGCGCTTGGTTTGATAGCGTCCATTAGCGGCGATAGAATCATACATCCCCCAGGGGCGGTACACTTTACGATGGGACTCGCGCTCACTCCGGCCCTGTGCCTGTAACTGATTCACTACCGCTTTCACATCTTGCACGCGGCTTTTATCCGCCACCAACACAGCGTCATCGGTTTCAACCACCACCAAGCCTTTAATGCCGACTGTCGCCAGTAAACGGCCATTAGTGTGTAAATAAGAATCGTGGGTGTCGACCACCAGCACATCGCCTTTGCAGGTATTGCCCTGCTCATCTTTTTCAGAGATATCCCACAGGGCCGACCAACTACCGATATCACTCCAACCGGCATCGAGAGGAATCACCACCGCACTGTCCGTTTTTTCCATCACCGCGTAATCGATTGAATCATCGGGGCAGACAGAAAAGGTGGCTTTATCGAGACGGGTAAAATCGAGGTCAACACTGGCGCCATCAAAGGCCGCCCGACAGGCACTGAGTATTTCTGGCTGATAACGCCCCAGCTCCTCCAAATAGCGGCTAGCCTTAAAAGCAAACATGCCGCTATTCCAATAGTAATCGCCGCTAGCAACATAAGCCTGGGCGGTCGCCAAATCGGGTTTCTCAACAAACTGTTTAATACTTTGCGCGATAAGCCCCGAACTTCCAGTGTTCGCCGCCTGAATGTAGCCGTAACCCGTTTGTGCAGACGTTGGCACCACACCAAAGGTCACCAGCGCACCTTTTTCAGCCTCGCAACGAGCCAGCTCAATGGCGCTATGAAAAGCCGTGATATTTTCAATAACATGGTCAGCGGGCAAGACCAGTAAGATGTCATCAGGACCGGCAGCCAATGCCGCCAACGCAACAGCAGGGGCTGTATTGCGGCCCACGGGCTCAAGTAAAATATTTTGCGCCACCACCTCTATTTCACGCAGTTGTTCGGCCACCATAAAACGGTGCTGCTCGTTACAAATCACCAGTGGCGACAAAGCCTCCACACCTAAACCCTGTAAACGGCCCAGTGTCGCTTGTAACATGGTCTGCTCACTCGCCAAAGGGATAAACTGCTTGGGGTAATGCGCCCGCGAAAGGGGCCAAAGGCGACTACCAGAACCACCCGAAAGTACAACAGGAATCATTTTACAGTCCTTCACTTGAGAAATAAGAAAACCATCACTACGGTGTTGAAGAGGCGTTATTTTCTATTGTTTGCTCGACAATAGCCATAAATTCACGACGGAAGTGCTCCGGTGCAAAACGCGCCGCATTGGCTGCACAGGCCTGGGCTGAAATGCCATGCGGTAATGCCTCAAAACGTGCGACAGCGGCAACCACACTCGCCGCTGTTTGTTGATCAAAAAATAACCCCGTTGGCAAACAATCCGTATCTGTTACACCAGTATCTTTATTAGTAATAATACTATCCAGCGCGCCGCCCTGACCGTAGGCAAGCACTGGGGTACCACAGGCCTGAGCCTCAACCGCGACAATACCGAAGTCTTCATAAGCGGCAAACACAAAGGCCCGCGCACGCTGCAAATAATCAATCACTACCTCTCGCGGCTGATAACCCAACAACTCGACATTCGGCCCCGCCATAGTCTGCAGGCGCTTGAACATAGGTCCATCGCCAATCACGACCAGTCGCTTGTTAGGCATCCTATTAAAAGCCTCAACCAATATGTCTATAGCCTTATAGTGCACCAGCCGAGAAACCGTGACGTAGAAACCTTCTTTAATCTCAGTGCAGGTAAAATCATCAACAGCAACTGGCGGATTTAACACACGGCTTTCGCGCTGCCAGCACTGCTGAATACGCTCGGCGATAAAATGAGAGTTGGCAACCAGGGAACCACCACGGCCTGAGGCTTTAATATCCCAGCGCCGAAGACGTGAGAGTAAATAGCGAGCCAATTTTCGCAATGGCGCATTGCCGATCGCTTGCTGTAAATAGAGCTCTTGCTGATCCCAAGCATAGCGAATGGGCGTATGCACATAACTCACATGAGACTGCTCTGGTTTGACTTTTACTGCCTTAGCAAAGGCCCAACTACTGGAAATAACCAAATCGTATTGACTGACATCCAGGGACTCAATGGCCCAGGGCATAAGGGGTAAAAAATGGCGGAAATATCGGCGCGCACCGGGCAAACGTTGAATAAAACTGGTGGTTATTTTGCGACTCCGCAGAAAACCACGCTCCCTCTCTGGCATAAAATCAACCAGTGTAAAAATCTCTGCATGGGGATAACACAATAACAACTGCTCCAGTACTA
>JARGOV010000005.1:0-1981 GCA_029212965.1 Porticoccaceae bacterium
AAGTAGATTGCATTTTTAGCGCGTGAGCTTACACTTCTTCAAGCGCGGCTATTTGGCACGCCATAATTCCCTACTCGAGGTCGCTGGGCAAGTTATGAATTTTCTCCCCATGCTACAGGCGCTGATTGCCAGTAACTCCATAAGTAGTGTCAACGCCAATGTCGATCATGGCAACCGCGAAGTCATCGACATACTCGCCAACTGGCTCGACGACCTCGGCTTTGCCACCGAAGTGATGCCCCTTGACGATCCGCGTAAAGCCAACCTTATTGCCACCCTCGGCACCGGGCCCGGCGGACTGGTGCTGGCCGGGCACACCGACACCGTACCCTGTGACGAAGGCCTTTGGCAGCAATCACCCTTTGCCCTGACCGAGCGCGACAACCGCCTCTATGGACTGGGTGTTTGCGACATGAAAGGCTTTTTTCCCCTAGCAATTGAGGCCGCAAAAACCTTTCTCGATAAACCCTTGCAACAGCCCTTGATAATTCTCGCTACAGCCGACGAAGAGTCTTCAATGGCGGGCGCCCGCGCACTGGCAGCAGCGGGCAAACCCAAAGCCCGCGCCGCCTTAATCGGCGAGCCCACCGGCATGAAACCCATTGCCATGCACAAAGGCATCATGATTGAAAAGCTGATGATACAGGGCAAATCCGGCCACTCCAGTAACCCCGCTTTGGGCAACAATGCGTTGCACACCATGCACGATGCCCTCGGTGTATTGCGCGCCCTGCAAAGTGAGCTAAAAGCGAATTATCACAACCCTCTTTTTACCATCGACTACCCAACGCTCAACCTCGGCTGTATTTACGGCGGCGACAATCCCAATCGCATATGTGGCCACAGCGAACTGGGTTTTGAAATACGCCCCCTACCCGGCATGGATATTGGGGAGCTAGAAGCGTTACTCGAACAACGCCTGCTCGGCCTCGGCAAAACGGAAGGCACCCAGGTGAGCATGCAGCACTTTGGCGTACCGGCCTTTGCCGCCGACGCTGGTTCCGAGCTCGTCACCCTCTGTGAAAAACTCACCGGCCATAGTAGCGAAAGTGTCGCCTTCGCCACCGAAGCACCCTATTTACACCAACTCGGCATGGACGCCATGGTGCTCGGACCCGGCGATATCAACCAGGCGCACCAGCCCGATGAATATCTTGCCACCGATCGCATTAAGCCGATGCTTAAATTGCTTGAACAGGTTATTTCTGTTTATTGCTTGAAAGAAATCCAACCTACATAATGCCGAACAAGTGCATTGCACCCATCACAGAAAAGAATTTGAAATAAAGTATATTTCATACATTAACATCACAAAGAACTGCCATATTGAGAAATACTTTTGAACGTATACAGATACACTGAAGTAAACCATCCCAATATCAAGCTAGAGTTTGTCTTAGCCGCGAAAAGCCATGAGGATGCTTTTAAAAAGCTAGGTATATCTTATAGCAGCTTTTATAAGCATGGCATGGAAACCAAAAGTGACTACTGCCTAGATATTGCACTTTCAAATAAAAATTGTATTTTTTACAGGCTAGCGGGACACGACGCTACTCTAAAAAAGTTAGATCCCGGTGTATCAGTTATTGAAATGTGTGAAAAAATAGCCAACGAAATATATTAAGGACACAACAAACAACTTCAGCGAAGGCACTTATTAAATTCAACTATTTTATTTATGCCACACAACTTGCTTGTAAAGAATCATACCCTTGCGCCATATCTCCCCAACACCCTCACAATCATTACCGGAAACAGCGACACTTAAATAATCATTCCAAAAAAAACAATAGATTAACGTCTAAATAATAAGGAAAAAAAGCCATGGTAAGCACCACTGTACTACGCAACACACGACTAATAGACGGCATTGCCGACCAGGCCCACGAGAGAGTTTCTATTATGATCGAGGGTGAGAAAATTACTGCCATCGCCCAGGGTGATGGCCCTTCCGCCCCCGATGTCAACGTGATCGACTGCG
>JARGOV010000005.1:2081-10007 GCA_029212965.1 Porticoccaceae bacterium
TCGCGCCGGTATCGTACACGACTCCAGTGCGTTGCTGGCGAGTCGCCAGATTTCTCAAACAACCACTAACCCGCTTTGGTAACACTCAACTTACTCAAAGGCATAACCCGCTTTGCCCCAGGCATGAGCGCCACCCTCCAGATTACTTAAATTACTAAAGCCCAGGTCGCGGAGTGTCCTCGCTGCCGCATTACCCATTGGCCCACCGGCACAGTACAGATAAATCGCAGCACTTTTGTCACTAGGCAGTTTGTCGATATGTTGCTCAACCTTGTTATAGGGAATAAACAAATCAGTGCCTTTTATATGCCGCTGCTTTGGCGTGTGAACATCCACCAGAAAAATATCTTCTGCTTGCATAAGCTGATTTAATTCTGCCGGGCTTATCATTTTTAGATAGTCCGGTTTCTGAAAGGAGCAGCCGCTCATAATGAGAGCAAAAATAGTGAGCAATACCAGCGGGTAAACGTTTGTTATTTTTAACATAGTCAGTTTCCTTAAGGTTAGTTTGCTCGCCGTCACACTACCACGACTAATATCGGTCAATTAAAAATCAGGTCACACGCTTACAGTTCTTTCTTATTAGCAGAAAGTTTAACGTCCTTCTTCTCTCAGCGAAAGAATACCCGAGCAAAGCAAACTAAACTCACCGCGCACACGCTTTTTAGACACGGCAAAAAGTGCGCCAGCGCACTCTAGCATCTAGTGCAGCACTTGTTATACTCGGTCGAAATCTGTTGCTCTTTACTTAACAAGCCAAGGCTATGACCGACTACGTTAAATTTTTTCGAGAAACGTCGCCCTATATTAATCGACATCGGGGCAAAACCTTCGTTATCGCCTTGCCCGGCGAGGCTATTTGTCACTCTAATCTCACGCCTATCATCCATGATATCGCTCTACTCAACTCACTGGGTATGCGTATTGTTTTAGTACACGGCGCTCGCCCACAGCTCGAACAACGTTTAAAGCAGCAACAACTCACACTTGAATATGCGGCTAAAACGCCTATTACCGACAGCCAGGCGATGGAGTGTGTAAAAGATGCCGTTGGCAGCGTGCGCATTAGCATTGAGTCGCTATTGTCGATGGGGCTGGCGAACTCCCCTATGCACGGCGCGCGGATACGGGTGGTCGGTGGCAACTTTATCACCGCCAAACCCTTTGGTATTCGCGCGGGCATCGATTATCAATACAGTGGCGAGGTGCGCAAAATTGACCGCCCCGGCATACAAAGCCAGCTCGACGACGCGGCCATCGTACTGCTGCCCTCTATCGGTTATTCACCGACGGGAGAAGCCTTTAACCTCAGCTATGAAGATGTCGCCACCCAGGCAGCCATTACTCTCGGCGCTGAAAAACTTATTTTCCTTGGTGCTGATGTGGGCTTGAGTGATAGCCAGGGCGCCTTGTTGAAAAGCATTAATTTGAGTCAGGCCCAGGGTCTGCTCGAAGAACTGAAAGAACCCGCACTGTTCGGCCCTTTACAAGGGGCTTATCAGGCCTGCCTGAGCGGTGTGCCACGTTGCCATTTAATCAGTTACAAAGCCGATGGCGCCCTGCTTGGCGAGCTATTTACCCGTGAGGGTGTGGGCACGCTGGTCCTGCAACACGGTGAAGAAGTTATCCGCCAGGCGAGCATTGACGACATTACCGGCATTCTCGATTTAATTAGCCCACTGGAAGAGCAAGGGGTATTGGTCAAGCGCTCCCGCGAGCTGCTCGAAACAGAAATTTCTCGCTTTTATGTTATCGCCCATCCCGAGGGTATGCTCATCGCCTGCGCCGCCCTCTATCCTTTTGACGACGGCAATACGGCGGAGCTGGCCTGCGTGGTAACTCACCCCGATTTCCACAAACAAGGCCTCGCCACCCGCCTACTTGAACACTTGCAGAACAAGGCCAAAAACGAACTCGAACTCGACGCATTATTTGTGCTCACCACACAGGCTGCCCACTGGTTTCAGGAAAATGGATTTGTTGCCATCAGCCTGGCGCAACTACCACAAGAGAAAGCCGAACTCTACAATTACCAACGCAAATCTAAGATTTTTTATAAGCCTTTAGTTTAGAAGCTGAGACTCACCCAATCGGTAATACAACAAATCACCCGCAGCGTCGCTTGTCCATGCACAAAAAAATCACCATGAATAAGCGCTAATACAGAGATATAGGCATGAAGAAAAGCCTGCTGATTTTATTGATCGCAGCCCTGATCGGGATGTTCTTCAGCTTTGACCTGCATCACACCTTAACCCTTGCAGGCCTCAAGGAAAGTCTCGAACGGGCACAGGCCCAGCTGGCCGACAAGCCCCTGTTAGTCGGTGGGAGCTTCTTCATTGCCTACGTTATTGTCACCGGTTTATCCCTGCCCGGCGCCGCAGTGATGTCTCTGGCCGGTGGCGCGCTCTTCGGTTTGCTCTGGGGCACAATTATTGTCTCCTTCGCCAGTAGCATTGGCGCCACTCTCGCCTTTCTGGTGTCTCGTTTTGTGTTACGCGATATGGTGCAAACTCGCTTTGCTGACCGTCTCAAAGCCATTAACGAAGGCATAGAAAAAAACGGTGCCTTTTATTTATTGACCCTGCGTTTAGTGCCCATATTCCCCTTCTTTCTTATTAACCTGTTAATGGGTTTAACGCCCCTTCGCACGGTCACATTTTATGTTGTCAGCCAAATTGGCATGCTGGCTGCCACGGTGGTTTATATTAATGCCGGCACTCAGCTAGCCCAGCTTGACAGCTTATCGGACGTGCTGTCTCCCGCCCTTCTAGCCTCCTTTATGCTACTGGGTATTTTCCCCTTATTGGCAAAAAAACTGGTCGCGATTATTCAAAACCGTCGCGCCTACAGAAGGTGGCAGCGCCCGGCAACTTTTGATCGCAACCTGATTGTCATTGGCGCTGGCGCTGGCGGCCTGGTCTCCAGCTATATCGCCGCTGCCGTTAAAGCCAAAGTGACCTTAGTCGAAGCCAATAAAATGGGCGGTGACTGCCTCAATACGGGTTGCGTTCCCAGTAAAGCCTTAATCAAAAGTGCAAAACTCGCTCATCAGATACGCCAGGGCAGCCGCTACGGCCTCAGCAATGCCGAGCCTGCTTTGAGTTTTCGCCACATAATGACTCGCGTGCAGGCCGTCATTAAGGCAATAGAACCCCACGACAGTATCGAACGT
This sequence comes from Porticoccaceae bacterium, assembly GCA_029212965.1. Taxonomy (GTDB): domain Bacteria; phylum Pseudomonadota; class Gammaproteobacteria; order Pseudomonadales; family Porticoccaceae; genus Reddybacter. The sequence continues at coordinate 5,257 of JARGOV010000005.1, forward strand.
TATACCGAGTTAGGCGTCGATGTAAGGCAAGGCCACGCCCGCATCGTCGACCCCTGGGCGGTGGAAATTCGCCAGCCCGATGGCGCTGTTACGCAACTCACTACCCGCAGTATTATTGTCGCTGCCGGTGCCCGCCCCGCTGTGCCAGCCCTGCCAGGCCTGGATACTGTTGGCTATGTCACCAGTGATACGCTGTGGGATGCCTTTGCCAAACTCGACACCGCCCCCGAGCGACTCGTGGTACTGGGTGGCGGGCCAATTGGCTGCGAGCTCGCCCAAAGCTTTGCCCGCCTGGGCTCTCAGGTGACACACATTCAGCGCGGCCCACGGCTTATGCCCCGCGAAGACGAAGAAGTCAGCGCATTGGTTCAAAGTCACCTCGAGGCAGACGGCGTGACCGTGCTAACCGGGTGTAAAGCTCTACGCTGTGAACGCGAAGGAGAGAATAAATATCTGGTGATTGCCAATAACACCGGCGAACAGCGTGTTGGCTTCGACCAATTACTTATCGCGGTTGGCCGCCAGCCTCGACTCGAGGGTTATGGGCTAGAAGAACTTGGTATTGAAACCCAGGGCACGGTTCTCACCAACGACTATCTGCAAACCCTCTACCCCAACATTTTGGCCGCGGGTGACGTCGCCGGCCCCTATCAATTTACCCACACGGCCTCCCACCAGGCTTGGTATGCCTCAGTGAACGCCCTCTTTGGCCACCTAAAAAAATTCAAGGTCGATTACCGCGTCATTCCCGCAACGACTTTTGTCGACCCCGAAGTTGCCCGTGTCGGCCTCAATGAAAGGGAGGCCAAAGCGCAGGCTATAGCCTATGAGATCACTCGCTTCGAGTTCAAAGAACTCGATCGAGCCATTACAGAAAGTGCCACCGAAGGCTTTGTTAAAGTACTCACCGCACCCGGTAAAGACCGCATTCTCGGCGTCACTCTGGTCGGTGAGCACGCCGGAGAACTACTCGCCGAATTTGTATTGGCAATGAAACACGGCCTTGGGCTGAATAAAATACTGGGTACTATCCACACGTACCCCACCTGGGCCGAGGCCAATAAATATGCCGCCGGTGAATGGAAACGCACCCACGCACCACAAGGTGTATTGCGCTGGCTGCAGCGTTATCACCGCTGGCGTAGACTTTAAGTCCTCAAAACGTAAAGCAGGAACACGCTAGCAAGCGCCACTAGACACCTGCCCTGCACGGGGATATAAACTACAAACATAACGACACCGATTGACAGGAAAGCCGCCATGCGTGACATCGTGCAAGACTATTACGGCAAGCAACTACAAAGCAGCGACGATTTAAAAACCAGTGCCTGTTGTGATATCAGCGCGCTACCCAACTGGCTCAAGCCACTTATCGACAACATTCACCCCGAGGTGCTCTCGCGTTATTACGGTTGCGGCCTCGTCTGTCCCGACGCGTTAGAGGGCTGTAAAGTTTTAGACTTGGGCAGTGGTTCTGGGCGCGATGTTTACGCCCTAGCACAACTGGTCGGGGCCAATGGCGAAGTGGTTGGTGTCGATATGACAGATGAGCAACTGGCCGTTGCCGAGCAATACCGAGACTGGCACGGTGAAAAGTTCGGCTTCGACAATGTGCGTTTTATCAAAGGTGATATTGAGCGCCTGCACGAGCTCGATCTCGAAGCTGCTAGCTTTGATGTCATAGTTTCCAACTGTGTTATCAATTTGTGTACCGATAAAGATGCCGTGCTAAAAGGCATTCAAGACTTATTAAAACCCGGTGGTGAATTTTACTTCTCCGATGTCTACGCTGACCGCCGCGTGCCCGACGCTGTGCGCAACGACTCAGTGCTGTACGGTGAGTGCCTGGGTGGCGCCCTGTACTGGAACGATTTTTTGCGTATTGCCAACAAGGCAGGGTTTGCCGACCCCCGCCTGGTGGAAGACAGACCCCTTGAAATTACCGACCCCGCCCTTGCCTCGCAAACCAGTGACCTCAGCTTTTTCTCAGCTACCTATCGCCTGTTTAAACTCGACACACTGGAAAGCGCCCGTGAAGATTTTGGCCAACAGGTTATTTATCGTGGCACAGTGAGGCATTTACCTGAGGCATTTATTTTCGATAAGCAGCAACAATTTGAAACCGGCAAACCTAGCTCGGTGTGCGGCAATACCTGGCGTATGCTACAAAACAGTCGCTTCGCGGAGCACTTTGAGTTTATCGGTGATTTCAGCCACCATCGTGGTTTATTTGACGTTCACGGCTCTACCATACCTTTCGATATTAAGACGGAAAGTCATCAAGCTAGCGCCTGCTGTTAATCACCACTCGACGAAAAATAAAAAAAGGCGGAGATTATCCGCCCTCTTTCACAAACCTTTCTCGCTATTTACTAGCTACCATTAATAAAACCGCTAGTGACTAAGCCTTTTTATCAAAGTAGCGAATGGAGGGCTCTGCACTCACCCACTCGGCCAACTGACCAATGACGCCAGTTTCGGTGCGCCAGGCAAAATACTTTTCATAGGCCTGACGGCTATCCCACACCTCAACGGCAACGATGTTACAAGGGTCGTCCTGATTTTGATGGGCATACACTTCAACACAACCTTCGTAGGTTCGCGTGCTTGGCAACAATTCACCAAGACCCGCAATAGCGGCATCAACGCACTCAGGTTTTACATTTAATTCTAGTAATACGGTACATGTCATAATTTTGCTCCTGCATTTATTTGTTATTTGAGCCGAAAATAATAGGCGATGGCTCGCTAAATTACCAACGCCTTGTAGAAGACTAAGCGATCTGCGCCACACCCCAGTAGTTATAGGCAAATAGTTTCGGTGTTGAAGGCAAATAACGACTCTCAAGGTCGACAATATTAAAACCACTTTGGGTGATCAGGTCAGGGATCGGACGATTCAAATTGCAACCACCAGCCAGTTTTTTCCACACTGGGTTAATGCGCTGCTGCCACTTTTCGACGCTCGCATCGGGTGCGTTACCATGTTCGGTAAAAATCAGCCTGCCCTCGGGCTTAAGTACGCGGCGCATTTGTTCGAGCGCCGAATGCCAGTCAGGAATAGTACACAGGGTATAGGTCAGCAAGATGCTATCGACGCTATTATCGTCAAGGGGGATTTCTTCGCCCGGCAGGTCAATCAACTTCACCTCCAGGCCCGATTTATCAATATTCGGCCGTGCTTTTTCACGCATATCCGCAGAGGGTTCTAACCCCCAGATAAACTCTACCTTGTTACGGTCATAATAAGGTAAATTCAATGCGGAGCCCATACCGACCTCCAGCACTCGACCCTCAGCTAGTGGAACCACCTTCTTTCGCTGATAGGTAATGGGCTTCGTACCACAAGCGCAATTGATAAATGGGGCGAGAAAATATTTGTCGTACAGTCCCATGAGTGTCTCCGTATATTCATAGATTCTTATATTGCGATCATCCTACAGTAAGCAAGCTCCAACTAGCAAAAGAATGACTCAGGTAACAAGCCCCACCGAGCATATCACCAATTCACGGCTCGCAATCACCACCCACGAATACCCCCTAATTATTTCGGCAAAGTCTCCGGGTCTGTTATTCTTTACATCTTATTTTTGCACCTCTAAATGCAGACACTTCAATCAGCAGACAACAAAGGTTAGAGACATGCCGACTTATCGCTCACACACTACCACCAAAGGCCGCAATATGGCCGGTGCCCGCTCACTGTGGCGCGCCACCGGCATGAAAGATGACGACTTTGATAAGCCGATTATTGCCGTCGCCAACTCCTTCACCCAATTTGTGCCTGGCCATGTGCATTTAAAAGACATGGGCCAGTTGGTGATTGGGGAAATCGAAAAAGCCGGTGGTGTCGGTAAAGAATTCAACACCATTGCTGTCGATGACGGCATCGCCATGGGCCACGACGGCATGCTCTACTCTCTGCCCTCGCGAGACATCATCGCCGACTCTGTTGAATACATGGTCAACGCCCACTGCGCCGATGCGCTGGTGTGTATATCCAACTGCGACAAAATCACCCCCGGTATGTTGATGGCCGCACTGCGCCTGAACATACCCACCATATTTGTCTCGGGCGGGCCGATGGAAGCCGGTAAAACCAAGCTATCAGATGCCAAACTCGACCTGGTCGATGCAATGATTATCGCGGTTGACGAAACGGCCTCTGACGCCAAGGTTGAAGAATACGAGCGCTCGGCCTGCCCCACCTGCGGCTCCTGCTCGGGCATGTTTACCGCCAACTCCATGAACTGTCTCACCGAGGCCCTGGGCCTGTCACTGCCCGGCAACGGTTCTATGCTGGCGACTCACGCCGACCGTGAGCAGTTGTTTTTGCGCGCCGGGGCAATGATTGTCGACATCGCCAAACAGCACTATGAAAAAGACGATTTCAGCGTACTACCCCGCTCGGTCGCCTGCTTTGAAGCCTTTGAAAATGCCATGAGCCTCGACATCGCCATGGGCGGTTCAACCAACACTATTCTGCACCTGCTCGCTGCAGCGCAAGAAGCTGAACTCGACTTCACCATGGCCGATATCGACCGTCTGTCCCACAAAGTACCCCAGCTCAGCAAGGTTGCACCCAGCACACCTCTCTACCATATGGAAGATGTGCATCGCGCCGGGGGTGTACTCGGGCTGCTCGGCGAGCTCGACCGCGCCGGGCTACTGCACGCCGACATCCCCACCATTTACGCCCCGAGCATGAGAGAGGCGCTGGATACCTGGGACATCAAACGCAACCCTTCAGC
>JARGOV010000005.1:10107-62735 GCA_029212965.1 Porticoccaceae bacterium
GAAATGCTCTACCCCACCAGCTACCTGAAGTCTCGCGGGCTCGGCAAAGCCTGCGCCCTGGTCACCGACGGGCGTTTTTCCGGCGGCACATCGGGCCTCTCAATTGGCCACTGCTCACCTGAAGCGGCCGCGGGCGGCACCATTGGCCTGGTTAAACAGGGTGACCTGATCCATATCGACATCCCCCAGCGCACCATTAACGTCAAGCTCAGTGATGAAGAGCTCGCCCACCGCCGCGCGGCACAAGATACGGCAGGCTGGAAGCCCGTTGAAGATCGCCCCCGCAAGGTCACCGCCGCTCTCAAGGCCTATGCCCTGCTCGCCACCAGTGCCGACAAAGGCGCTGTGCGAGATTTATCTAAACTCGAAAGCTAAATGCAACGTTAAGGAAAACGAAGTATGAGTCTCGGCAAAAGCAGACTGGAAGACGACACGCAAATCGACCTCACACCCATGCTCGACGTGGTGTTTATATTATTGATTTTCTTTGTCGTCACCGCTGCTTTTGTCGATGAGACCGCCATCGACCTGCAACACACCCCCCCATCAACCAGCGCGGCAGTAGAAAAAAGTGACGATATTACTTTTCAGGTCAGCGCCAATAACGACATAACACTCGACGGCCGCCGGGTGGATATCCGCTCCGTGCGCGCCAATGTCGAAAGACTGCGCGCCAGCAATCGCGATGCAAAAGTACTTATCAGCACCGACGCCAATGCCCGCACCGACACGTATATTCGCATTGCCGACCAGGCACGGGCGGCGGGTGTTGAAGATATTGTGTTGACGACGCGTTAGTCCGGCCAATCAACACCACATTATTAAACCTGCTACGTCCTTGCAGCTATCTTAAAATTGGCAAACTTTGCCAAAATATGCCAACCTGTCCAGCAAACCAGCTAGCGGATTTATACAATGGCAACGATGAATATTTCACTACCCGACCCCATGCGCGACTGGGTAGAAGCGCAAATAAAAACAGGACAATACGCCAATAACAGCGATTACCTGCGCGACCTCATTCGCAAAGACCAGCGCAACACCGAAAAATTAAAGTCCCTGCAAGCAGCTATTACTCAGGGCTTTGCTAGTGGCAAGCCGGTAAAACTCGATATGCAGGCCATCAAGCAAAACGCAAAACAACAAGCAGGGCTTATTCCTTAACAAAGCCCCAGCTGAAATGAGACCCATCCACTTACGCCCCTTAGCCGAGCAAGATCTCAATAACATCTGGCTGTATTCTTTCCAAAACTGGGGGGGGGAGGCACAAGCCGACCAATATTTCGATCAGCTCAGCAACGCCATTGAACTACTGGGCAGCGCTCCCTTGATGTGCCACATACGTCAGGAATTTATCCCACCTGTTCGCATCCACCACCATGCCAGCCATCTTATTATTTATGTGGCAACCGAAGATAATGTAGACATTATTCGAGTGCTCCATGAAAGCATGGACATCGAAGCGCTGTTAGAATAACGTTTTTAGATTGGCGTCAATATAGAAAGGTTTCGTGCCAGTAGCCGTGGTGTACATATCAGAGGGGCCCGTGGAATATCGAGCAAAAAGCCAATATCAATTACTCTGACCCCATTGATTGCGCTGACCCCATTGATTGCCCCTGTCAACGGCGGCATCCAGGCCAGTGATGAGCGCTACATGAACCGGGCCCCTGAAATGAGTTATCAGACGCAATGGGTAACGGAGATGCAAACTGGCTCACCGGTTTTTAAGCGCCAGAAGTTTAACCAACGGTTCTACTTTACCGCCAATAACGGTCAGGACTACGGTGTACTATTTATCCATGTTGCACCTTATTCGAGTATCGATAAGTGTGCAGTGAATGCTAGTTATAAAACCCACTCCACCGGTTCCTGTAATCTGGAGCTGAAGAAAAAGCCTACTGATAAGTACGGCACACCTTAGCGTAAAGGGCCTGTGGAAATGACGTTTGCCAGTTTTTGAGCGGTGTTACATTGCCCCTAAATGGCCTGGTGAATACGAAAACGATTTTATCTCACACATAAAAAAACTATCAATGACTCTGAAACTTTCGGTTTGATCAACAACAGCCGCGCATCTTTAAAGAACTAGTAAAACAGGCCGGGAAAAATCAAAATAGTGAACCCAAAATACACTTATATCGCGCTCCTTATTATTGCTCTATTAAGCTACCTTGCCCTATCTAAAATATCTCATTTGAATATTTTAGATCGTATCGTCTTCGCTATTATCAGTGCAATCACCCTATACATTGCGCTATTTTTGGCATCTATATATTTATCACTTATTACCAGAGGATTTAAAAAGAGAGCTGCGAGAATTCAAGAAAAAGAAGCCCTGGAAAAACTACTAGAAATTGCTCATAAATCTAGAGATAAAGAGTTAATACGCGAACAAGAACAATTGGCTAAAGATTTTTTAGCCATAACTGATAAGCCCGAAAACAAACACAAGAGGAAGAAAAGACCCTTCCATGAAAAAACTATTTATTTATTAATACCAGGGTGTATTTATGCCTTTTACACTCAAGACTTTATTATAAACCCTACTATTGTAGAAAGCCTTGGCGCCATCACAGTTCTCCTTACCTCATACATCGTAATTAGGGTTATCACCAAAAAAGAAACCGTGATCAATCCAATAATAGCAGGTAAGAAAACTTCAAGACCGAGAAAATTCTTTACGGCAATAGTCATGGTTTTTTCACTTTTTGTTGGGATTTGGGTGAATATCGCCATTGGCGTACCTCGATTATTCACAATAGTTTTTGGTGAAAACACAAACGAGATCGCCGCTGTCGAAAAGGATGACTCCCATAAATCATTAAGATGCAAATACTTTTTAAAACCAAAGCCCGAGTTCTATTTAACAACTGCTATAGCTAAGCATTGCATCACAAAAAAACAGTATCAAACCCTTTCAGACCAACAGATTGAGGCGAAAATGAGCCTAAGAAAATCTATCCTCGGCCACATCATCGAAGACATTCAACTACCTGAGCAGCCTTAACAATTGACAGACCGTAAAATCACTAGGCTAATAGGAATGTTCAGAGCAGGTGATATTTCAACGCAATGCATCGCCCTTCCCACAAGGCTCCAGATCTCTCAGGCCTAGCTAATATAGCGATCATAATTTCACCCCAGAGATTCCTTCTTTAACAAACAAGCGGCAAAACCCCGCCTCAAGCCTTTCACGAGAAGGGGATAGGAGGCCAGAGAAATGTCGGGCAAAAGCCAATATCATTACTCTGACCCTTTTGGTTTCGCTTTTAGTTCCGCAGTTAGAACGTAGGGACTAAAGGCTCTCCCCCCATTAATACGCGCCCAGCCGAATGCTGAAACATTCGGCCTGCTTCTAAACCAAAACCAATGGCGTGCAGGTTGCGCAGCGCACGCTCTACGGGATGCCCCTGCAGAAAGGCCGCCCGAGTTCCCCGGGCATAGAGCCGGCTGATGGTGTCACGCATGACATCGATCGCGTAGTAGGAGGAGCCATACACCTGCGCACGCAAGCGTAACGGCACTTCCTCCCCGGTCTGGGCTGCGTCCCACACTGCGGTCATTGCCTCAACGTGGCCCGCACGCGCTGCCCGCAAGGCGGCATCACTATTTGCGATCAACTCCTGAGTCGGCGCCTGGTCGCGGAGCGACTGTCCAGTGAAAGACGACACCTTAGAGCCGAGGTCATTAATTTCCCGCTCTAACGCGTTCTCTAAAACACCAAAAGCGATTGACACGCCAATGGGGAAAAAGAGTAAGGCCGGAGGCTGGCGGAAAACCGGACGATCAATCAACAGAGGGGTCGAGCCACCGATAGCAAGTGCTTCAGGGACAAACACGTCTTTAACACTTGCCGCATGACTGCCCGTACCGCGCATGGCGGCTGAGTCTTGCCAGGTGGGCTCAATCTCGAGTTCAGCGGTGGGAATGAAAAGGTAGCGGATATCGGGACCGCCATTCACTTGACGAGGGCTGTCGCCCTCCATCACCATGCCGCCAAGTCCGCACCATTTAGAATCCTCGCAGCCGGTAACCATAGGCCACTCCCCAGTGACCCGATACCCTCCTTCTACGGGAATCGCTTTTCCACCCGGAAGTGGCGAGTTACCAAAATTTCGGTCGGGTTCGGCATAAAGCTTAGCACGTTCGGGTTCCGGCACTCGCGCTGTCGCCAAAGAGGGGCGCATTGAGTTAATCATATACCACCCTACAGCGGAGTCGGCAGCCCCGATAATCTCTGTCGCGGCAAGAGCGACGGGTAGCGAAACTTCCAGCCCTCCAGCCTCACGGGGAGCAAATAGACGGAATAGTCCAGCCTCGCCCGCAGCGGCCACCACCTCCGGTACTAGCCGGGCGCGTCGCTCGCCTTCTTCCACATGCTTAGCAATAAGCGGTTGTAAATCCCGGGCTGCATCAATGATTGGATGTGACGCCATAACTTACCTCTAATTATAAAAAAGTCTTGAAGTTTACGAGTGCCGAACTTAAGCACACCCTGAATGATTGTCATTAAGCTGAGCTTACCAACTGTCAAGAGTGAACGACACCCATACCCATAACACTGGTGTAAAAATAATTGTACGTACCAGCACAGTGCTTGTAATGATGTCTATATGCGTATTATGGCCTTAGCAAAGAGGGGTCAGTCTAAACGTTTTAATCTTAAATACGGCCATCGCCACTACAAATATTGACAAAAAACGTGTTTTTTAATTGTCATGATTCCAAAAACACACTTCATGAAAGCCATAAATTATTAGCCCAGTGTAGAACAGTATTCAGATATAGTTTTTTTACCGACGGTAGCAAATACCATTGTATTAACAGAGGACAGAAGTTTACGCCTTACATTAAGCCCTACACACAGGCAATTCCGCCCCCGTTGTAAGTAATGCTTTAATCCGCTCACCCTCGGCCCGGGCATAGTTCAACCACTGTTGCGCATTAACCGCAGCGGCCTTGTACTTGCCCGCCTGCTCAAAAGCTTTCACCGCTTTGTCGTAACAATGCAAATTTAACTGGGCGTTACCCAGCACCAAATGTACAGCACCGGGGTGTTTGAGCTGGCCCTTTTGCAGGGCATTTTGTGCGGCTGTTACCGCCTTTGCATTGTCACCAATATCAAGATAAACACCAGCCAGTTGCTCGTAGATTTTACCTTCTCCTGAAAGGGCCGCTGCTTTTTCCAGCACTGGGCGGGCTTTATCGCCCTCGCCCGCCTGCTGCCAGGCCTGGCCGAGTAATTCCAGATGTTTGGCAGTCGCTTTAACCTGCTTTTTATCAATCCCTTTTTCAAGAGTCACCGCTGCACGGTAGGGTGTATTCGCACCGAGGTAAAGATAGGCGAGAGAAACTAGCTCGCGCTCTTTCTTTAAAGCACCGGCTAGGTAGACGATTTCTGTCGCTACCAGACGTTCAATATTTTTATTCAATTGCCCGTACAGGCCACCGAGTTGATGCCAGTAGCGATAGTGGGGGTAGTGTTTAATTAATTGTTTTAATACGGGCAGAGCCTGACGATATTGCTTCTGCTCAAAATACAGCAGGCTTTGCAACGACCACCAAGCCTCTAGCGGTAGTTTGCCGCCGCGTTGATAATCGTTAATCGCTTGTTTGATGTAAACCAAGGCGTCTTTTTTTCTATCAAGCTGATAGTAAGCCTGAGCGAGGAAAGCTCTAGTTTGTGCATCCGCTGTTTGTGTATCAATTTTCTGTACACCGTCTGGGGGAGCAAGGGCAGCAGAGGCTTTTAGCTGGCGCTCAAGAAATTGAGCCGCGCTAGCGTAGTCTTCAAGCTGAAAGTACAGCTGAGCCACCGTATTGTAAGTACTGATTTTCATTTTCATTTCCGCAGCGGGTTCATCGAGCAGCCTTAAATAGGACTCTACGGCACGACGATAATGCTGCTGGGAAAAATGTGTGTAGCCTAGGTAATTCCATACTTGTGACTTTTCAAAACTACTCGTGCAGTATTTCTCACCCGCTAAGGTAAGTACTTGCTCCGCCTGCGACCATTGATCCGCATCAATAGCTCGCTGTGCTGCCTCCAGCTTTTTGGCGCAGCGCTGACCCACTGCCTGACGTCGCCGAGTGGTGGCATTGGCGTATTTATTTTGCTTAGCGCTTTCCTGTTCAGAGGCCGCCAGGGTAGGCCTTGGCGTGCTAACAAACAGCAGTGCCAGCAGAAGCAGAGAAAGCGTACAGGCAAAACGGCTGGGCATCGCTGAGCTACTCCAGGCGGAAACTAAATTTATACATCACCCCCCGCACCTCGACCCCACGGCCATCGACAACCCGAGGTTTGTACTTGAGCTTAATCGCAGCCTTTAAAGCAGCGCTACCAAAGCCATAGTTAGCGGGTGACTCTTCAACCAGCTTAACGCCGCGCACGCCACCTGATGTTGTAATGATGACCTCGACTACTGCATAGCCTTCGCGAGCGCGGGACAGTGCTCGACGCGGGTACAGAGGCTGGGGCACATAGACCGGGATGTAATCCGTATCACGGGCAAAATCGCCACCCAGCCCAGCCTGTAAGTTCGCGGTGGGTCGCGGTGCAGCCTGTAAATTAATGCGTGGCGCAGGGGTTTCGAAACGTAGGCTTTGCGTGGGCATGCTGGGTTGCATAAGCGCCACTTCAGGGGGACGCTTGGGCTTTGGCGGTTTAACAAATTCGCTCAAGGCCCGCTCAGGCTGCCAGATATCGGCAATTTTATAACTGCCCTTGCTGTCTGGTGCCTCACTCCGGTTAATCACCATTAGCACCATTAATATCAGTAGTACGCTTGTGACCAGCACTGCCCCGAGTAAGGCGCCAGCAAAACGGGCTATCACGCTGCCGCTAGATTCGTCCCCGCCTTGCAAAAACCTAGTCATTACCGTTAATTATTAAGAGTGGACACGGAAATATCGTGAATGCCCAGCTGTTTCGCCAGGTTAGAAACGAGCCCAAGACGGCCAATGCTAGCCCGATTGTCGACCTGTATCACCAGGCTGCCTCGTGGATTTTCAGCTTGTAGGCGTGCGAGGGCGAACTTAATCCGATTATCAGCCAGAGGGGATTTATCCATCCAAATGACATCCTGTTGATCAATCGCCACTAAAATAGCGGGCTTCGTCGCCACGGCGCTCAGGGCTTCGGTGCGATCAACCTCGGGCCCCGGCAGCTTCACAAAAGAGGCAGTGACGATGAAAAAAATGAGCAGGATGAAAACCACGTCGAGCATCGGGGTTAAGTCAATGGCCTGTACCGGTGAGTTGTCTCCACCCTCGGCGCTACTCGCTGCACTGATAATGCGCCGATTCATGTTTTGCCGCTCACTGCCGATAAACTGAGCGCTTGTTCATCATCCATCAATAAACTGTTTTCCAGATGCGCTTTGGCGCGCCGTCCCAACCGATCGATACCAGTGAGGCCAATGAGGCCGGAAAGTGCTGCCACCATGCCCGCCATAGTGGGAATAGTAGCCCGAGATACACCGCTCGACATGGCACGCGCACCGCCTCCATCGGCCAGACCCATGGCCTCAAACACACCAATCATGCCGGTGACTGTGCCCAGCAAACCAAAGAGCGGCGCCAATGCCACCAGGGTTTTGATCATGGGTACAAAGCGATCGATGCGCGCATTGACTTCGGACAATAGCGCCATTCGTACCTGCCGGGCACGCCGGGAATGACGGTCGACACGCTGCTGCCAAACATCAATGCACTGAGTCATATCCCTGCGCAGCCTAGTCCGGTAGTAAAGCAAACGCTCCATCAATAACAACCACAGCAGTAAAATCAATACCGCAATAAACAATAGCACCGGCCCACCCATATCGGCCAATTGCTGCAGATGGTTCAACATTTCAAGCACGGGGTTCATGCTGTATTTGGCTCTATCATCAGTCCTTTGCCTAACCCGTTATCTATTCTCAGAGGGCAAGTCCTGGGGTAAGCGAGACTCCGCTTTAATCGCGACAATGCCAGCACTTTGCTCTTCAAGCACATGCAAAATGCGCCTTGCATAACCGTTAACCCAGGTGTGTAACAGCAAGGTAGGTATCGCCACCAGCAAGCCCAGCACCGTTGTCACCAAGGCTTGAGAGATACCACCCGCCATTAACTTGGGGTCGCCGGCACCAAAAATCGTAATTTGCTGGAACACTACAATCATACCGGTAACGGTGCCGAGTAGACCCATTAACGGGGCGATCATGGCGATAATTTTTAGCAGGTTTAGTGCCAGTTCTATAGCAGGGCGCTCCTTGAGTATTGCCTCGTGTAGTTTTAACTCCATCGACTCTGGGTCGAGACCCGCATGGGCATCGGCCACGCTCAGCACGCGCCCCAATGGGTTATTAGACGAATACTCGTCTTGCTGTAATTGCCGGCGTACACCCGCAAAGACACCTCGCAAGACAACCGCCCGCCATAGCGCCAACACCAGGGCCACGGCACCAAGTCCGGTAATCACATAGCCTACCAAACCACCCTGGTGCCATTTTTCAACTGGCCCAGGTCTATCGACCAATGCGCGCAACAAGCCGCCACCTGCCGGGCCGCTGGGGTCTATAGACACAGGTGTAAAGCCGGTCGATGCCGTTTGTAACGCCAGTGCCCCTTTACTCAAGCCGCGGGGCTGGCGAGGCAATTCAGCCAACACACCATTATCAGGGTTATAACTTAAATAACGCCCGTTGGAGACCAGGTTAAACAAACCGATACGGATCACTTCTTGCTCACTTTGCATGCCATCGGCACTGAGCACCGTCGTATTAAAACGGCTAACTCGACCCGACTCGACCATCTCACGGCTCATTTCATAGCTCAGGTTTTCAATCTCTTCAAGGGAGGGCAAACGGCTGTTGCTGCTCATTTTTTCGATCAGCTCATTGAGCTGTGCCGTGCGACCGGTGTATTGGGCACTGACCAGTGATTTCTCCAGCCGTGTTACCGTATCACCGGCAGTAGCGGTGATGTGGCCAAATAGCTCTTTCAGGGTACCGAGGCGGTTTTCCATTTGCTCCTGCAAAGCTTCAAGCTCGCGCTCATTATCAGAGAAAGTGTTCTCTAACTTGGCACTGCGAGCCTCTTCCTCAGCTTTTTTTTGTTGCGCCTGCTGCAGTAACTGGGCCTGGCGATCCTTGTCAGCCTTGAAAGCGCGCTCACGTTGACGGTGTTCTTTTGACTCCTGTAATTTTGCAGTTTTGATAAGCTGCAATAGAGCGTCAAGGGACTTAACCTCGCTGCCTATCGCCTGATCGGCGTTCGATGTCTCTGCGGCTATAGCGGGCAAAACGCTTAATACGCTCAACAACAAGACAATGCTTAAGCTGGTGCACAAAGCTCTACTTAAGACGCTCATGAAGCCACTTCCGTTTTGTTTTGATTAGCGGCGGGACTGGCTGGTGCCGGAAGAGGCAATTTGATCATATCCAGCGGTGCCTGTTTTTTCGCCATGCGAATAGCATTGGCCACGGCGCGGCGATAGTCCCCCGCCGCTACGGTTTGCCACTGATTGTCGGTTTTACTCCACACCTCAGTCAGACTTTGGTCAGCCGTTTGAAACAACAGAGCAATGCGTCCAATGCGTAAAAAAGTACCCTGTCGCTGCTGTCCGGCAATCGTCAGGACGCCATCAAATTGTTCAAGGGTGGTGCTGTACTCACTTTCAATGGCGTAGAGTTCAAGTACCTGGCGGGACTTTTCGGCGGCGCTGAAACGGGCCGAATCCATATTATCTCGCACTTGCTGGACGCTCGTTTGCCGATCCTCCAGTTTAAAGGGCAGATCGAGGCGAATAAACTGCTCAAGGGCATCAAGCATATTCAACGACAGAGGGATAATTTGGCGCTCAATTAACGCCGCGTTTTCAACTGACTCAGCAATATCGGCCATGGTCTGGCGTTGGCTGTCTATTTGCCGTTCGAGCTGGGCGTTATAGACCTGCAAACCGTCAATTTGTTTATTGACCAACTGGAACTGACGCAGCAACTTGTCACTTTGCGCGACGGTGCTATCGATACGTCGCTGCGATGCCTGAGCCGCAGCGGTTTTATCGGCACCGGCCTTAATCACAGTATCGAGCTCGGCGCCATAAACTACCTTGGTTTGCAACCCAGCACCCAATAGCAGCGCAAGCAGTGGGAATAAATTCGCTCTATTTTTATACTGTTTTTTCACATTGCTTTCCATACTAGTGACTTATCCTACAATCACGATCATGCGTTATTTTCTGTCCAGACGTACAAAACTACAGGCCGGTGTTTGCCCTTCACTAGCCAACTCCGCTACGGGGGTTTCCAGCCACTCTGTCAAATCCAGCTCGGGGAAGAAAGCATCACCTTCAACCTCGGCATGTACCCGAGTCAAGTAGAGCCTGTCAGCTTGGGGCAGGGCCTCGCGATAAATGGTTGCGCCGCCGATAATCATTACCTCTTCAAGGCCTGAGTCGTCGGCGATTTTTTTAGCGATGACCAGGGCTTCGCTTAAATCACTCGCCCTTTCAACACCATCGGCCTGCCAGGCGCTGTCGCGGGTCATAACAATATTGCTGCGCCCTGGTAGCGGCTTGCCAATGGACTCGTAAGTCAGACGGCCCATAATAATCGGCTTGCCCAAGGTGACCTGCTTAAAGTATTTAAGATCGGCAGAAATACGCCATGGTAATTGATTATCATTACCAATAACACCGTTATCAGCCACCGCTACAATTAGGGAAGTGATTGCCACTGCTGTTATGCCTCTCGTTAATAATCACGGCATGTTGTTACCGCTGCGATCGCCATTATCTATCAGTCGTGATTTTGCGCAAAGACATGGTCGGAAGTAATTTCACACAACAAAAGGTAAGACAGAACAGGCTACACCTTAGGGACGCGGTTTAAACGATACCCATACGCCCAGCAAGCACAGCAGAGTCACTGCGAGAGTCGTGGCAATCAACAGAATATCGCGCAAGGTTTTGCTGAAGGGATCAAAAAAGTGCCACTTATGTAAGTAGCTAAACGACCAGCCTTCTAACTTGCTTGACGGGTCGCTACGAGCTGCCAGTGCGCCGGTTGCCGTTTCAACAAATAGAGTGCGCTGCGATACATCTCCGCTTGCCCCATTACTACCAAAGCGAACGGCGTGTACCGGCATGCGCTTATTAATAAAGCCGTAGTCGCTGCTAAAGCGGGTGATTTTTTCTACCGGACTATCTATCAGGTCATTTCCTGATAAGCCTTCATAATGCGCTGTAAGATTCAGTGCATGCCGTCGCTCACAATCAGCACAGCGTTGTGAGGTCTGCGCATTGATATAAACAAGGCCACCCCCCTGTTGCATCGGCTTAGTAGAGTGGTGCTCTTTCACCGCTGGCTTGTGTGTTTTTTCTGCCAAGGCCGGTGCCTCTAGCGCCAAACGTAAATAAGGCAGGCCATCGACTTCAACCAGGCTAGCTCGATGAAAATAACCGCCAGCGTTTCCTTGTGCCACGTCTGCCCAGTCTATCGCCAGGTTCTGCACACGAAATAATGTTTGTGGAGCGGACAATTCAGGCGAGGCAACGATCGGTTTATTGAGCAGGTGATAGAGGCCTGAAAAACAGAAGGTGAACATGAAGACACCAAAACCAATGCCCAGGCGACGGTGCCAGACGCTTGTGGAGCGCTGTACGCAAGATTCTTTATCGCTATTTTTCTCACCGCTATTTTTTGACCGTCTCCGCCAGGCCATCCATAAACCCAGTAAACTTAAACCCATACCGGCCAGCAACATGGCGCTCATAGCGATGGTTCTCACCCAGGGGTTTTTAATAAATACCCAGGAGTGGAGTTGGCGAAACACCCAACCAACAAAGGCTTTGCGATCATCAATCAAGGTCGCCAGCCGCCCGGTGCTGACCTCAACATAGACTCGCATATTATCGGGCCTGTCAAAGACCACTTTATAGACCGGCAAAAAACGATTGATATAAAGATATTCCTCATCAAAAGCGGTAATTAATTCAATAGAGGCGATTTTGCTGGCGTCATCGCCTAAATAATATCGGGCCAACTGCTGTGCGTAAGCCTTGTCATTAATTTCTGCTCGCTGGCCGCTGTGGGCATTAATGTAGGTCGTATTAGCGCCCTGCTCAACACGGTAAAAAGTCTCACCGTTAATATTCAATAACTGCACTTGCTCAAACTCAGCAATGCCGTTACCCGATAAGGTCGCTGACAAAGGCGCTAGCCCGGCAATGTCAGCAGTCGACACTGGTGGAACCATAGCCACCGGGCGAGGATTAATACGCGACATAATGGGATGACTCAAGCCACTCAGCGCCCAGGCAATAATGGCGATAAATACAGCCAGTCCAATACGCCGATGCCAGCGATACAAAATACTACTAGGCATAGTTATTCTCGATGTAGGATTAATAAATCGCGCATAAAAATAGCGCTTCAGGAAAGTAATTTTGTTGGCGCTGCAGCCCGCCAAAGTACAGCGGGCTAGCTCTTAACTTTTAAAACGTATATTTGGCACCCACAAAAGCCTGCCGCGGCCGACCCGGGGTATAGGTTGGCCCCCATTTGCCGGTGGTGTCGGCATAGAGTTCATCGGTGAGATTGAGGACACGAAGAGACAGCTCTAGCTTAGAGCTGAGCAAATAATTGGCTCTCAAATTAACCAGGTCATGACCGCCATAGGTATCGCGATCGGTGGCGCGACCATCATCTGAATTCTGTTCATCAATCCAGTGTTCGCCCTGGTGTATCCACTCCAGTTCAAAGCGGCCACCGTTTAACCACATAGGGCCATAACGCAGGCGCACATTGGCAAAATTCTCTGGCGCATTGGGTATGTCATTACCAGAGTAGTCACCACTGCGGTCTTCCCAGTCTTTATATTTATGCTCAGATTGAGTGTAGGCAATGTAGAGATCAACTGTCGCACTGAGGATGATATCCAGCCCCAACTCTATGCCGTAGTGCTCGGTTTCCCCAGCGTTGGTATTGCGGCGCACACCCGTTGCTCCGTCGAGCACACTGAGAATATCGTCTTCTTTGAGCATGTAATAAATACTGCTATCGAAAGCGATGCGCTCAGTCAAATTGCCACGCAGGCCAATATCAAAGCTATCGACTTTTACCGGGTCAAGATCGGTGGAATCAGCCGTGCTGCCCGAGCGAAATAATTGACCACTGGAGGGCACGCGAAAAGCGTGGCGATAGGAGGCATAGCCATTAATGTCGTCACTAAACTGATACGTTAAACCCAGCTTGGGGCTGAGATGACGAAAGTCCACGGACTGGTCTTCAGGGCGTAGGTGCAGCGGGTCAATCACACCAGCACTCATATTGTCCTGATAATCGTAGTGGGAGTAGTCGTAACGCAAACCGGCATTTAAACGCAGTGCCGAGGTCAGCTGGTTTTCGTAATGCACGAAAGGCGAGAGGGACAAGACATCAACATCATAGTCGTAAAGTAAGCCCGCTGGCGTATACGCCATCCAGTAATCACCCGAGTCGGTGTCGGTGCGCTCAATATACGTTTGTTTTTGATAGCCTTCGCTGTAATCGACATCGAGCCCGGTCACCACAAAGCTACCATCATCCAAACGGTAGTCCCATTTTAGCAGTGCGCCAATGGAGTCGTGGCCACTTTCATTAATATGGGCGTCTTGCGAATCGAGAGACGGAGAGCAACTGGGGCACCATGGCGGCGGTGGGCTCACCCGCCCAGTATTGAGCGTCCAGGTAGCCACATAATCTAGATCGTTACTGCGTAAAAAAGGCGTAATACTTAATGTACTGTTATCAAAGTCCCGCTCAAAGGCAGATGAAACACGAAAGGTCCGCACATCTCTGTGGCCAATTAAATTGCCAAATTGCTCGGGGTCTTGCTTATAGTCCTCGTAACTCAGGCCGCTACCACCCGACTCGAAATCAAGAATAGTGCCGGTAAATACCGTGTTAACGCGCCAGTTATCGCCGATATTGGTATTCCAGGAACCGGTAAACGAGCTGCTTTCACTAGAGGTTTGTTCGCGCCAGCCATCGTTGTCAACAATGGCGAGACTACCCGTAAAACCATGATTAGCCGTGAGTTTAGCGCCCTTAACTTGCACACGCTGGTAGCCGTCTTCGCCCCCCTCCACATTAACGCTCAACTTATTCTCTTTGGGGGGACGACCACTGAACGTGTTCACCACGGCGCCGATCGCGTCACTGCCATACAGCGCAGAACCCGGGCCTTTAATGATTTCAACGCCGTTGGCGCCGCTCAGATTCACCTCATACAGCGCGTTGTGATTGAAAAACCCCGCCGCTCGCGTGGGCACACCGTTTTCAAGGTACAAATACACGGGGCTGGTCGACATCGGCTGGCGAATGGCCGCCATGACGCCCGAGCCACTGGAACCCAGTTGTACAATATTGACACCGGGAATACGGTTCATTAGCTCGGCGGCGTGGGTAGCATTGACTGCCTCAACATCGAGGTCAGAGATAACGCCAATACTCGCTGCAGTATCGGCCAAGGCGTTGGCGCTACCACTAGCAGTAATAACAATGGTTTCTAGTATAGGAGCAGCAGAAGCCTGCTCATGTTCAAGCGTTTGCGCTGCAACGCTGGGCAATAATACACAGACCAATAGAGCAGCAGCTGCTAGCGGGGTAAAAGTCGTATTTTTTTTACTGGCACCAGCAACATCTTTTATGGCAGACACAAAAACTATCCCTTAAAATTTATCAGACGGGGATTTTAGGTGCCTGAGTGGCTTTTGTTATGCGACGTAATGCCGCACTTGGTGTGGTTTATTGTCGCGGTCCTGTCACAATTAAAGCGCAGGTAGCGCCAACTTTCTTGCGCCCCACTTTCACACGGAACTGGGTTCAAGTAAGAGCGAGAAAAACACCATCTACCATACTCAACACCCACTATTTTCTACTCTCACCCACCGTCGATGCGGATTGACCCCTCGACGACTAAAGACTTACTATCCGGTCCGGTATTTCACTCTATAAACCCGGACTTATTACTATGCAGTCTTTATTCGAGCCTTTAACCTTTCTACACGGCCCAGCCATTAAAAATCGTTTTGTATTGGCACCGCTGACCAACTTACAAAGCCATGTCGATGGCACCTTGTCTGACGACGAGTACAAGTGGCTAACCATGCGCGCCGAGGGTGGTTTTAGCTTAACCATGACCTGTGCCGCTCACGTACAGGCCATTGGCCAAGGCTTCCCAGGGCAGCTGGGGGTTTTTTCTGACAACCACCTCGAAGGGCTGACCCGTTTAGCTGCTGGTATTAACAAAAATGACAGCCTGTCGGTTGTGCAGCTGCACCATGCAGGCCACCGCTCACCGGCAGAGTTGATTGGCACCACGCCTGTTGCCCCCTCTGATGAAGCCGAGTCGGGTGCCCGCGCGCTGTCAACGGCAGAAGTCGAGCAACTCATCGAAGATTTTATTGCTGGAGCCGAGCGCGCCGAAAAAGCGGGCTTTGATGGCGTCGAGATTCACGGTGCCCACGGTTACATCCTCTGCCAATTTCTCAGTAGTGACACCAATCGTCGCGATGACCAGTACGGTGGCTCACTGGAAAATCGCGCCCGCCCATTGTTTGACATCATTGCCGGTATTCGCCAGCGCTGTAAAAAAGACTTTAGTCTCGGTGTCCGTTTAACCCCTGAGCGTTTTGGTATTAAGCTCAATGAAGCCATAGAAGTCGCTCAACGCCTGTTTGACGAAGCTCAAATTGATTATCTGGATATGTCTTTGTGGGATGTGTTTAAAGAACCCGCGGAAGAGGCCTATAAAGGCAAAACGTTGATAGAGCACTTTGCAGCCCTCGAACGCGGTGATGTACGTCTGGGTGTCGCGGGTAAAATCCGCACGCCCGAGGAAGCCAAACGCTGCATGGATAGTGGGGTTGATTTTGTGCTGTTGGGCCGGGCGGGTATTTTGCACCACGACTTCCCCAATCAAACTGCGAAAGATAATGATTTCACCCCGGTGGCAAACCCGGTTTCAGCTGATCACTTACGCGCAGAAGGGCTTAGTGACACCTTTGTCGAATATATGTCGAGCTGGAAAGGTTTTGTCGCAGAAACAGAAGGGGTGATAACTCCGGAACTGATTCTGGCCTAGTTTGAGCCTTGACACCCACCAACCCTGGTGGGTGTCAGTAAATTCCGCTTTAGGAAACTACCACCATTAAAATATAGATAAAAAAACGTTACCCATTCAGTTATTCATAACGTTTACATTGCTTTATTACAATCTTGGCTCGGGAAGTCGCCAGATATAAGCCGAGACACTCAAGGCGATGCACAGCAGTAATACACTGACTTGCCATAAGGGAACGATGAAAGCAGAGATACTCATCGTTAACCACATAACTAACAAAGTGTAGTACTTAGCCTTTCTGGGAATTCCCTGACCATCAAGATATGCAAGAATATATTTACTCAATACAGGATGAGACACCAACCAGGTGTAAAATTTATTTGAGCTACGCACATAGCAAGCAGCAGCCAAAAGCAGGAAGGGCGTAGTCGGTAATATCGGTAAAAAAATCCCCACTACCCCCAACGCCACTGAAACAGTTCCTGCACTTAACAGCAGCACACGAACAAGACCCTGTGCAAATGTTTGCCGTTTATGCATTGTTTGCCTAAGACTCGCAATTGCTGATGTCATAATGTTTTTCACCTGTTTTTCGCATATTCCAGTTTATTTTGCCATCGTTATTTAATACATGTTGCAGTGGAATAGCCTTATTTTTATACCAGTAAACTTTTCGCATGCTGGGCACACCTCCCTGTATGCCAACCCATATTGTCTAATTCAAAACCCGCACTCTGCTGTAAAGAAACCACAGCGAAGTCGTTAAATTGCTGAGTATTAATGCTGCCCTTCAGGTGTATAGACGATAAGACCATCCAGCTCGGGAGTCGTTATAATTTGACAACCAAGACGCGAGTTTTCGTTGCGATCATCCGTTAGCTCAAGCATGGCATCTTCGGTTTCGTCCATAGGTTTTAGTTTGTCAATCCACGAGGGCTCAACATGCACATGGCAGGTTGCACAAGCACAAGCGCCACCGCAGTCACCATCGATACCCGGTACCATGTTATCAAGAGCTGCATCCATCAAATTAACACCCTCTTCTAGGTTGACGTCTCTGCTGGTACCGTCGCTTTCAATGTAAGTCACTTTAATCATTTTTGATTCCCATACTTTTATTTCTCAACAATAAATACTGCAGTGCAGCGATAAATTCACGCCACTTCTTGCTGTGACAGGCCTTCTTTTTTAACAGACTTAGCGGGGCTCTGAGTGTGGACATCGGCGAGGTCCTTTGCCGGAATACTCTCATCCTGCAGACGCTCAATATTGACCGCGAGTCCTTTACTGAGAATATTGCGCGCCGCTACAAATTCAGCCGGCCGATTAATAGCGTCCACCGCCAGCAAGCGGCCCTTGCATAAATAAAATACCGCAAAAGAACGACTGGCAATATCACCGCGTACAATGGCCTGATCGTAACCAGCATTGATACCGGCCGTTTGCAGTTTCAGATCGTATTGATCAGACCAAAACCACGGCACCTGGGCATAGGGTTTGTCTTTACCACAAATCGTGGCAGCGACGGCTTTACCCTGATCAACCGCGTTCTGAACCGATTCAAGGCGCAGACGACGCTGATAAATGGGGTTGGGATGATTGGCGCAATCACCCGCTGCATAAATATTGTCTACTGAAGTGCGCCCGTATTCATCGACAACAACACCATTATCACAGGACACCCCTGCTGACTCTGCCAGCTCGACATTAGGTAACAGCCCGATGCCAACCACGACAATATCGGCCAACACCCGATAACCACTGTCGGTAACGACGGCGGCAACCTTGCCGTCACCCATATCATCTTCAATCGACTCAACACCCGTATTACAGCAGAGGGTGACGCCAGCCTGTCGATGTACGTCCTCGAAAAACTTGCCCACTTCAGGGCTTGTTACACGGCCCAAAGGTGTCGGTCGAGCCACCAGCAACGTTACCTTTAAGCCGTGCTTAAGAGCCACTGCCGCCGTTTCGAGACCAACATAACCACCACCTATCACCACTAGTCGGGCACCAGCGGTGAACTTCTCCTGCATGGCTTCAACATCTCCAAGGGTACGCAAATAATGCACCTGAGGATGGTTCGCTCCAGGACAGTCAAGCAATCGCACACGCCCTCCGGTAGCGAGGATCAGATGGCTATAATGCAGTCCTTGCCCACTGCTACAAGAAACCTCCTGCTTAATCGTATCAATCCCCCTAACCACCTCGCCTAAAAGGTGCTCC
The DNA here is from genome assembly GCA_029212965.1 of Porticoccaceae bacterium. GTDB lineage: Bacteria > Pseudomonadota > Gammaproteobacteria > Pseudomonadales > Porticoccaceae > Reddybacter. Next base: position 28,426 of record JARGOV010000005.1, read on the forward strand.
ACGTTTACCTTTTCGTAAAATGCGGCAGGCTTAATAAATAAACGTTCTTTCGCCAGTTCGCCGGCAAGAAACGTTTTTGACAAGGGCGGGCGCTGATAAGGCAATACGGGCTCATCGCCAATTAGCACGACTCGACCTTCAAAGCCCTCCTGTCGCAGGCTAACCGCGGCTTGCGCACCCGCCTGTCCGCCGCCAACAATAACTACCGTTTCTGTTGTCATCGAAGATTCCTATTTAGGATTAATTTGCACGGGCAAGGCTTCATAGCCGCGTAAAATACAGGAATAGACACGCTTTGGCTCGCCGACCACTTCAATACTAGGCTCAGGCCAGCGCTTGAGAATTTCTTCCCACAAGACACGTATCTGCATTTCGGCCAGGCGATTACCGAGACAGCGATGTATGCCAAAACCAAAGGCCAAATGTTGACGTGGGCGTCGACGGTCGATAATAAATTGCTCAGGCGTCTCAATAGCTTCCTCGTCTCTATTGGCCGAGGCATACCACATCATCACCTTGTCGCCTTTCTTAATATGTTTGCCACCCAGTTCATAATCGGCAACGGCTGTGCGGCGCATAGAGGCCAGCGGGGTCTGCCAGCGAATCACTTCTGGTACCATCGATTCAACCAGCTCGGGGTTTGCGCAAAGTTTTTTGTACTGATCCGGGTTTTGACTCATGGCCAGAACACTGCCGGTCATACTATTACGTGTAGTGTCGTTACCACCCACAATTAAGAGCACGAGATTGCCGAGAAACTGATTCGGCGTCATTTTATTAGTGGCGTCTGAATGCGCCATCATCGAAATAAAATCGGGAGCCGGTGGCAACTTCGCACGCTCATTCCACAGACGGGTAAAGTATTCAAGGCACTTACCGAGCTCCTCCTCTTTATATTCATCAGACACAAAATTGGCCGCACCCGGCATTGCCGTGGCCACTTCTGACCAATGGGTAAGTAATTTTCGATCTTCCAAAGGGAAGTCAAACAGGGTGGCAAGCATTAAAGTGGTGAGCTCAATAGAGACTCGCTCAACCCAGTTAAAGGTTTCACCAATAGGCAGCCCATTAAGCACATTGCGGGTGCGCTCACGGATTGTATCTTCAAGGCGCGCAAGTGTTGACGCCGAAAGCATGGGGTTTACGGCTTTTCTTTGGGCGTCATGCCTGGGGTTGTCCATGCCAATAAACATTTCAACACCAAGCCCCAGGTTGCCATCGAGGATGGTAATGCCACCATTTTCAGTGGCCGATGAAAACACTTCGGGCTTGGTCTCCACTTCCATAATGTCTTTGTATTTGGTGATCGACCAAAACGGGCCAAATTCACTGTCTTTGCAGTAGTGCACCGGGTCTTCGTTACGCAAGCGCTCAAAGTAAGCCCAAATGCTGTTAGTTTGAAACAGACTTGGGTCGGACACGTTAATTTCGTCAAGCGGCACGGCATCGACGGCTTTCTGCACGGAGGCGCTGACAGCGGATTCAATCACTTTGTTTTGATGAATATTCATTTCTGTCCCCTGTAATCAAGAATAAAAGAACTGACTTGCCATCAACTCTTGCCAATTAATCTAGGGATAGACAGAGATAACATCAACACTCTAAAAATGACACTAGCAGTGCACAAAGTGACAACGTCTTTTTTTATTACAGGAATATCGCTCTTAACAGAGCAGATAATTAACAATTAAAACTTCTTATATCATAGGGATAGGAAATATTTCCTCATCAAAAAAACGATCAATAAACTTCACTATCTATCTCATAAAAAAACAATGTGCGGCAAAACACCACACATAAAAAAACCACAAACAAATCAATAAAAACTACCGCGATCATAAAAGACGCCGTTCCTTTTTATAATTTAAATACAAAAAAGGTGTATTTTAGAACCTGTTAGCCTTGGCACGGAATCTCAGCGAACTACGTCAGAAAACTCCTTAAAAGACACAAGAGCCGGCAGAACAATAACTCTACCCCCGAACATACTTTTAAATAGCTATTGGTGCGGCAATAGCGGGATGAGGCTCGTAATCCTCCAAAATAAAATCTTCATAAACAAAACTGAAAATATCGCTCACATCGCTCTTGAGAACCATTTTCGGTAAAGGTTTTAATTCACGAATAAGCTGCTTATCTGCCTGCTCTAAATGGTTTAAGTACAGGTGGGCATCACCGAGGGTGTGAATAAACTCACCGGGCTCCAGGCCCGTGACCTGAGCGACCATTAAAGTCAATAAAGCATAAGAGGCGATATTGAAGGGCACGCCGAGAAAAATATCGGCACTACGTTGGTAGAGCTGGCAGCTAAGTTTGCCATTAGCGACATAGAATTGAAAAAAGGCGTGGCAGGGTGCGAGTGCCATACGACCTTGCCCAACATTAGCCTGAGGGGAGATACTTTCATCGGGCAGTTGCGCCGGATTCCAGGCAGAGACAATCAAGCGTCGCGAATCTGGCCGGGTGCGTAATTGCTCAATAACTTCTGAAATTTGATCGATAGCCTTACCGTTGGGAAGCGGCCAGGTTCGCCACTGGTAGCCGTAAACCGGGCCAAGATCGCCACTATCTGTCGCCCATTCATCCCAGATCGATACACCGTTGTCTCGCAAATATTGAGTATTAGTATCGCCTTTTAAAAACCACAGCAACTCGTGAATGATTGATTTTAGGTGTACCTTTTTGGTGGTGACAAGGGGAAAACCTGCCGCGAGATCAAAGCGCATCTGATACCCAAAAACACTGCGAGTGCCGGTGCCAGTACGATCACCTTTTTCGACACCGTTATCGCGCACATGGCGCATCAAATCCAGATACTGCTGCATGACTACCTCATAGAATTAATGGCATAGGACTGAACTATATCTTCAAGCTCTGACGGCCGTCACCGAGCGTTTGCGCCAGTAGCTGTAAATTAACAGCAAAATACCACCGACAACCATCGGCAGACTCAGCAATTGACCTCGCGTGACCCAATCGAGCAAATCGAAGCCAATATGGCCGTCGGGCTCGCGGGCAAATTCAACGAGCGAACGGAACAAGCCATAACATAATAAAAACAAACCACTCACGGCACCCTCGGGGCGCGGGCGGCGAGAGTACCAAAACAAGATAATAAAGAGCAGCAAACCCTCAAGACTCGCTTGATAAAGCTGAGAGGGATGGCGGGCAATTTGCTCGGGGTCGCGAGGAAAGACCATCGCAACAGGCCAGTCGCTGGCGCGCCCCCACAGTTCCTGACCAATAAAGTTACCGATGCGACCCAAACCCAAACCAATGGGCACCAATGGTGCGACAAAGTCTGTCACCGCCAACCAGGGCTGCTGTAGTTTGCGTGCGTAAAGTAGCAAGGCGACGATGACGCCAAGCAAGCCACCATGGAAGGCCATGCCACCCTCCCAAACACGCAGTAACCAGAGCGGATCGGCCAGCCATTTATCAAAGTTATAAAACAGGACATAGCCACAACGACCACCAAGTATCACCCCGAAAGCGGCGTAGACAATTAGATCTTCCACCTGATCGCGACGTAGGGGTGACCAAGCGCGCTTGCTACGCGATGTTGCCAATAGCCAGGCTGCACCAAAGCCCAGCAGGTACATAACACCATACCAATGAACCTTAAGCGATCCAAGACTCACAATAACAGGGTCAATTTCAGGGTAAGTCAGCATAAAGATGCCTTTAATAAAGAAGGTATTATTTTATAGTTTGCGCTATGCACTGCGCAGATCAAGAACCGGCCAACCACGCTGTACCGCTTCTGCCAGCAATAACTCATCGGGATTAACTGCTACTGCCTGATCAACCACTTGCAGCAGCGGTAGGTCGTTAATCGAGTCGCTGTAGAAATAGCTGCCTTCAAGTGACCCACCCTTCTCATCCAGCCATTGTTGTAACCGCGTCACCTTGCCCTGCTGGTAGCTGGGCACACCGGTAACTCTGCCCGTATAACGCCCATCGAGTTGTTCAGGCTCAGTAGCAATAATCTCGCTAATACCGAAGCGATGGCAAATAGGTTCAACAATAAAACGATTCGTAGCACTAATGACCATGAGCTGATCGCCCGCCGCACGGTGTTTTTCAACCAGCGTCTCAGCAGCGGGCAGCCACATTTTGCTAACCACCTGGCTCATAAACTTGTGATGTAAATCGACTAACTCGTGAGGCTCAAGCGTGGCGAGGGGCGCGAGAGCAAAGCGTAAATACTCATAAATATCGAGTTTACCTTGCTGGTAATCCGCGTAGAATTGCTCGTTCATGCGCGCATAATGGTCGGGGTCAACCTTGTTTTCATGCACCAGAAACTCTCCCCAAGCGTAGTCGCTATCGCCGGCAAGCAAGGTGTTGTCCAAATCAAATAGCGCGAGAGGCATGCTTTACTCTTTCAAATCGTATCTATAAATGCAGGCAGAATACCGCCTATCTTACGCGTACTCAATGTCCCAGTTCAGTGCCATTTGCCGCACCCGGAGTAACTGTGGAACAATAGCTAACAACTATTGACGCCAGAGCAATAATGGACACAATCGATAAAGATGGCTTTCGCCCTAACGTAGGTATTATTGTCGCCGATGGCAAAGGACGCTTACTGTGGACTAAGCGCATCCGCCAAAATGCCTGGCAGTTCCCCCAGGGGGGTATCGACTCTGGTGAAAGCCCCCGCGATGCCATGTATCGTGAATTACGAGAAGAAATTGGCCTCCAACAAAGTGACGTCAATATTCTCGCCAGCACCCGTGGTTGGCTGCGCTACCGCCTGCCCAAACGCTATATCCGCAAAGGCGAATCAACGACTTGCATCGGCCAAAAGCAAAAGTGGTTTTTGCTCCAGCTAAATTGTACTACTGACCAGATTCGCTTTGACTGCGGTAAAAAGCCCGAGTTTGACGGCTGGCGTTGGGTTAATTACTGGTACCCCATCAGCCAGGTGATAGATTTTAAACGCGATGTTTACCGTCGAGCTCTGAAAGAACTGGCACAAATTCACAGCGACTTGGAAAGAAAGCTGGAGCCCCAGCGGTGAGCCACAAATGCTGAATTCACTGCGCAGCATTCTTCAGGAGGTTAATTCCGCCAGCGATTTTGGCGTCTTACTGGAGATTATAGTCAAACGCGTGAAAGCAGTCATGGGCACCAGTATTTGCTCGGTCTATTTACTCGATGCCAAGCAAGACACCTATGTACTGGCCGCTACCGATGGCCTGCTGCAGGCAGCTGTGGGCAAAGTATCGATGTCCTGCGAGCAAGGGCTGGTCGGGCTCGTCGCCCACAAGGCCGAACCCCTCAACCTCGAGCACGCCGAGACACACCCTCGCTTCGCCTATTTCCCGGAGACCGGAGAAGAAAAATTCAGCGCCTTCCTTGGTTCACCCATCATTCACCACCGCACCGTGCTCGGCGTTTTAGTCGTACAGCAGCAGCAACGGCGGCGCTTCGATGAAAGCGAAGAAGCTTTTCTTGTCACCATTGCTGCTCAATTGGCGGGTATTATCGCTCACGCCGATGCGACGGGGGAGCTAGCCCGCGCGCTATCACCTGAACTAGAGCCTGATAGTGCATTCAGCCAAGCCCACTATTCTGGCCTCGCCAGTGCTCCAGGCATTGGTATTGGCATCGCTGTCGTGGTTGCCCCCGCCGCCGACCTCAGTGCTGTACCCAGGCGTCTCACTCACGATATAGAGGGTGAACTCGCACAGTTTCGCGACGCCCTCAACAGCACGATTAACGACTTAAAAACAGTGCATCAAGATCTATCGGATAAGCTGAACCCCGAAGAGATCGCCCTCTTTGACGTTTATGTCAGTATGCTCGACGACAACTCATTAGGCGGCGAAGTGTGTGAGCGCATAAAAACGGGGCTGTCAGCACAATATGCCTGGAGCCGGGTGATCCTCGAGCACATTCGCACTTTCAGTGCCATGGAAAATCCCTACCTGCGCGAGCGTGCCACCGATGTGCGTGACCTCGGCCGCCGGGTATTGGGCTATCTGCAGCAGCAACAACACGAAGAAAAACACTACCCCGAAAATACCATTTTAATTGGCGAAGAGTTGGCTGCCCCGAACCTTGCCGATGTACCCTTTGAAAATATTCGCGCCATGGTTTCTGCCAAAGGTTCGTATAACTCGCATATGGCCATCCTCGGCCGCGCTATGGGTATACCCACGATTATGGGGGCGATTGATCTACCCTGGACAGAGCTGGACGGCTGTGAGCTGGTGATTGATGCCCACCAGGGCCTGGTCATTAAATCCCCGACGGCTCAGCATCTTGAGGCCTACGAAAAAGTCTACGCCGAAGAAAAAATCTTCGCCGCCGACCTGGAGGCAACGAAGGATGAACCCAGTGTCACCCTCGACGGGCAGCATATCTCACTGTGGGTCAATACCGGGCTACGCATCGACTCCATGCTCTCACTCGACCGAGGCGCTGAAGGTGTTGGCCTGTACCGCACCGAAATCCCCTTCTTTATGCGTGAACGCTTCCCCTCCGAAGAGGAGCAGCGCCAAATCTATCGCGAGCAGTTGGAAATGTTTAGCCCCCGCCCGGTCACCATGCGCACCCTGGATATCGGCGGTGACAAAGCTCTGCCCTATTTCCCCATTGAAGAGGAAAACCCTTTTCTTGGCTGGCGCGGCGTACGGGTAACACTTGACCACCCAGAAATTTTTCTGGTTCAACTGCGCGCCATGATGCGCGCCAGTATTGATCTCAATAATCTGCGCATTTTATTGCCGATGATTTCCAATACTGAGGAACTCGACAGCGCCTTGGTACTCATCAAACGCGTCTATCACGAACTCACTGCTGAAGAAGGTTATCGCTTTGACATGCCCGCCATTGGCGCGATGATCGAAGTACCGGCGGCGGTGTATCAAATTGGCGAAATCGCGAAGCGCGTCGACTTTATATCCGTCGGCACCAACGACCTCACTCAGTACCTCCTGGCCGTTGACCGCAATAACCCCCGGGTCGCGGAGCTCTACCACAGCTTTCACCCCAGCCTTCTGAAAGCCCTGCGCATCATTATCGACGATGCAAAAAAATACCACTGCCCGGTCAGTGTTTGCGGCGAATTGGCGGGTGACCCTCTTGGCGCTATCTTGCTGGTGGGAATGGGTTATGAGTTTCTCTCGATGAGCGCAGCTAACTTACTGCGCGTCAAAGCAATACTGCGCCAGCTTAAACTAAGCGATATGCGCAAATTCGTCGAACAAGCTAGCCTGCTAACCGACACCTTTGCTATAGAAAGCTATTTGAATAAGTCGCTCAGCCAACAACCGGGAATTGCCCGATTCATACGGCCTGGTAACAGTCCCAGTCTTTTATAAAAATATTAAACCGAGCTGAGAAAGCCCGTTAATCGACACTAAACTGATATTGGCGGAGTTTGCCGAGCTTTTTGCCCTGCACAAAATTTTGCTCGGCAAACTCGACATTGCCTTGATTATCGATCAGTAAAACCGTGGTGCAACGCGTGCCATAGCTAGAGCCAACAATGAACGGCGATGACAAACTGCGCTCCATTTCAATACCCAAACCCGTATCAGGCAAGAGGTGATCGGGGAAAACCTCTCGAGAACCCAACACGGACAATAAAACCTCACTATCCAGCTCATCTTCCTCAATCGCATGACCGAGCCGCGCTCGCGCTAACTCCGATTTTGGCCAGGGCGTATCCAGGGAGTCATTGCTCAAGGTAAAAATGCCTGGCTTCAAATGCTGAACACCACCCCGGGCATTAGTGCAAAACAGTAATTCATCGACTGAACCGGCGAGCAGATTAAAGCCGTTGTACAACTCGCCCTCCTCCAGCACGGTCTGGAAATAATCTTCACTAGCACCCTCGTGTAATAAAAACCCCGTCGGAAGCCCCCCTCTGGATTTATCCGCACGATAGCCACCACCACGAGTATTGGTCACCGTCGCCCAGTTACCTTTGAGGTCGACGCCAAACCAGGTGCCACCAGCGTCGAGATCCCGGCCAGCGAGAATATTCGGCCTATCGGTCCAAAACTCTGCGGCTTGCGTCGGCCGATCATAAAACTCATCTCTATTAGCCACCACAATTAGTGGGTAACGTGAATGAGACTGAAAGGCGAGAGTAACGAGGCACATAGGCAATAAAAGTCAGTAGCTGGATTTATTGAAACAAGGGCCTATCAGCCCATATCCCGTGCAAAAATGGCCTTTAAATAAGACGTTTCTGCAATGGAGGGGTGAACAGGGTGATCTGGCCCCTGCCCCAATGACGCAAGTATTTGTAGCCTGCGGCTGCGTGTGCCACCAGCACTACGGATAATTTTTTGCAAGCTCTCTGTCGGCAAATGCATAGAACACGATGCCGATATTAACAGGCCACCCGGTGCTAATAACCTCAGCGCCAACTCATTAATTTGATGGTAGGCCTTTTCGCCCGGCTTCTGATCTTTCTTGCGTTTAATAAAGGCCGGCGGGTCGAGCACAATAACGTCAAAGCGGCGCTGTTCTTTCTGTAAGGCCTTCATCACTTCAGCCGCCTTACCCTGCAAGCTGCTTACCCGATCACCCGCATCGTTCAACTGTGCATTATGCTGCACTAATTCGAGAGCACTGACTGAAGAATCAACACACACCACAGACGAGGCTCCTGCAGCTGCGGCCTGCACACCCCAACCACCCGCATAGCTGAATACATCCAGGACACTCTTAGCGGCGCAGAAACGCTGCATAAACGCGCGATTTTCCCGATGGTCGTAAAACCAGCCGGTCTTTTGGCCATCGACCAGAGGCGCGACAAAACGACAGCCATTCTCGATCAACTCAACCTGTTCGGGCACTTCGCCAAAGAGCACACTTTGCTCCTCGGGCAATTGTTCTGCAGTGCGAAAAACACCACTATTCTTACTGATAATACCCTTCGGCTTTAGCACCTCGCGCAGGGCTTCAAGCACCATTGGCATGCGACAGTCCATCCCCGCAGTCGTAGTCTGCAAGGCTAAATAGTCACCGTAACGATCGACAATCAGCCCTGGTAATAAATCAGCTTCGCCATAAGCGAGGCGATAACAGTGCTCAGGATAGAGCTGCTCACGTAAAGCTAAAGCGCTTTGTAAGCGGTCCACTAACAGACTGAAATCGAGTTCTCTCGTAGCTTGGCGACTATAGAGCCGAGCACAAATTAAGCTTGCCGGATTCACCGTAGCCGCACCGAGGGGCTTCCCTCGAGCGTCTTCAACCACCACCGTGCTGCCAGGCACCATAGTTTTCAAAGGAGTTGCGGCACTGTCAACCTCGTTGCTATAAATCCATAAGTGACCGCCGCGCAGGCGGCGGTCGGTGCCTTTTTTAAGGCGTAAGACGGCGTCGGGCATATCAGTGGGACTCTTTGGGTGTAAAAAATGGTAGCCGCACCCAGCCATTAAGGAGCGGCGTTTTCAACAACGCCGGAGCTATTCCTCGTCGACGCTTTCAATGTACCCATCGGCACTGAGTAGATGTTCCAGCTCCGAGGGATCGGACATTTTAAGTTTGAAGAACCAGCCATCACCATAAGGGGAATCGTTAATGGTTTCGGGCGCGTCTTCCAGGTCTTCGTTAATTGCAATCACTTCTCCCGACACTGGGGCGAAAATATCAGATGCCGCCTTGACCGACTCAACGGCACCGGCTTCGTCGGCCGCTGATAATTTATCACCCACCTCAGGCAACTCGACATAAACCACATCGCCTAAGCTTTCCTGAGCGTAGTCGGTAATGCCCACGCTGACCACACCGTCGCCCTCATCGAGGGCCCACTCGTGAGTTACGGCATATTTCAGTTCTTTAGGGGTGTCACTCATTACCTTTCTCCACTTACTAGCGTTATCAATTGATTAGGCTCATCAGCTCAGGGCTAGACAATACAAGGCGCTATTACTGGCTGGCCGTGGCGCACAAATCCGGGCGCAACCAGCCTCACAGTCTCTCGTTTTTTACGCATCGCGACCTCACCCCACTCCCCCGCTTCCACGGGGACTCGAGCCAGCGCGATAGAATACCCCAGTGTCGGAGAAAAGCTACCACTGGTAATCACCCCCGGCTGATCACAACCAGCAAAATAAACGTGCTGACCATCACGTAATACACCGCGTTGGGTTAATAATAAACCCACTAACTTTTCCTGCTGGCCTGCGTCACTTGCGGCAAGTAAGGCAGGGCGGCCGATAAAATCGCGTTCACTATCACGCCAGTCAATTGTCCATGCCATATTCGCTTGCAGAGGTAAAATATTCTCATCCATTTCATGGCCATAGAGGTTGAGTCCCGCCTCTAACCGCAAGGTATCGCGTGCAGCCAGCCCTGCGGGTTGTACGCCGGCAGTGTGTAATTGCCACCAAAAAACTTCAGCCTCACTGCCGGGTAAGATGATTTCCAGGCCCTCCTCACCAGTGTAACCAGTTCGCGCGTATTGCCAGTTGTCACTTGCCTGATAGGATGACGCGTAAAGGCTAGTGAAAGGTTTTAGCGCACTTATTTTAGCGCCGAGCGCTTGCCCCACCACTGAGTTGACACGCGATATCGCCTGCGGCCCCTGCACGGCGATCATGGCGAGGTCTTCCCGTTGCTGCACAAGCACCTGAAACCCTTGAGCGCAATCGTTCATCCAAGCGATATCTTTTTCACTGGTTGCGCAGTTGACTACCAGGCGAAAACCGCTAGGTAGGGCGTAAACAATTAAGTCATCAATCACACCGCCCCTGTGATTGAGCATGGCACTGTAGATTCCCTGGCCTGGAGCGCTAATTTTGGCCACATCATTAGCGAGCAAATGGCGAAGATAAGCCCGCACATCACTGCCATCAATATCGACTACGGTCATGTGGCTCACATCGAACATGCCACAGTCACGGCGTACACAGTGGTGCTCTTGAATTTGCGAGCCATAGTGCAGGGGCATATCCCAACCACTAAAGTCGACCATTTTTGCACCCAGTTTTTCATGGGCCGCATATAAACAAGTGCGAGAATTCATTAATAAAAGCCCACTCTTTTACTGACTGTCGCTTACATATGACGTTGATAAATCATCACGGAGTTACTCCGGTTCTCGCCACCGCTTTCGACGACTATCAACCCTAAACCATAAATATAGCGCAACAAGGCACGGCTATGGAAACACAGCCCGAGACAAGCCCTGGGCCTGTCAATATTAAAAATCCTGCCATACCACCGCCAGCGGTCCAAAAAGTTGTACCTTGAATGTGCATACCAAGGGCTTACGCGGCTCCCTACTCAGTGACTTTTACTATCGAGTGATGCTAGCCAGCTGGCCTCAATTTTTTATCGGCACCATTTTGATTTATCTCTGCATCAACGACGGTTTTTGCCCTGGTCTATTTTCTCGGCGGCAACATGATTCTCAATGCCCGGCCCAATTCGTTTAATTGATGCCAATATTTTCAGTCAACATAAAGATGGCAAACGGATGATTAATTACACCCGATTTAATGATGTGGAGGAGTGCGGCGATTAAATTCAATACATAGATATTGCGTGACGAAAAAGCACTCTGCGCCCCTGCCCTTATCGAGCCCTCTTAAACTAAGCCCATCGCCTGGCGAATAATACGGTTTTTTAAGGGTGCCATATCATTTAAGCCGCTCATGCCGATATTGCGTAACAGTCGTACTGGCAACTCTTCGCGCTCAAACAAACGCTTAAAGCCTTCCATTACCACCATCATTGCCAAATTATCGGGCTTGCGGCGGCGCTGGTAGCGTTTGAGCGATTGCAGGCCACCGAGGCTGCTGCCGTGCTCGAGCGCCCGCTCTAACTCCTCAGTCAATACCCGCGCATCGCTAAAACCAAGATTAACACCCTGTCCCGCCAGTGGATGAATGGTGTGGGCAGCATCGCCAATCAGGGCTATGCCTGCCTGCACATAGCTCACACTGTGGCGCTGAGTGAGAGGAAATTGCAGGCGCTCGCTTGCCAATTCAATAGCACCCAGAGTGTCTTCACTGGTGATCATCAGCTCACGGCAAAATGCTGTTTTATCGAGCGCCATCAAACGCTCTGCTTGTGCAGCAGTTTGCGACCAAACAATGGAGATGTAGCGGGCTTGATCAGGGCTTTGCTCTGCCGAGGCCCGTAGAGGTAAAAAGGCCAAGGGGCCGCTCGGTGTAAACCACTGGCGGGCGGTAAAGCCGTGGGGCTTCTCGGTTTTCAGCGTTGCCGTAATGGCAGTATGCTCGTAGCCCCAAGTGCGCAGTTTAAAACCCATTTGCTCTCGCGTCGGGGAATTGGCGCCGTCAGCCGCAACGACCAGTGAGCTGGTCAACGGTTCGCCATCGACCACATTGACGATGGTAGAGTCACCATCGCGGCGCAATGATTTCACCGATGTCGGGCAGTGCAGATCGATATTGTCCTGCTCGGCAATAGCCTTTAGCAAACTGGCCCGCAGTAGGCTGTTTTCGACAATATGACCGAGGTTGGCGCACTGGACTTCAGCGGCATCGAATTCGATACAGCCCGTGCCTTCGCCATCTCTCACTTGCATTCGGCTGTAGGGGCAAGCTCTCGATTCACAGCTTTGCCAAACCTCAAGGGCCTCAAGCCATTGGCGGGAGCCTTCGGTTAATGCCACCACCTGCGGATCAAAGGTGGTGGCAGACGAACTTGCTGAAGGGACAATAGCGCGGGCCTCGAGCAGAGCCACTCTACCGGGGTTTTGCAGGCTGTTGAGCTTTGCCCTCTCGGTAAATATACGCGCCATGTGCAGGGCAAAAGCAGCACCAACAAGACCGGCGCCGACGACGATAATATCGTAGTGCCGCGGGCTTGCACCTGCTTCATTCACCGATTGATTCATCTTGTGCACCTCGGGATCCCTCTTATTATTTCACTCACGCAAATGCGCCCTGCGCGCCATTAAACCTGCGCCAAAGCGTGCGAAGCTTTGGCGCAAGGGGGGCAATAAATCGAGAGTGACCAGCCCAATATTGCGCGCCACCATCGCCAGTGGTTCATTCATACCAAAGAGTTTTGGCAATTTATCACTCAGGGCGATGGTGCGACCTTGATCGTCTTTACGCAGCTTTGCATAGCGCTGTAGCACCCCTAAATCCCCCGGCGCTATGCCCTCGTCGTGGGCTTTAGCAAGTAACTCGGTGAGTGTCGCCATATCGCGAACCGTCAAATTAAAACCTTGTCCCGCCACCGGATGCATGCTATGGGCAGCATTGCCTAGGAGCAGCAAATGGCTGCGCACCTGTTCAGCGGCAATGACCTTTTTCACTGGGAAACACTGGCGATAAGCAACCTCAAGGGCCGCGCCAACGCGACTGCCAAGCTGCTGGTTGAGGCAGCGAATAAACTCTTCAGGTGCAGCCGTTTGCATCTTTTCAGCTTGTTCGGGGGGGAGCGTCCACACCAGTGAAACCCGTTTGCCAGTCTCACCCGGCAGTGGCAGTAGCGCAATCGCCCCGTCACCGGTAAAACGCTCGTGAGCGAGACCTTCGTGGGCCTCAGTCATGGTTAAGTTGGCAACCAGTGCCGCCCGTTGATAGTCATAATGGCGATAAGTAATACCCAGCTTTTCTGCGAGTGATCGGTGTTCACCACCAGCAATAACCACTAAATCTGCCAGGTACTCGCCCTCCTCCAGTGTCAAACTCATACCGTTGCGTCGCGGCTTGATTAACCTAGGAGCCGTGGACGAGATGTGAGTAATGCTGGGGTATTTCGCAAGAGCTGTTGCAAACACACTGGCCAAGTGCGCATTCTCAACCACATAGCCATAGGCGCTAAGGCTTTGCTCCCTCGCGTCTAGACTAGCTGAACCGATATGGCCTCGATCGGAGACATCAATTCCTGTGATAGCCGCTGTTTGAGTTACCAACGTAGACCAGAGACCCATGGATTGCAGAACATCCACCGTACTGGCAGAGAGGGCCGAAGCACGATGATCGGGCGCAGCTTCAGGGGCCTGGCTGTCGATGAGTAGAATATTCCACTGGGGTTGCTCGCGAGCCAACAGCACAGCGAGGCAAACACCGCTTAAACCGGCGCCGACAATGGCAAAATGCCAATGTTGATTGATGGCTTCACTCATGGAAGTAGCTCGAAGGATTGACCAATAAAAAATTTAGGTGACCGTCGAAACTATACGCGGCAAGAGACCTTACGTCGCCTACATCCGCGATTTTTCATCAAATTGAGTCTGGCTCAGACAGCGACAACAGATGACCTAAAACAGAGACCCTACTGTGCCATTAACGCTTCAATCTCTGTGACCGTTTTAGGCACTGCAGAGGTCAGAACTTCGGTGCCTTTGCGTGTAATCGCCACATCATCCTCAATGCGCACACCGATGCCCCGCCACTTTTTAGCCACCTTCTTGTTGTCGGGGGCAATATAGATACCCGGCTCAATGGTCATCACCATGCCGGGTTCAAGTAAGCGCCACTCACCATCGATTTTGTAATCGCCGACATCGTGAACATCCATACCCAGCCAATGCCCAGCGCGGTGCATATAAAAGTCAGTATAGGCACCCTCGGCAATCAATTTTTTGACGCTGCCTTTCAACAAACCCAGTTCAACCAGCCCCGCGGTAACGATTTCAACAGTGGCTTGATGGGGTGCATCCCAGTGATTGCCCGCCTGCGCGGCGTCAATACCCGCCAACTGAGCCTTTAACACCAATTCATAAATTACTTTTTGCTCCGGACTAAAAAGGCCGTTAACCGGAAAAGTACGGGTAATATCAGCCGCGTAGTGCTGATATTCACAACCGGCATCAATCAACACCAGGTCGCCATCTTTGAGGGTTTGGTTGTTTTCCACATAGTGCAAAATACAGGCGTTATCACCGCCGCCCACTATTGACGTATAGGCGGGGAAGCTTGCCCCTTCCATTGCAAACGTGTGCTCAATTTCCGCCTGCAACTGATATTCATTAAGACCGGGTTTTGCAGCGCGCATGGCGCGGCAGTGCGCGGCAGCAGAAATTTGTGCCGCCTTACGCATGAGTTTTAACTCGGCAGGTTTTTTAAAGAGGCGATTTTCATGGAGCAAGTGGTCGAGGTCGACAAACTCGCCGGGGGGCACGGCACCGGTACGCGCTTTGGCGCGAATACTGTTAACCCATTCCATTAAACGCTGATCAAATTCTTTGTTTTTACCAATGGCTGAGTAAACTTTGCTTTTACCTTCCAGCAAGCCGGGTAAAATTTCGTCCATATCAGTAATGGGGAAAGCATCATCTGCGCCGTATTGCTCACAGGCACCTTCCGGCCCAGCGCGATAGCCATCCCAGGTTTCTCGCTCCCTATCACGCTCACGACAAAATAAAACGCACTGCCCCTGTGAGCGGCCGGGCGTTAGCACCAGCACCGCTTCGGGCTCAGGGAAACCACAAAGGTAGTGAAAGTCGCTGTCCTGGCGATAGGGATAGTAGGTATCTCGACTGCGAATTCGCTCGGGTGCTGCAGGCACAATAGCGATCGCATCTTTGCCAATCATGGACATTAACTCTTTTCGTCGACGCGCAAACTCATTACTGCTAATCATCACTGCCTCTTCAGATGGGTATTAAGCCCAAGACACATGTATCCATTTGGCACGACCTGACACTTCATGCCTTTTACAAAAATAATTCCGGCAGAATACGCCGTCATCGCAAGGACTGGATCTTCTCACGGAAAAGCTCGCGACCCAAGGGCAAGTTAGGCGCCCCCCAAGAAAGACTCTTTCTGCTAATCTGACAGTATAAAATGATTGACGGAGATTGAATAATGTCGACAGCCGACCTTTACGATGAATTCGAACAAATGGTGCGTGGCGAAATACTCACCATGCCCCGAGTTGAATTTCGCCAGCGTTGCGATGAAGACGACAAGTTCATCTACCTAAATATCGCCCGGCAAATCGCCAAAAGAAACCGCTGCGAGCTGATTATCCATGAGGATACGCTCGAATTTATCTGTCCCCCGCCATAGCATATCAGGCTCGTTGGCTACAAAAAGGAAGCGGGAAACCACAGGCCATTCCTTAACAGGAGCTGCTGGTTTAAGAATTCAGTGCTGATGATGCCAGCATTCACCACCTTAGTGGATTGTCTTATCGCGCGTATCACTTAATAATTTAATTTCAGCATAAATGAGCGTGACCGCGACCCGAACATATTCCACTAGCTCAAAGAAACTCACCTCGTCCTGCTCATCAATTGAGCTGGCGTAGGGGTCAAGTTCATCATCCCGTTGACCACTATCGGCCATAGCGATAGCTGCGAGGTCACGCATAGCTTCTGAAACGTCTTCCGCCAGTGGCGCGTCACCCGAAAGACCCGACTGTCCGAGGCCGGACAGATAGTTTTGGCACCAACGACTCAATGCTTCAATGCGCTCGTGCAGAGAGTCCTCGTCGTCGGGCAACAGTAGCTCAAATACGGCATTCCCGTCTTCAAGCTGTTCAACCGTGTCGCTATATAACTGAAGCACCTCTTTTTTTATAGCCGCTATGTTACTCGCGCTCGCATCGAGCAGCTCTGCGGCAACCTCAAGCACCTTTTTATCAGCCAGGTGCTGTCCGCCACAGAGTCGACCACACAGCGTAGCCTGTAACTCTGCAGGGTTGGTAGTCAGGCCTGCAACGGTAAAAACACGGCAATAGTGTTCGAAATCCATGACTAAAGCTTTCCTCAAAAAGCCTTATTCTAGCACTGACTCCGCTTTTGGCTCCGGGCATTTACGCCATTAAAGACCTTGCCAAAGCATTTGCCACGTAGAGCATGCATTTGTCTCGAGGGATTAATTCTCGAATCTATCTTAAGAATATTGACCCATGAGCGTCATCGCAACTATAGTGGCCTGAGTCTTAGCGATTATTTGATGACCTGAACCCCTTATGAGTAATGATGTTTTATCCAACCTGGAAAATAAAATCGATCAGCTCGTGGCCCTAAGCGAGCGCCTGCAAAAAGAAAATGCGGGTTTGCGACAGCGTGAGTTGAATTTATTGAAAGAAAAGGGCCAGTTGATGGAAAAAACTGAGCAGGCTCGCTCACGGGTAGAAAGCATGATTACCCGTCTCAAAACCCTCAACCCTGAAGGTTAATCGCCAGTGAGCACAGACCAATGAGTACAAGCGATACGGTGACTATTTTGGTGCTCGACAAAGAGTATCAGGTGAACTGCCCACCCGACCAACGCGATGCTCTGCGACATGCAGCTCTTGAGCTTGACCAGCGCATGCGCACTATCCGCCAGAGCGGCAATGTTATCGGCCTTGAGCGTATCGCCATTATGGCCGCTCTAAATTTATCCTACGACCTGCTTGACACACAACACTTGGCCTCTGAAAGTGAAGCCAGCAATGAGCGCCTTGAACGTCTCGATCATAAAGTGTTGCAGGCCTTGCAAGCTCTTTCCTCCGAAAACTGAAACGTCGATCGCTGATAGCAACAACGCCCACAATTCTCAATTTAAGGCATTCTTATCTCCCGCCGCTGCGCTATAATGCAACAACCTGGGGTGTTTGCCAGTCAAGAAGTTCTTGAGCCGATTTCTACACCAAGGGGGATTACCCGGACTACTGGTGTGCATATCCGCTTGCCGGAGAGCCTAATGTTGTACGGCGTCCCCCACCTTGAACCGTCGGGTTCAGGGCCACATTGACAGCGGCACTCCCGGGCCTTTTTATGTTTATCTGTGGGTATGACTTAGCACTGTCGTTTGCGGGTCGCTATATAGCGCTACTCGTATTCAATACCCAAGCCTTGGCTTGTCACACGATTGCTCCAAAGATACTCAGAGCTAGCCGGAGGGATTGAGCATCACCAATGACCCACCCATCAATCGCCAAATTCTTCGCCAGCGACGGCGCAAACTCTCTGCCCGCCAGCAGCAACGTGCCAGCACCGCCCTGAGCCAACATTTACAAAGACTGCAAAAATTTCGACAGGCCCGTCGCATCGCCTACTATTTAGCCAATGATGGCGAAATCTCTCCCCACTTTGCCATCGCCAATGCCCAACGGCGCGGCCAACAGACCTACCTGCCCGTATTGCATCCGCTGAAATACAACCGACTCTACTTTATCGGCCATCGCCACCAGCCACGGCTGCGGCGTAATCGCTTTGGTATTTTTGAACCCCAACTCGGTAAAAACCCAGTGGCAGCGGTTTGGACCCTCAACGTCATTCTCTTGCCGTTGGTCGCATTTGACCGTGGCGGTAATCGCCTGGGTATGGGCGGCGGTTTTTACGACCGCAGCCTAGCCCGGCTGCCTGAGTCCAACATGAAACGCCCTCTGTTAATTGGCCTCGCCCACCACTGTCAGGAAGTCCCGCAATTACAAGCCCAAAATTGGGATATACCCCTCGATATAATTGCCACTGACAAAGAGCTCATTCACATCGATAGCCAGACGCCACCTAGCAAGGAATGACGATGAGAAAAACCAAAATTATTTGCACTATTGGACCAGCCACCAATTCGCTGGCGGTACTCAGCCAATTGGCCGAGGCTGGCATGAATGTCGCCCGACTTAATATGTCCCATGGCGACCACGCTTCTCACGCTGCGGTGATCGCCAATATTCGACAACTCAACAGCACGCGCTCGCAACCGATTGCCATCCTGCTCGACACCCAGGGGCCGGAAATTCGCACCGGTGCTATCAAGCAAGAGCTTAATTTGGTCGAGGGGGATATTATTTCTGTCGTGGCCCGCAGTGATGCCGATGTCGAGGAGAGCTCCATACAAATTAATTACGAAGACCTGATTCACGACGTTCACGTCGGCGACAAAATCACTGTGGATAATGGTCTTATCAACCTCGAAGTGCTGGAAAAAAATCAGCAAATCATGAAGTGTCGAATCATCGACGGCGGCCTGTTAAAAAGTAAACGTCACGTCAATCTGCCCGGCATTCGCGTTAATTTACCCGCCATCACCGAGAAAGATAAAAAGGATATTGCCTTCGCCCGAACCCAGCAAGTTGACTTTATCGCGCTGTCTTTTGTGCGTCGCGCCGATGATATTGCACAGTTGCGCCAATTGCTGGGCGACGATGTCGCCAATATCAAGGTCATCGCAAAAATTGAAGACCAAGAGGGCTTAACGAATTTAGCAGACATCATCACCGCGAGTGACGGCATCATGGTGGCCCGTGGTGACCTCGGCGTGGAAATCCCCATGGAGGTCCTGCCACGGGTTCAGCGGCGCATCATTCGCCAGTGTGCGATACATGGCAAGCGCGTTATTGTCGCCACTCACATGCTCGAGTCAATGATCAATAACCCGATGCCGACCAGGGCCGAAGTCACCGATGTCGCCAATGCCATTTATGAAGAGGCCGACGCGATTATGCTATCGGGCGAAACCACGATCGGGAAACACCCGGTACGTTGTGTTGAAACACTCGATCGTATTGCCCGCTCCATCGAAAAAAGCCGGGGTTTGTTATTCAGTGAGGAACTCATTTGCGATAACGACAAACAACAGGTCTCCGTAGCTGCGGTGCGGCTCGCCGAGGCCATTGGCGCGAAGGGAATTATCGTACCCACTAAAACAGGGCGCATGGCCAACTACGTCACCAATTGTCACCCCCAGACACCGGTAATTTGCGCCTTTTCCTTTGATGGGCACACCCACCGACAATTGGTGTTGAACCGCAACATACATAGTTACCGCATCGACTTTAATGAAAACCCCGAGAAGTTACTCGCCGCTGCGGCGAGCATTCTCTTACAGCGCGGCGACTTCTCTAGAGAGGATAAAATGGTGGTGATATCTGATACTCTGGGCCACACCAATGTCGATGCCATTCAAATTCGAACCCTCGACAGCCTCGCTTGAAGGTACTGAAAACCGCTCATTGACCGAGGAAAAACCGATAGGCATCGTTCTTCGTCTCTTCGTGATAGCGGTAGTGCAGAGCATCGAGAAAAATGCCAACATCGACACGCTCTGCAGGCGGCACCTGTAAGCCGACCAAGACTCGACCAAAGGCCGAGCCGTGATTACGGTAGTGGAACATAGAAATATTCCAGCGCCCACCCAGCTTACCAAGAAAGTTTGACAAGGCTCCCGGGCGCTCAGGAAACTCAAAGCGATACACCACTTCGTCGGCAATCTCCGGGGCGCGCCCACCGACCATATAGCGGATATGTAATTTGGCGATTTCATTATCGGTCATATCAACCACGGCATAATCTTTGGCCAACAAATCGTCGACCAAAGCCTGGCGATCGGCATCGGAGCTCACCTGGATGCCAACAAAGATATGGGCATCACCAGCATCGGCGTAGCGGTAATTAAATTCACTCACCATGCGTTGACTCAGCGCCTGACAAAAACGCTTAAAGCTGCCCGGCTTTTCGGGAATGGTCACCGCTAACACCGCCTCGCGCTTTTCACCAATTTCGGTGCGCTCGGATATGTAGCGCAACCGGTCAAAGTTCATATTGGCCCCACTATCGATCGCCAATAACGTTTCACCACTACAACCCTTTTGCTGCACATATTTTTTCAGTCCGGCGAGCCCAAGGGCTCCCGCGGGTTCGCAAATCGACCGCGTATCATCAAAAATATCTTTAATAGCGGCGCAGATTTCATCTGTTGACACGGTAATGACATCATCAATGCTATCGCGCAAGACGCGAAAGGTTTCTTTACCAATCTGTGCCACAGCAGTGCCATCGGCAAACAGACCCACATCTTTCAATGTCACCCGTCGGCCTTTTTCCATCGCCGCTGCTAGGCAGGCGGCATCTTCGGATTCCACGGCAATCACTTGAATTTCAGGGCGTACATATTTTACATAGGCAACAATGCCCGCACACAAACCACCCCCACCTACCGGCACAAAAATGGCGTTTAACGGGCCAGGATGTTGGCGCAGAATTTCCACTGCCACCGTGCCCTGCCCCGCGATCACATCGGGGTCATCAAAGGGATGGATGTAAACCAAGCCCTTTTCAGCCACCAATTTTTGCGCATGGGCCGCCGCACCATCGTAAGTGTCGCCCTGCAACACGACCTTCGCGCCACGGGCTCGCACCGCATCAATTTTAATTTGTGGGGTCGTGCGCGGCATCACGATGGTCGCTTTAACACCCATTTTTTTCGCCGCCATCGCCAAGCCCTGAGCATGATTGCCGGCCGAGGCCGCGATCACTCCCGCCGCGCGCTCACTGTCACTGAGCTTGCGCATTTTGTTGTAGGCACCACGCAATTTAAACGAAAACACCGGCTGTAAATCCTCACGCTTTAATAGCACTTGATTGTCGATGCGTGCCGACAAAATAGGGGCAGCATCGATCGGCGTCTCAATGGCGAGATCATAAATGCGGGCATCGAGAATTCTTTTCACATAGCTTTTTGGCATTCTGGTACGGGTCCGCAATTTTTGGGAAGTGTGGGTGTAGTATTGTGTTCAAACGCAATCGTAGTTTCTTGGCAAGACTAACACCAGCCCTGATAAGAAAATCCCTTCACCGTATCGTCAACAATTGTATCGCCAACAAACTCGCCTGCTCGGATATAATGCCACCCTATTTTCGGAGTTCTGTATGTCTAAAAATCAAATATCGCAAGATCAACTCAAACAAGCCGCCGCTCAGGCCGCTATCGACTATGTCCTCAAACACCTGGAAGACGATGCCTACCTCGGCATTGGCACCGGCTCTACGGCCAATTGTTTTATCGATTTACTCGCACAATATAAGGGCCGCATAAAAGGTACGGTCGCCAGCTCCGAGGCCAGCGCCCAACGCTTGCGCGATCACGGTATTAATGTGCTCGAGTTGAATACTACCGGCGGCGTGCAAATTTATGTCGACGGTGCCGATGAACTAAACCCTGCACTAGAACTCATCAAAGGTGGCGGCGGGGCTCTAACCCGAGAAAAAATTATTGCCGCAGCGGCCGACGATTTTGTGTGTATTGCCGATCAAAGTAAATGGGTTGACCACCTAGGGCAATTCCCCGTACCCGTCGAAGTCATTCCCATGGCGCGCAGTTACGTGGCCCGCGAAATTTTTAAACTCGGCGGTGAAGCCGTCTACCGCCAAGGCGTAGTCACCGACAATGGCAATGCCATTCTCGATGTGCAGCGTCTACACCCCATTGCCGCGCCGAAAGCCCTGGAAGAAAAACTTAACAATATCACCGGGGTAGTAACCAACGGTTTATTCGCCCTGCGCCCGGCTAACTGCGTATTACTGAGCACCCCCGAAGGTGTTAAAACACTCAAACCCTCTGTCTGAGGCCACAATATTTCCTCAACCAAAGAATATTTGCGCAACCAAAGATAGTGAAGAATACATGCAACTCACCGACGCCATTCACAGCCGTATTTCAGCGCGAGGCTTTCTCGATAAGCCCGTGGCCGAGTCCACCGTTCGACAGATACTCGACCTCGCCCGACACGCACCCTCGGGCAGCAATATGCAACCCTGGCAGGTACATGCCGTCAGCGGTAAACGCCTTGAGCGGGTGATTCAAGCCTCTCTCGCCTTTGCCGAACAAAACCCTATAGGCAGCCGCAAAAAAGAATTTCAAACCCCAGCTGAGAACTTTATTCAGCCCTACAAAGGGCGACGCTATGCCGTTGGCATGGGCTTGTACGACGCCCTTGGCATTGACCGTAAAGACAAGGTTCGACGCAACGAACAGCTAATGCAAAATTTTTATTTTTTCGGTGCGCCAGTGGGCTTGTTTTTTTCCATCCATCGCAGCCTGATGCCAGGCCAGCTAGGTGATATGGGCATATTTATGGGCAATGTCATGCTCGCCGCCCGGGAGTTTGACCTACACACCTGTGCCCAGGGATTTTGGCAAGACGTTCAGCCTGTACTCCACGACGTGCTCGACATTGGTGAAGACTACTTCATTTTCAATGGCATGGCCCTCGGTTATATTGACCCCGAGCACCCCGCCAACAATCTGGTTAGTGGCCGTGAAGACCTTGACGTGTTTTGCCAGTTCGACGGTTTTGAACAATAAGGTCATAATCGAAAAGCCAAGCGTACTGTGTTATCCGCACTCGTATTAACACGAGCATAACCATTAACAAGAGCACAACATGCACCAAGATAGTTATCGCTTAATTATTGCCTGTCCCGACAAAGTCGGCATCGTCGCCGCCGTCAGCTCCTTTCTCGCCCAGGAAGGGGGCCTGATCACCGAGGCCAACCACTACCTCGACCCCGACTCAAGCTGGTTTTTTACCCGCCAGGTGATCGCGGCCCAGTCACTGCCCTATGGTGTCGATGAGTTGCGGGCGCGTTTTGCCCCGCTGGGTGAAAAGTTCGCTATGGAGTGGCGCATTACTGAAACCGCCCAACCAAAGCGCGTCGCCCTTCTAGCCAGCAAGCAGGCCCACTGCCTGTCAGATTTACTCTATCGCTGGCGCAGTAAAGAGCTGTCTTACGATATCACCGGCGTTATCTCTAATCACAACGATCTGCGCAGTTATGTCGAGTGGCACAGCTTGCCCTACCATCACGAACCGGTTACACCGGACACCAAAGCGGAACACTTCGCAAAAATTTTAGCCTTGCTCGATGACATGCAGCCCGATGTCATCGTCCTCGCCCGCTATATGCAAATTCTGCCACCAGATATCTGCTCACTGTACGCCGGGCGTATTATTAATATCCACCACAGCTTTCTACCCGCATTTGCCGGTGCTCGCCCCTACCACCAGGCCGCTGAACGTGGCGTCAAATTGATTGGCGCCACGTGTCACTATGTCACTGACGAGTTGGACGCCGGCCCGATCATCGACCAGGATGTGGCACGTATCAGTCACCATGACAGCATCGATGACATGGTCAGAATCGGCAAAGATGTTGAAAAAATGGTGCTGGCAAGGGGGTTACGCTATCACCTCGAAGACCGCGTTTTGGTACACGGCAATAAAACCATTGTCTTTGAATAGACCTTATTTAGAAAGTGCACGATGAATAAAACAAGGATGGCAGCTTGAGCCAAGTACATAGCACCGACGTCGCCATTATTGGCGCCGGCCCCATTGGATTATTTAGCGTCTTTCAATGTGGCATGTTGAAAATGTCCTGCCATGTTATCGACGCCCTGCCCGCAACGGGAGGCCAGTGCACTGCCCTGTACCCAGAAAAGCCGATATTTGATATTCCCGCTGCACCCAATATAAATGCCCTCGACTTGATTGAGCGTCTGGAAAAACAAATCGAGCCTTTTAAGCCCGTCATCCACCTCAACCAGCAGGTCACCGAGCTGGAGAAAATTGACGACCACTGGCACTTAAGTACATCCACGGGCCTGCAAATTCAGGCCCGCGCCATTATCATTGCCGCCGGTGCAGGTGCCTTCGGTCCCAACAAACCCCCGCTGGAAAATATAGAACAATTTGAAGGCAGCTCAGTGCACTACATGGTGCAAAAACGTGAAGATTTTCGCGACCAGTGCATTGTCATCGCCGGGGGTGGAGATTCCGCCGTCGACTGGGCTTCGTCACTGGCCGATGTCGCCGCCAAGGTTTACGTCATTCATCGCCGCGACCGCTTTCGTGCCGCACCCGAAACAGTCGCACAAATGAAGGCCTTGGCCGAGGCGGGAAAAATTGAACTGGTGATTCCCTATCAACTGGCCTCATTGGAAGGCGAAGGTGACACACTCAAGACCGTGGTGGTGAAAACACTAGATGGCGACGAACGACGTCTTGAGGCTAACCACCTACTGTCGTTTTTTGGCCTTGCCTCTAAGTTGGGGCCAATCAATACCTGGGGGCTGGATATTCTCAACGGCCTTATTAAAGTTGAACCCACCACTTGTGCGACCAATATTGAAGGTATATTTGCCGTCGGCGATATCGCCGACTACCCCCATAAACTAAAACTGATTCTCAGTGGCTTTGCAGAGGCAGCACAAGCGGCCCACGCGGCCTATCGGGTGGTGAACCCGGGACAAGCACTGAACTTTGAACACTCGACAACTTCTGGCCTGCCCACCATAGAAGCCGCTGATTGAATCCTAAAGGACACGAATCACCACACCACTGACACACCTGCGAGGAAACAAACCTGATGACAGCACTGACGTTTATCAAACCCGACGGTGAACAAGTCACCGTTGAAGCCACTAACGGCGCCACCGTCATGGAAGTTGCCAAAGAAAATGATATGCCCATGCTCGCGGCCTGCGGCGGTTCTTTGGCCTGTGCTACTTGCCACGTGATTGTCGACGACGCCTGGTACGACAAAACGGGTGAGATATCAGAGGACGAGGAAGACCTCCTCGATACCGCTCACGACCTGACACACACCTCACGCCTGTGCTGCCAGATAAAAGTCAGTGATGCGCTTGACGGTATGGTAATGACCCTACCGCCTATGGATTAAAGCGTCGGCATAATACCCGGCTTGTGGTGCCTTACGCGCCCACCCGGGTATTTTTTTACTCGCTTATCCACTCTGCCTACACAGCACTATCACAGTAATTTCACAACTTTTCCCAGACTTATCCACAGCTCGCCGCAATGTACGCCCTAGCCCCCCGAATCAAAACATTTAAAACAAGGCCAGCGGAGGTTCTTGCAGAGCGGCGTATTGCTCACGCAGTTCGAGAATATGCTCACCCCAATAGCGCTCGGTGTTGAACCAGGGAAAAGCGCGGGGAAAGGCCGGGTCACTCCAGCGCCGCGCCAGCCAGGCGGCGTAATGCAACATGCGCAGGGTGCGCAGGGGCTCGATTAGGCGCAGTTCTTTTGGCTGGAAGGAGCAGAATTCGTTATAGCCCTCAACCACTTCCGACAGTTGGGCCGTTTGCCGTGGCCGGTCACCGCACAGTAGCATCCACAAGTCCTGTACAGCCGGGGCCATACGCGCATCGTCGAAATCGACGAAGTTGGCCGTGTCGTCACGCCAAAGAATATTGCCACCATGGCAGTCACCGTGACTGCGAATCAACGTCAGGTCGTCAACCTGGGCAAATTGCGCCTCTACCGCCTGTAACAAATCAGTCGTTAAAGAAAGATAGGAGTCCTTGAGAGAGCCAGGAATAAATTGCTCGCCTATGAGTGCAACACTGGCGTGACCGTAATCGTCGATAGTTATAGCCGGGCGATGTTGAAAAGCTTTCACCGCACCAACGGCGTGGATGCGGCCCATTAAACGACCCAAGGTAAAGAGGTTGTCGAGGTCATCTAACTCGGGGGCATGCCCCCCACGGCGCTCAAACAGGGCAAAGAAAAAGTCGCCGAATACAAACAGGCTTTCACCCGCCTCGTTGCGCCAGGGGGGTACTACGGGTAGCTCGTGTTCGACCAGCTCAAAGCAAAATTCATGTTCTTCACGAATTTGTGCCTCACTCCAGCGCTGGGGGCGATAGAACTTGGCGATCATCGGGGTGGCGTCTTCTATGCCCACTTGGTAAACCCGGTTTTCATAACTGTTGAGGGGAAATAAACGCCCGTCACAATAGAAGCCAAGACTCTCCACGGCGTCGATCAAAAATCCCGGCGTCAGCGTATCAAAGGGATGGGACACGTCCTTTTCGTCATCGCTAGAGTGCGTTTCATCTTCCCATTTATTCAATACTTATCCTCGCCACAACAGTGCCCTTGAAGAAAGGCGCTCATATATTTCGCGCCCTATTTTCAGGCACCCTTTTTTAGTCACCCTATTATCAAGCACTCAGTTGCGCCACGGGGGTCGAAGCCGAGAGGCTTTTTTCTTCGTCATTCATTTCCGCGTCGATGTCGTCAAACAGGGGGGTCGACAAATAGCGCTCCCCGGTATCGGGCAACATGCAGACGATATTGCTACCGGGTGCAGCAGATTCGGCGACTTTCAGTGCTCCGGCCATGGTGGCCCCAGCAGAGATACCCACAAAAATACCCTCTTTAACAGCGAGCTCTCGCGACATGCTTAAGGCCTGTCGCCCGGGAATGGTCAACACCTCGTCGACCAGTTCACAGGCGACGGCGTCCTGTGTTAACTGGGAGATAAAATCCGGTGTCCAGCCTTGCATGGGATGGGGGCTAAAACTGGCGTGGCTTTTATAGGTCGACTCACTCTCCCCCGCTTGCTGGGGCACGTGGCTACTCAACAAAGCGGCGCTTTCGGGCTCGCAAACCATAACCTTTGTCTGGGGGCTTTTTTCTCGCAACGCGCGGGCAACTCCTTTCAAAGTGCCGCCGGTGCCGTAACCAGACACCCAGTAGTCCAGCTGTTCATTTTCAAAACAGGCGAGAATTTCCGGTGCTGTAGTGCGCGAGTGCATATCGGCATTGGCTTCATTTTCAAACTGGCGACACAGAAACCAATCGTGGGTCTCGGCCAGCTCGACGGCTTTTGCCAGCATGCCACTGCCCTTTTCAGCCGCCGGGGTGAGCACCACTTTAGCGCCGAGAAAACGCATCATTTTGCGCCGTTCAACACTAAAACTCTCGGCCATGGTCACCACCAGGGGGTAGCCTTTCTGCGCACACACCATGGCCAGGCCGATACCGGTATTGCCACTGGTGGCCTCGATGACCGTTTGCCCCGGTTTCAAAGCCCCCGTTTGCTCGGCGTGCTCAATAACCGCCAGCGCCAGCCGGTCTTTCACCGAGCCCATGGGGTTGAAGGCTTCAATTTTGGCGTAGATATTCACGCCCTCTGGCCCCAGTTTATTGATTTTCACCAACGGAGTATTGCCAATGGTTTGAAGAATGTTTTGGTATTTTTTACCGCTTATCTCTGCCTTATCACTCATCATAATTCTCCTTTATATACGACCTAATTCATAAAATTGAGCTAACCAGCTGCCGACTTTTTGATACGCAGCTAATAAAGTACGACAGAGCGAATACTTTCGCCCTGGTGCATCAAATCAAAGGCCTGATTAATATCGCTCAAGGGCATGGTGTGGGTAATCAAGTCATCAATATTGATTTTGCCCTCCATATACCAGTCGACAATGGTGGGCACATCGGTGCGCCCCCTCGCTCCGCCAAAGGCAACCCCGTGCCAAGAACGCCCAGTGACCAATTGAAAGGGCCGTGTAGCAATTTCCTGCCCGGCACCGGCGACGCCAATAATGTAGGATTCACCCCAGCCTTTATGGCAACATTCCAGTGCCTGGCGCATCACCTCGACATTGCCGATGCACTCAAAGCTGTAGTCGGCACCACCGCCGCTTAAGTCGAGAATGGCCTCCACTACCTGCGGTGTCTGCTGCGGATTAATAAAATCGGTCATGCCGAATTTCTGCGCCAATGCCACTTTTGCCGGATTGGTATCGACGCCAATAATCTTGCCCGCACCAACCATCCGTGCGCCCTGCACCACATTCAGGCCAATACCACCAAGGCCAAAAACCACCACCGTTGAACCCGGCTTGACCTGTGCTTTAAAGACCACGGCACCGACCCCCGTGGTAACGCCGCAGCCAATGTAGCAAACCTTGTCAAAGGGTGCGTCTTCGCGGATTTTTGCCAGCGCGATTTCGGGTAGTACGGAATAATTGGAAAAGGAGGAGCAACCCATGTAATGGAGGATAGGCTGGCCGTCGAGAGAGAAACGACTCTCGCCATCGGGCATCACCCCCCGACCCTGGGTTTCGCGTATCGCCTGGCAAAGATTCGTCTTGGGATGCAGACAAAAGTTACACTCACGGCACTCCGGCGTGTAGAGGGGAATCACATGGTCACCGGGTTTCAGAGAAGTCACACCAGCACCCACTTCGCGGACAATCCCCGCCCCCTCATGACCAAGAATGGCCGGAAACGCACCCTCGGGGTCATCTCCCGACAGGGTAAAAGCATCGGTGTGGCAAACCCCCGTTGCCTTCATTTCAACCAGTACTTCCCCGGCGCGGGGACCCGCCAAATCCACCGTGTGAATTTCCAGTGGTTGACCCGCTTTAAACGCCACCGCAGCCTGGCTTTTCATTCTCCGTTTCTCCTTATGACTACTTTCATACTGAAGTTTCTTAAACAGGGCCCGAGTATACGTTAATCGCCAACAAGGTCAGAACAGTCAATGCAGGCTAGGAAAAAATCACTACAAATACTCAAGCCAAGAAAAACGTGACGCCAAAACAGCCTCGAGTCAGCTCGTCAATGCCCCAACAAATAGACGCAATTGTCGACCATTGGGGACAACTTTCTATATTTTAGCAACCAGCGAAAGAAGTCTAACCACAATCTGACGGTGCTTTTTCAAACCCAAAGCCCTGATAATAAGAATTTTTGCAGCATTTTGCCGGCCAGATGGTCTATAGGTTTATTAAGCAATGTGTTGGGAGCGGATTATCGAGCTTTGAATTTTCCGGTTGGCCTTCGCTCTTGCCTCTATTCACACCCCTAATTTACATAATGAGGGCTGGAAGATGTTCGAAACACTCAATCAATACGGTCTGTCAGACATTCATTTAATACGCGACGACTGCGGCTTGCAGGCCATCATCGCCATTCATGACACCAGCCTCGGCCCCGCTCTTGGGGGTTGCCGCTACTTGCACTATCCCTGCGAACAAGCGGCCATCGAGGATGCTGCGCGCCTGGCCCAGGGCATGAGCTACAAAGCGGCCCTTGCGGGCCTGCCTTTTGGCGGCGGTAAATCAGTGGTACTCAAACCAAGGGGCAAGATTGACCGAAAATTGCTGTTCACCAAAATGGGGGACTTTATCGCTTCATTACAAGGGCGCTATATTACCGCTCTGGACAGCGGCTCGACCCTCGATGATATGGATATTATGGCCACGCGCAGCCCTTACGTGAGCTCCAGCACCAAGATCGGTGATTGCAGCCTGTACACCGCAGAGGGCATTTACAGCGGTATCAAAGAGGCTTTTCAGGTGCGTTTTGCCAGTGACTCACTGGAGCAGGCACGCGTCGCTATTCAAGGGCTGGGCCATGTCGGCATGGCGCTAGCGCAACGCTTGCACCGCGCCGGAGCCAGCTTGATTGTTAGCGACCTCGACCCTCGCAAAACCCAGTGCGCCGCACAACACTTTAATGCCGAGGTCGTCATTGGCGAGGCAATTTACCAACAGGCCTGCGACGTCTTTGCACCCTGTGGGCTCGGCGGCATTATCAACGCTGGGAGTATTCCCAACCTGCGTTGCGCCATTATCGCCGGTGCCGCCAATAATCAGCTCGCCAAAAACAGTGATGAACAGTTATTGCGCGATAGGGGGATTCTTTACGTGCCCGATTTTGCTATTAACGCGGGTGGCCTTATTTACGCATCCATGCGCTATGCAGGCGAGCAGCAAGTGGCGATCAATGAAAAGCTTCGCGGTATCCCTGCCACCATCCGTCAGTTACTCGCCGCCAACACCAATCCACAAGAGCGAGATCAGTCCCCGCTGCAAACCGCGTTGTCACTGGCTAAACAGCGTATCGCTAATGGGCAAAACACAGCAGCGAATCCAATGCCTATTACGAGGCACGAACCACAGATCACCGTGACCGGATAAATCTTTGCTTTGGGAGACACTTTATGCGCGGACGCCAACAGTTTTCCATTCACTTTTTGCAATATCTCGACCCCGAGGGCAATCTCGACCTGCCTCTACCCGAGTGGACCACTGACGGGCCTCTACTGCTGAGTATCTACCAAAATATGGTGCTGGCCCGCCTGCTTGACCAAAAGGCCGTGGCCCTGCAACGCACCGGGCAAATGGGCACCTACCCCTCTATTCTCGGACAGGAGGCAATCAGCGTTTGTACTGGCCTGGCGATGGCTAAAAACGACGTGCTGGTGCCCTACTATCGCGACGCCCCGGCACAGATGATTCGCGGTATGTCAGCGGCGGAACTCTTTATGTACTGGGGGGGTGATGAGCGCGGTGGCAACCTCAATACCGCCTCGCTAGACCTGCCCATTTGTGTGCCCATCGCTACTCAGTTGACCCAAGCGGCTGGCGTCGCAACCGCGCTTAAAATCAAAGGCGAAGACAGTGTCGTGGTGACTAGCTGCGGCGATGGTGCCACTTCGAAGGGCGATTTTATGGAAGCCCTGAACCTTGCGGGGGTTTGGGATCTGCCCATTGTCTTTGTCATTAACAACAATCGCTGGGCGATTTCCGTGCCGCTGGCACAACAAACTCGCGCCCCAACACTGGCGCAGAAAGCGA
Source organism: Porticoccaceae bacterium (assembly GCA_029212965.1). Lineage (GTDB taxonomy): Bacteria > Pseudomonadota > Gammaproteobacteria > Pseudomonadales > Porticoccaceae > Reddybacter. Next base: position 59,508 of record JARGOV010000005.1, read on the forward strand.
TTGCCGCTGGCATTGAGGGCATTCAGGTCGACGGCAACGATCCCATCGCCGTTTATGAAGTAATTAGTAAAGCCATTGAACGTGCCCGCGAGCACAAGACACCCACCTTGATAGAAGCCCTGAGCTACCGTCTCAGTGACCACACCACCGCCGACGACGCCTCGCGCTACCGCGATGCCGATGAACTCAAGGCCCACTGGCAAGAGGAACCCATCCATCGCTTTCAACAATTTTTGCACCAGCAGGGTCTTTGGGATAGGGAGCAGGAAAAAGCCCTGCAGTCCCATTGCCAGCAAACCATTGACCAAGCTGTTGAGCAGTATTTAGCAGCAGAGGAGGAACCCGCCACGGCGATTATTGACTATCTCCACGCTTTTTTACCCTACAGCCTGGAAAGCCAACGCAGTGCGATTCAACACAAGGATGCCTCTGTAAACACTGAGGGAGAGTCACGATGAATATGAGTTTTTCGACCAGCGATAGTCCAAGCACAGACGACGCGGTTGAACCGGATAAAAGTCCCAGCCCTGACATTGGCGGCAAAATAGAGGCCGAAAACAAAGAATGCGTACTCGTTGAAGCCATCAATATGGCCTTGCACTACGAAATGGCCCGTGACGACAGTGTGGTTGTACTCGGCGAAGATGTCGCCACCAACGGCGGTGTGTTTCGTGCCACTCTCGATTTAAAACAAACTTTTGGCGCCGCGCGCGTGCTCGATACCCCCCTTGCCGAGGGCCTGATTGGCGGGATTAGTATCGGCATGGCGACACAAGGCTTAAAACCGGTGACTGAAATTCAGTTTATGGGCTTTATGTTTGCCGCTCTGGAACAACTTATGTGCCACGCAGCGCGAATGCGCAACCGCACTCGCGGTCGCCTCGCCTGCCCTATGGTAGTACGTATGCCCTTTGGGGGTGGTATTCACGCCCCGGAGCATCACTCCGAAAGCACGGAGGCCCTGTTGGCACACACCCCCGGCCTGCGGGTGGTTATTCCCTCTTCACCCATCCGCGCCTACGGCTTGCTGTTGGCCGCCATTCGCGATCCCGATCCGGTGATTTTTCTCGAGCCAAAACGCATTTACCGCGCCCAGGCCCAGCGCGTTTGTAACGACGGCGAGGCACTGCCCCTGGATACCTGCTTTACCCTGCGTGAAGGTGAGGATATTACCTTAGTCAGCTGGGGCGCTTTAATCAGCGAGTGCAGCCAGGTTGCCGATCAAATGCTCGAGCGGGGAATAGCCGTAGAACTGATCGATGTCGCCACCGTCAGCCCTCTCGACATGGCGACTATTCTAGAGTCGGTAGCGAAAACGGGGCGCTGTGTCATCGCCCACGAAGCGCCGAAAACCGGTGGCATTGGTGGTGAAATTGCCGCACAACTGGCCGAACACGCCTTACTCGACCTTAAAGCGCCGGTATTGCGGGTTGCTGGCTACGACACAGTCATGCCCTATGCCAAAAAAGAAGCCCTGTATTTACCCAGCGCCGCACAAATCAGCAACGCTATACAACAAGTGCTCAACTTTGCATAAACCATCATGCTAAAACGCGAGAAAAGGATGTCCTATGAAGTTCTTTAAATTGCCCGACCTCGGCGAGGGCTTGCAGGAGGCGGAAATTATTGAGTGGAACGTGGCAACCGGTGATACGGTCAACATTGACCAGTTATTAGTGACCGTAGAGACCGCCAAGGCGGTGGTGGAAATTCCCGCCCCTCAAGCCGGGGTGATTGCTGCCACCTTTGGTCAACCCGGAGATATCGTCCACCTCGGTGAAGCTCTGGTAGAGTTTGTTAGTGACGAGGCCGATAACGCCACGGTGGTGGGAGAATTACAAACCACAAAGACCCCACAGCAAACTGACGAGCACTTTTTTATCGGCTCACCGAAAGCATCCGGCCAGCGTCAGGCGGTTCGAGCCACCCCGGCCATTCGCGCATTGGCCGAGCGTTTAAACGTCGATATCACCAAGGTCAGTGGTAGCGGTAAACAAGGCTTAATCAAGGCGGAAGACGTCGAGCGGGTGGCCCGGCTTAAAAACGAAAAAGGCCCATCAACACCGCTTAAAGGCGCGCGTCGCTTTATGTCCCAGACGATGTCCCAGTCACACTCTGAGGTGGTGGCCGTCACTATTAATGACGATGCACAGCTGGGTAACTGGGGCAAAAAAGACGATGCAACGATTCGCTTACTACGCGCCATGGTTGCCGCCTGCGAGGCCGAACCCCTCCTCAATAGCTGGTTTGACGCCGAAGCCATGGCCTATCACAGCCCCACGACTATCGATGTCGGCATGGCCGTCGACACACCCGGCGGGCTGTTTGTACCGGTATTGCGCGATATCGCTAAGCGCAGCGACAAGGACTTGCGCAGCGGCTTAAATCGCCTAAAAGCAGACGCGCTGGAGCGCCGTATTCCCATCGATGAAATGCAGAAGCCGACGATTAGCCTGAGTAATTTTGGCACCATTGCCGGGCGCTACGCCAATCCGGTTATCGTACCGCCTATGGTGGCCATCCTCTCCGCCGGGGTCATTCGCGACGAGGTTTGTGCCGTTTCTGGTAAGGCAAAAGTGCTGCCAGTGATGCCTTTATCGCTGAGTTTTGACCACCGGCTGATCACCGGCGGTGAGGCGGCGCGCTTTATGGCGGCCTTAAAAGACAGCCTTGAGGCTTAGGCTTATCGAATGAAAAAGCCTAAGCCCCAACACACGCCTAAACTCACTCGTCACATCTAGCGCATTACAGCTAGCCCAGCACATCACTAATAGACTGGCGCAGGCGCTCGATAAACAAATCGATCTCGGCCTCACTAATCGTCAGTGGTGGCGACATCACCATGTTGTCGGCCACGGCGCGACACAATAAGCCGTTTTCAAAACATTTGTTGTGTACCGGTACACCAACACCGGTAGGGTACTTAGTGGCGTCGGGGGCAAAGGTAATAGCACCCAATAAGCCGTAGTTGCGGATATCAATAATATGGGGGATATCACGCAGGCTGTGCAGAGCATCTTCCCAGTACTGGCCAATCGGGCCAGAAGCACGGGTTAACAGCCCTTCACGCTCGTAGATTTCAAAAGCGGCGAGGCCCGCAGCGGCACCCACGGGTGCACCAGCGTAGGTGTTACCGTGGAAAATTTCTGGCATACCGCCCGGTGCTGCGTCAAAAATAGTTTGCTGAATTTCTTCTTTAATAAACACGCCACCCATGGGCACAGTCCC
>JARGOV010000005.1:62835-74920 GCA_029212965.1 Porticoccaceae bacterium
TCCGCTCCGCGCGTGGCAATGATTTTCTCTAAGGCATCGAGCTTTTCGACGCCCTTCTCGGGGAGGCCTCGGCTAAAGGCATTATTGGGGATATCGAGTAGGTCGGGCAGAAAATCGACACTCTCTAGCGTCGGGAAGCCCTTGCGATTATTGGGTATGCCTTGCAAAGAAGTGCTGCCAACATTCACCCCGTGGTAGCCACGCTCGCGGGAGATAAAGCGCGTTTTCGTCGCCTTGCCGCGCGCCACTTGGTAGCGGTGAGCAATCTTCATAGCCGTCTCGACCGACTCAGAACCCGAGTTGGTGAAGAATACGCGGTTTAAGCCTGCTGGCGCATGCTCGACTAACTTTTCGGCGAAACGGAAAGTCACCGGCGACCCAAATTGAAAGGGCGGGCAAAAATCCATATCCATCAGTTGTTTGTGCACGGCATCAGCCACTTCTTTACGGCTGTGGCCCAGGTTGGCACACCACAGCCCAGCAGTGATATCCAGCACATCGCGGCCATCGGTGGTGTACACAAAACAGCCCTCTGCCCGCTCAATGAGACGAGGATTGGCACGAAACCCCCTGACATTCGTAAAGGGTTGCCACCAGTTTTCTAAATATATATCCATCTCGCTCATTTTCTTACCCTGTTCACAGTTTAATACCTACACCTACGTGAAAAGCCCAATGATCCGCCCCACAAGCTGGCCGAAAACCGCCTATTCTACCGAATCCGTCACGTTATTGATCTTGTAATTTATTGACAACCATAGATACTATGACTCGAACTTAAATAACGCATTTAACACATTGATATACATTAGGATTTAAACGAATGCCCGCTCACAAATTAGAGGCAGAGGATAATACACCTCATGAATATGGCGATTTATTACTCAGCTACCTGGAGCAACTGGGCGTAGAATACGTTTTTGGTATTCCCGGTGGCGCCATTGAACCTTTATACAACGCTCTAGCCCGCAGCGAACGTCGCGGTGGTCCCCGTGCTATTGCTACCAGGCACGAAGCTGGCGCCGCTTTTATGGCCGATGGCTACTGGCGAAACTCTGGCAAACTGGGCGTATGCTGTGCCACCACAGGTCCTGGCGCGACCAACTTAATCACCGGTGTCGCTTCTGCCTACGAAAACAATGTGCCGATGCTAGTGATTACCGCTCAAACAGCCCTTTCTGGTTTCGGCACATCGGCTTTTCAAGAGTCATCCTGCACTGGTATAAATACCGTCGAATTGTTCAATCACTGCTGTCGCTACAGCACGCTGGTCTCCCACACGGGACAACTGGAGCACAAACTCACCACCGCGATTATGACCGCCTTTGCCGAACCCATGGGGCCAGTGCATTTGAGCATTCCCATCGACGTCATGCGTGCTACGCCCTCTCACCCGCTACCCCGAGTCGATTTACCCGACCTGCTCCGCAAACCGGCATTGTTTGATGGCGATGCCGTGGGGCGACTCTACAGTGAACTCACCCTGGCAAAAAAACCCCTCTTTGTCATAGGCGACGGTGCCGGAGAGGCTATTGGTCTAATCCTCAATTTGGCTCTGGGCCTGAACGCTCAACTAGTGGTCACCCCCCACGGCAAAGGCCTGGTTAGCCCATACCATCCTTTATTCCGCGGGGTCATTGGATTTTCTGGGCACCAGAGTGCACAACAATTACTCACTGACCCTGAAGTCGACCGCATTTTTATCATTGGCGCACAACTTAGCGAATGGGCCAGCCAAGGGTGGGAGCCTGCGCTGCATCAGCAACGCATTATCGACATTGAGGCCAGTGAATCCAACCTCACCAAAACTCTGATGGCAACCCTGCACGTCAGAGGTCGTCTCGAAAGTATTTTCGAAGCGGTATTAAAACGCTTCGCCAATAAAGGCTTTGACAAACCCTTTCAAACATCAGCTACAGATGATGTCAATCAAGCAATACCAGCCGACAAAGAGCCAACTCGGCAGTTTTCGCTGGACGATGAGCATAAATATTGCAGCGATGCCAGCCCTATCAAACCCCAGCGTCTAATGCGCGAACTGCCCAATATATTCCCCGCCAACACTCACTACTTAGCTGATGTCGGCAACAGCTTTTCATGGGCAACCCACTACCTACATCCCCACGACCGGCGGATCTCCGGACGCCGCGATGCCAAGGGCGGACTGTTCCGAGCCTCACTTAATTTTGCTTCAATGGGCTGGGCAATTGGCAGCGCCATTGGTACGGCCCTTGCCCGCCCTGACAAACCTGTTGTATGCATTACCGGCGACGGTAGTTTGTTAATGAACGGCCAGGAAATTACCGTCGCGGTTGAAGAAAAACTTCCTGTTGTCTTCGTCGTGCTCAATGACAGCGCTTACGGCATGGTTAAACACGGACAGCGCATGAGTGGTGCCGAAGAAATCGGTTTTAGTCTACCGGTCACTAATTTTGCCGCATTCGCTACAGCCATGGGCGTTGAAGGCCATATTATTTATTCTGCCAAAGACCTGCTAGAACTTGATTGCAGAGACTTTTTTAAAAAACAGAAGCCAACGCTGCTCGATGTGCGTATCGATCAGAATGAAGCCCCTCCCATCGGCCTGCGCACCCAAACGCTGAAAGTAAACACATGACAGACAACACTGAAAAAACTCTCGAACAAATCACAACTAAAATTTGGCGAGAAGAAGCGGAAGTTGACAACCCTTTTGCCGCAGCAAAAAGCTATTGCGCGGGATTTGACGTCTACGGCGACCTACTTGGTAAAATTAGCCTTGTCGAATACCTTTGGTTATTATTTAAGCTCGACCCGCCCAACAAAGCAGAAGCTCGCACTTTCGAAGGACTCGCCGTTGCCCTGGCCAACCCAGGCCCTCGTGATCACAGTGTGCGCGGTGCGATGAATGCCGGTGTTGGGGGCTCTACCCGAGCCTCGGCCCTAATCGCCGCTATTTCTATCGGTGCAGGCAACCTTGGTGGTGCCCGAGAAGTCTTCACCGCTGTGCAGTATTGGCAGCAGTGCGGCACTGACATCGAAAGCTGGATCGATATCATCGACAACCCTCCGCGTGAAGAACGTGCAGATGTATGGCCTGAGATGGAACATACGCCCGGTTTCGATCCCAATGGCGCCAGCTGCCCAATGCCCGTTAAACAGCTGCTTGATCACCTAGTCGAAATAGAGCAAAACGAGCCTTTACTTTGGCTACAAAGCCATCGCCAAACACTGGAGCAACACACTGGGTCACCACTAGCATTTTCTGGCGTTGCAGCAGCAGCTTTTTTTGCTCTGGGCTTTGAGCCCGAACAGGCAGAAATTCTATTTTTGTTGCTCAGGCTACCTGGCGCCGCTGCACACGCCATTGAACAAGAAAAAATGGGATGGAGTCGCTATCCCTTTTTCGGAAACGGGCTTACCTTAACTAATGACCCCGGCCCGGTGGCAAATAATGACTGAAAAAAGCACAAACTTAACAAACGGCCCTGAACGACTAAAATTCTTTGAGGACAACTGGCAAACTGAAATGGGCGCCTGGTTCCCTGGTGAGCGAGTAGTACTGCGAGGTAAGGATGTTTTTACTGAGCTCAACGAATGCAGCTGGATGGAATACATCGTTTATGCCATAACGGGCAAGAACAACCCGAAATTAGCGACAATTATTGAAGGTCTATCGTTACTCAGTACAAGCTATCCAGATCCACGACTCTGGAACAATCGCATCGCGGCATTAGCAGGCACAGCAAGATCAACTGGCGCCTTAGCATTGGCCGCCGGAATTGCAGTTTCAGAAGCTACCATCTACGGATTAAGGCCCATAAAGGGAGCACTTGATTTCCTTTACCGCGCTTCCGACCAAAAAGATCATGGGATACCTATTGAAGAAATTGTTAAAGATGAGCTAAAAGCAAACCGGTCTGTCAGCGGTTATGGAAGGCCTTTAATTAACGCAGATGAACGTATAGCCCCAGCTATGCGCTTCCTTAAATCGATCAAGGCTGACTCAGGAAAGTTTGTAAAGCTTGCTTTTGAAATAGAAGATTATTTAAAGAACACCCGCTATAAGTACCAAATGAACATTGCAGCTTTGAACGCGGCAACAGTAGCCGACCTCGGCGTGAGTCTCAATGAATATTACTATACAAGCACCCTCGCATTTATTGGTGGAATACTCCCATGCCATTTAGACGCACAAACCAAGCCCGAGGGCACTTTTTTCCCACTTAGTGTGGATCGTATCAAATCCATGCCCTGTGCCAACCGTGAGTGGAGTAACTAAAAATGGTCACTAAACGATCTTCCTTCATCATAGTTTTAACACTCTGCTTACCATCTCTATGTGCTTATGGCGAAGACGAGCGTGAACTTGCCGCTTTTTTTGGTGATGAAGAATTTATTAGTATTGCCACAGGGATTGCTCAGCCACTTTCGAAAGCACCTTCAGTCGCATCTGTTATTACAGCAAAACAAATTAGCCAGATAGGCGCAATAGATGTAGATGAAATATTAGAAACCGTACCGGGCTTGCACGTCTCAAGAAATACTGGGTACACGCCCATCTACAGTTTTAGGGGAATTCATACCACCACTAATCCTCAAGTACTTATGTTAATCAATGGCACACCAATTACCAATCTTTTCCATGGCGACCGAAGTTTAGCCTGGGGTGGAATGCCCGTTGAATCGATCTCACGTATTGAAATTATTCGAGGGCCCGGATCAGCGGTTTATGGTGCCGATGCTTTCGCCGGTGTCATTAATATAATTACCAAAACCCCGTCAGAGGTTTCCAGCACCTCAGCAGGACTTCGCTACGGCACCTCAAATAGTAAAAACTTCTGGATTCAAACCGGCGGCACAGTCAATGACCTTGGCTATATGGCAATTATCGAAGGCCGGAAAACTAATGGCAGTAGTGAAAAAATCACTGGTGATTCCCAGTCAATTCTAGACGCTCTTTCGGGAACAAACGCATCGCTTGCACCCGGCAGCATAAACTTGGAAGGTGAAGCGATCGATACAAGGCTTGAACTGACTTACCATAATTTCACTTTTCGTGCGGGTAGCCAGATAAGGAACAAAAATGGCCTTGGTGCGGGTATAGCTCAGGCCCTCGATTCCAACGGGCAAGTTGCCAGTAAACGCTATAACGCCGACCTTAATTATAACAACAGTAACTTTACTGAAAATATAGGTATTAAGGCGACAGCTAGCTACTTCCAAACAACACAGGAAGTCGATGAAAACTTTGTTCTTTTCCCTCCAGGATCGACAGGATCTCCATTAAACCCCGTCCCTTATCCGGCTGGTATAATAGGCAACCCGGAAGTTTACGAACGTCACTACCGTGCCAATTTAAACGCCACTTTCCGTGGTATAGCGCGGCATGAGCTAATGGGCGGTGTTGGTTATTATTTTGGTGAAATCTATAAAACCAAGGAAGAAAAGAACTTCGGTATTGACCCAAGTACTGGCCTTCCTATTTTCCCAGGCAGCTCATTGGTCGATGTTTCCGACACACCCTTTATTTTTCTTGATGAAAACGAGCGAGAAAACCACTATGTTTTCATTCAGGATATTTGGCATCTTGCCGATGACTGGGAGCTAACGACAGGATTGCGTTATGACCACTATACAGATTTTGGGGACACCACCAACCCACGCGCTGCACTTGTCTGGTCTGCCCGGCATAATCTCACAATAAAGGCATTATACGGGGAGGCATTCAGGGCGCCCTCATTTGCTGAAACGGGAGAGCAGGCCAACCCTGCTTTCCTCGGGAATTCTAAGCTAGAGCCCGAAACACTGAAAAGTTATGAACTAGCATTTAATTACAAGCCAAGCTATGACCTGACTCTCGACCTTAATTTATTCCAATATTACTGGAAAGATATTATCCAGTTTGTCCCCGATAGTAGCGGAACCACTCGTACAGCACAGAATAGAGGAGAGCAGAGGGGGCAGGGGTTTGAGCTAGAAGCAACATGGCGGGTCAATGATTATCTGTCGGCCTTGAGTAATTACTCATGGCAAAAATCTGAAGATACGCAAAACGATACTGACGCCGCCAATGCACCGGAGCAACAACTCTACATACGCACTAATGCCTCTCTGCCAAACGGTTGGCATTTAACGCTTCAGGCCAATCGTGTCATGGATAGAAACCGCGTATTTGACGATCCCCGTAAGGATATAGACGATTACACCACCGTAGATTTTACGCTGCGAAAATCATTTTTAAGAGACCAATTAGAACTATCGTTAATCAGTAAAAATATTTTTAATGATGATGCACGCGAACCGAGCCCAAATGGCCAACCTATGCCCAGCATCACCAATGATTTGCCACTGGACAGGCGCCGTATATATGGAGAGATCCGTTACCGGCTTTAATGGAATAAACAAAATATGATGCGATTGCCTCTGCATTTTTTTGATGTAACTAAATTCACAAACTTACAAGGAGTGCGCTTATTGTGGCTCACCTTATTTCTGCCTGGACAATTGTTTCTACCATGCAATGCCCTTGCTTCTGGGTTGTTTATTATCTACCCAAAAGTCAAAGCCCCCTACAATAAAATATATGAAGATATTATCAAGGGTATCAACGAGAGCTATCCCGGTAAAACTCAGAAACTTGAGCTGCCACACAATGGCGACAACAATGATCTGATAGAACAGATTGAACAACATCAACCCGATGTGCTCGTAGCACTAGGCAAAGGATCTCTTAAAAAAGCACAACAATTAGCGTCACCTATTCCCATTGTAGTTGGGGCCATAACAAAGACAGAAGAAGCTATAGCAGGCGTATCGATGAGCCCCTCTGCAGAAGTAGTTTTATCTCATTTACTCGGGATGGCACCCTTTGTAAAGCAGGTTCATGTGGTTTCCGATCACCAGCGCCAGACACAATTGGACGGTGCTGAAGCCTTCCTATTAGAACGTGGTAAAGCCCTGAAGGTCGAACAAGTTAAATCTGTTCAGGAGGCTGCGGATAGATACCTTAAGATAATCCATAAGGCGTCGACAGAGGATGCCATTTGGCTTATGCGCGGGGGGAGTCTAAATGATCCCAGTATACTCATGCTAGTTCTTGAGGCTGCTTGGAAGAAAAAAATTATTGTCTTTTCTTCCAATCCCAGCCATGTAAAACGCGGTGCCCTGTTTTCTCTCTATCCAGATAATCGAAAAATGGGCGGCACCCTAGCAGAAATTGCTCAGCAACATGAGCTAAAGCTCATCTCTCCCAGCGCTGGCTTGGCTCCTCTCAAGAGTGTTCACCTTATTGTTAACAAGCGGACCAGTAAGCACCTTGGCATCATGCTCAATGACATCAGTGGATTAACCATCCACCGACTTCTGTAGGGCTAGTAATACATGCTTAAATACACAGGAAAAAAACTTCTCCATCTTCGCTTCAGCCAGCAACTGATCATTATTTTCACAATTGCTGTCATCCTCATGTCAACGTTGGTCTCATATGCTGTAGGTCGGACGTCTAATAACATTCTGAAAAAACAAATGCATGCTCAAGGCCTGCAAATTACCCAAACATTTGCCAGTCAAAGCAAGCTCGCTTTACTTTATCAAAGTGAATACGCAGCCCAAGATATCGTTAAATCAATAGCAGGTTTTCCCGACATTGAAGTCATACAGCTCAAAGCAGCCGATGGTACGGTGTTATACAACACCCGCGATATTCCCGTAGAAACACAAGAAAAAGTAATTCAAAAGAATACTGAAATCAATATCTTCGAAGATAGCACCGAATGGATTTTTTTAGCGCCAGTATTTTCAGAAGCAGGTTTTGATGAAGAGTTCATAGATATTTATCAAGATGCAGATGAAAAAAGCACTTTGTTAGGTTACGTAACACTTTCGATGAGTAAAAAAACCCTACATTTAATGCAACGCAGAACTTATCAAACCAGTTTTATTGTTGCCTTTGCCATCGCAATTTTAGTTATCGCCACCCTTGTTCGTATATCGAGGCGTGTGACCAGACCCGTTGAGCAGCTTGCTTTGGTCATGGGTCAGGCTGAACAAGGTAACACTTCCATTCGAGCAACACTGGAGGGTCAACCTGATGTCGCAAAAATGCAACACGCCTTCAACACCATGATGGAAGGCATAGAACGTAGAGAAGACGAACTTCAAAGTGCGCACGATAAAGCCCTTGAAACAGCCAGAGTAAAAGGCGAATTCGTGGCCAATGTCACTCATGAGTTGCGCACTCCCCTCAATGCCGTGCTGGGGATGATGGATTTAATTAGCGAAACCCGGCTCAATGCTCGGCAATCTGAGTACATTGATATTGCTAAAAATTCTGGTGAAAATTTACTTGAGTTAATCGAAGATATTCTCGATTTTTCGAAAATGGAATCCGGCAACATGGATATCCAATTGAAAGAGATCGATATCCGCGACCTTGCTGAAGAAGTGATTCAACTTCTTTCATCCCAGGCGCTAAGTAAAAAACTTAATTTTGGCTATGACATAGAAGATAATACTGTTTCAAACCTTGTCTCAATAGACACCATTAAAGTCCGTCAGGTACTCATCAATCTACTAGGTAATGCCATTAAATTTACTGACAGTGGCGAAGTTTTTCTACGGATACGCTACAAGCACACCTCTAGACCTGAGCTTGAATTTGAAGTGCGTGATACAGGTATTGGTATTAAGGAACAAAGTCAGCGGACTATCTTTGACGCCTTTACTCAAGCCGACTCTTCTACCACTAAGGCCTATACGGGTACTGGTCTTGGACTAACCATTTGCCAACAAATCATTGAGCTTATGGACGGCTCAATACACTTACACAGCGTTCCCGGGAAAGGCTCAACATTTACTTTCAATATTCCTATCGAGCATATAACTACTCTAAATCAGACTCAAGCTGGTCTATCACTGGATGCACAAAAGCATGCCTTACTGATCACTTCGAGTGTGATAGTTCGACTATTCACCACATCAGCGATACAAAATAATAATTTTCTTTGCATAACAACCGCAAGCTTACGTGCCGCTGAATTAGAGATCGCTCGGCTTGAAAAGGCAGGTATCGATTTTGAATTAATCATCGTCGACGAGGAAATATATTACCTTCACGAGAATGAATTTCTCCCTTTACTATCACAACTTGCGAATAATAAGGGCATAACTATTTCTATTTTAGTCAATCCTTTTAGACCGCTCAAACTAAAGAACCACCGCTTCTTGTGTATAGAAAAGCCTTTACTGCGATCTTCTTTCGCTCAACTTATTGATTTAAAAAACAACCCAAATACTGACAGTCTACAGCAGATCATTCGTTCGCCAAGACAGCTATCAAGCTCCCAAACTGGCAAGCATGTTCTCATTGTCGATGACAACAGAGTTAATCAACAAGTCGCTCGGGAAATGCTTAGTAAGCTTGGCTATCGTTCAGATATAGCCATTAACGGTCAGGACGCTGTAAACAAATCTTTACGCAATGATTACGACCTGATCTTGATGGATTGTAATATGCCAGTTATGGATGGTTATGAAGCGACGCAAAAAATTCGCAAACAAGATAAAGAAAATCGGCCGATAATAATTGCCATGAGTGCGAACACATCGGAAGAGGATAAGGACAAACGCCTACTCGCAGGCATGGATGGCTCCATAGATAAGCCTCTAAGGCTGAGCAAGCTTAGAGATGAGCTGCTAGCCTGGATATCTGGCTCTTACCCTATGATAAATGAGCCTATTCCTTATCAGGAAGCCGAAAACCAAGCGCAAGTGATTGAGGTATTAGCTTATGATCCCCTGGTAATGGAAGACCTTTTCGAAGGTATTGGTGATGTCGTCATTAAAATGCTGGAAGCTTTTTTGGAAGATTCACCCATTTATATTGATTCCCTTAAACAGGCATTACAACGCGGTAGCTCTAAGAACGTTCGCGAACTTGCCCATACTTTAAAAGGTAGTGCAAGTAATTTTGGGGCTATCAATTTTCTTGAGACCGCCAGAATTATTGAACATCTTGCTAAAAACCATCAGCTAAATCAGTGCGACATTTACATAGAGGCACTTGTTGATGACTTTGATATTTTAAAACGAGATATTGAAAACAACATACTCAATCCTCTTTCAAATGCCGATGAAACTTTACAACGAAAACATAAATTACTTATCGTAGATGATGACCGCACTATTCGTCTGGCCCTAAAAAATATTTTTACCGAACAGAATTTTATTATTTTCGAAGCAAGGAATGGTCAACAAGCTATTAGCATTTGCAAGCAGGATAATCCCGACCTCATCTTGATGGATGCCATCATGCCTGAAGTTGATGGCTTTGAAGCTTGTCGAAGTATTAGGAGCTTACCCAACTTCAGTGAAATACCTATCCTAATGATCACATCTTTAGATGACGACGACGCTATCAACAAAGCGTTTTCTGCTGGCGCAACGGACTATATAACCAAGCCTTTAAATTTTACGGTACTAAAGGAAAGGGTTTCACGCCTTTTACAGGCCAACCGTGTTGAGAAACGCGTACGAGAGCTTGCTTATCATGACTCACTAACTGGCCTACCAAACCGCAGCAAGCTGATGCAGGATTTAAGATTAATTCTTAATCGAGCGAAACTCGACGATTCACAATTTGCTGTGTTATTTCTCGATCTCGACCATTTTAAAAATATAAACGACTCTCTCGGTCATAACATTGGTGACTTACTTCTTAAGGCCGTCGCTGATCGCCTACAAAGTGCTGTGCGTGAAAGCGACTTTATTGCACGCTTGGGTGGCGATGAATTCACAGTTATTCTAGAAAATGTTGAAGACCCGGGTGCCATCAGTAGTATTGCACAAAATATTTGCAGCTCTCTAAGTAAACCTTTCGTTTTTATTCAGCAAAAAATGTTCGTTACTGCAAGTGTCGGTATTTCCGTTTACCCTGATGATGGCGACGATGTTAATGCCTTGTTAAAGCACGCAGACCTCGCTATGTTCAGCGCCAAAAAAAGTCGCAATAATTTCAGTTTTTACCAACAGGGGATGGAAGACAAAGTTGCACGCCGACTCGAATTAGAACAAGAATTGCGCCATGCCATAAGTCATGAGCAACTTGTTCTTTACTACCAGCCTCAGCTTGAGCTTAAGTCTAATAAAATAATTGCTGCTGAAACGTTAGTTCGCTGGGAACATCCAACACATGGTTTCCTCAGTCCTGCAGAGTTTATACCCCTTGCTGAAGAAACAGGGCTCATTAAAGAATTAACTTTTTGGGTAATTAGACAAGCATTCGAGCAAATTTCGCAATGGAAAAAACAAGGCTATGATGTCAAGTTGTCGGTCAACTTATCTGCCAAAGACCTCGAAACACCTGGTGCCCTTTCAGAATTTCTTAAATATCAATTAGAAAAAATGGATGTGTCTCCTACTCTGATAGAGCTTGAGTTGACTGAAAGCATGCTCATGAATGACCCAGAGAAAAGTAAAAAAGAGCTTCTTGCACTTAAGAATTTGGGCTTCGTACTTGCGATCGACGACTTTGGTACAGGTTATTCATCTTTAAATTACCTAAAAAACCTTCCAGTCGATATATTAAAAATAGACCGTTCATTTATTAAAGAAATTGAAATTAATGCAGACGACAAACCAATCGTTAAAGGCATCATCGCGCTTGCCGATAGTCTAGGCCTGACTACGATTGCTGAGGGCGTAGAGAACGAGCAGCAGCGGGCTATTGTTCACGAGCTTGGCTGCGATACTATTCAAGGTTATTTAATCAATAGCCCTCTTCCCAGCGATGAATTCGAACGAAACTACTTGGAGGACTTCAAAGTCAGAGGAAAATCATATCGGAAAAAACAAAGGGACAAGTCTGATTCAGATAATTCACGCCACTAAATAAATAACGTTATTAGTGGCGGTGTGGTGAACTAGCAGCATCAATCAGTTGGCTTTAAAACCATTCATCACGCATTTCAAACGGAACACTATTACCCGCGCTAAGTAATGCAGCATATTGCTCAATGGCTGGCAGCTCCCAGTCAATATAATAATTCGTAGCTTGTAATTTTCCCTGGTAAAAATGCTCATCGTTCTCATGGAGTGTTGATGTCAG
>JARGOV010000005.1:75020-127434 GCA_029212965.1 Porticoccaceae bacterium
GTGTAGCCAGCACCACCTAAAATCTGTATCGCCATATCGTTGGATATACAGCCATATTTTGAGGGCCATGACTTTATGATGGGCGTTAATAAATCCAACAGTTGCGCATTGCGAGTTCGCAGTTCCTCAGTTGGGGCACTGTTCTGGTTTTCAAATAAGCTACTACCAAATAAACACAGAGCCAAAGACCCCTCTGCATAAGATTTTTGCGCAAGTAATAAACGTCTTACATCTGCGTGCTCAATCAACATAACTTGTGGAGATTGCTGATCTTTACATGAAGCTAAACGTCCCTGGGGGCGTTGTCGGGCATAGTCCAGAGAATAATTAAATCCCTGATAGGCAATTGCTGCCGCACCTAGGGCAACGCCAATACGCGCTTCATTCATCATTTGGAACATGTAGCCGAGACCTTTATTCGCCTCACCGACCAGATAACCAATAGCACCGCCTTTTTCACCAAAGTTTAATGCCGCATTGGTGGTATTCCGGTAACCCATTTTATGGTTGAGGCCCGCAACCACAACATCGTTGCGCTCACCGGGTGAGCCGTCATCATTGACTAAAAACTTTGGCACAATAAACAGGGAAATGCCTTTAACACCAGGAGGCGCACCTTTAATTTTTGCCAACACCATGTGCACCACATTGCCCGCAATATCGTGGTCAGCGCAGGAAATAAACATTTTCTGACCGAATATGCGGTAGGTGCCATCATCAGCTGGCTCAGCCGTGGTGGTGATATCACCCAGAGCAGACCCCTGACCTGGTTCAGTAAGGCACATGGTGCCATTACTGCGGCCGTCCATAATCAAGGTTAAAAACTTTGCCTTTTGTTCTTCAGACCCAAAGGCGCGTATTAAATTAGCCGCACCAGTCGCTACAAAAGGATAAGCCGCAGTGCCGATATTCGCGGCATTAACATAGGCCATCACCATGCGAAAAACGACTTCGGGCATTTGCATCCCGCCCTCTTCATAATCTTGGTGAGCCGCCAAAAAGCCGGCGTTGGCAAACTCGTCCCAAGCCACTTTAGTTTCGGGGATCATTTTTACTACACCGTCGACTAACGTCGGCTCGTTCGCATCACCCTCAACGAGATGATTGGAAAAATATTTTTCAGCTATTGTTTTCGCGGTACGCAGTGAGGCGTCGAATATTTCTCGCGAGTGTTCGCTATAGCGTGGTCGCTCTAATAATTTTTCTGTATCAAGAAACTCATAAAGTAAAAATTCAACATCGCGATCATTTAACAAAGGGACTGACATAGTTAAATCCGTTGGTTATTTATTGAATGACTGCGTTAAAACTGTTGCGCAAATTTTAACGCAGTCAAGGTGTAATCCTAAACAGGGTTTATTGATTAATAACTGTAGTCACTAAACGCCTCACGTAAATCTTTTTTACTCACTTTTCCTGTCGCCGTGTGGGGAATTTCATCGACAAAGACACAATCTTCTGGAATCCACCATTTGGCAATTTTGCCGTCCAGGTAGGCCAGCACGTCGCCTTTTTCAGGCTGACTACCGGGGCGCGCAACCACAATTAATAAAGGGCGCTCGGTCCACTTAGGATGGGGCACACCAATGACGGCGGCTTCGGCAACATCCTCGTGCCCCATAGCCGCGTTTTCAACATCAATTGAGCTAATCCACTCGCCACCTGATTTAATGACATCTTTAGTACGATCGGTGATCTGCATAAAACCATACTGGTCGATGGTTGCCACATCGCCAGTATCAAACCAGCCATCGGGCAGGTGAGCATCAGAGTTTTCTAATTTGTAATAGCTTTTACAGACCCACGGCCCCCGTACTTGCAAACGGCCTGAGCTGGTACCGTTCCAGGGTAATTCTTTGTCATCTTCACCAACAATACGCATTTCAACGCCGTAAATTAAACGACCAGCTTTAAGCCGGTAGTTAAATTTTTCTTCCTCTGGCAAATCATTCATCCACGGCAACAAGGTGTTGTAGGTTCCCAGAGGACTCATCTCTGTCATACCCCAGCCCACGTGCATGGTGACACCGTAGCTATCCATTGCCTCCATGAGCGATCTGGGACACGCCGCACCACCGACCACTAGCCGTTGTAGTGTTTCAACTTCTTTGCCTGATTCTTGTAAATAATTAACGAGCGCTAGCCATACCGTTGGCACACCTAGGGCAAAGGTTACACCCTCTTCATTAATCAATGCGGCAAGGGTTTCACCATCACCCATTTTTGGCCCGGGGAAAACCAACTTAGTTCCCGCCACAGCCGCACCGTAAACACAGCCCCAGGCATTGACGTGAAACATCGGTACAACTGGCATAATCGTTTCATCTGGAGCCAGGCCCAGCGTGGCCTTGCTGTTGGTACCCAGACTGTGTAACACCGTGCTGCGGTGAGAATACAAAACGCCTTTAGGATTGCCGGTGGTGCCTGAGGTATAACAGAGACTACTGGCACTGTTTTCATCGAGTTCCGGCCAATCGAAATTTTCCGGCTCACCCTCTATCAGCTCTTCATAGCACCGTACATTCTTTAGTGTAGTCTCGGGCATCGTCGCCTGACTGGTCAACACTACAAAGCCTTGCACCGTTTTTAATTCACCCTGCAACTGTTCCAGCATAGGAACAAAAACGGGGTCGACAAAAACCCACTGATCTTCAGCGTGATTGGCTATGTAGGAAATTTGTTCAGGGAACAGTCGTGGATTGATGGTGTGGCAAACATAACCGGAGCTACTAATCGCATAATACAATTCAAAATGGCGGTAATCGTTCCAGGCCAACGTGGCGATGCGGTCGCCTTGCTTACAGCCCAGTTTTGCCAAGGCATTCGCCAGTTTATGCACGCGAGTAAAGGCTTCGCCAAAGGTACTGCGATGTCGTGGATTATCACTCGTTACAGAGACTATCTCGGTATCGGGGTAGACCTTCTCGGCGAACTTCATGAGCGAGGTAATAGTGAGAGCATCGTCCATCATTTGCCCTAGCATAGCGTGACTCCTAGCGTTATTTTGTTTTGATTAATAACCCAAATTCTACCATAGCCGATGTTTACGTCTCTTCTAAAATAGTCGAAAATAATGATTCGAAGCGGGTTACACTTCAGAAGGTCATCACGAATGATCGCGTCAGCTAGCACCAGCGGGTTACCAGCAAAAATCACAAAAGAGTTCTATTTATTCAATTTGTCACAGCCCACTAAAAAATAAAGTCTTGAGCAACAGTCAAAGTAAAGCTTATTGCCCAAAATGTGTTTCTTGTGTTTGCCTGTATGGCGCAGTCTCGTCTGTTTTACACAACCCACGCTCTTATATTACGACACTCTTTTAGTGGCATGCTCGCAAACAACTAGCTCAAGGTATTCGAAATCGGGAATTAATACCGCTTCGCCATCAACACTGACCAGCATTTGCACACCGGGCTTATCACTCGGCGAACTTTCAAAAGCCATCTCTGCCTCTAGGCTGAGGCGCAGGGCACGGGGGAAACCACTAACCAACAGCGCGTAAAACCCCATTGTCGAGGCTTTAAACACGGCATTGCAAATCACGATTTTTAAATCCTTATCGAGTACAGGTCGCTGCCCACTGTAAATGCTATCGAAGGACAATAGAGGAATATCCTGGTCTCGCCAGCTAATCCAGCCGTAACAGTGAGGGCTAGCACCGGATTTATCCAAGCGTAAATCATCTACGTCCTGTTCCCCCCAGTTCAAGACTTCAGCCACAGCTACCTGAGGCACTAACAATATGGCGTCAGCAACCGGCAACAACAAACTATTCACTTGCAGTAAGGATGCATCGACTTCCCCAGACTCTGTCCTCAGCGCCACTTTATTCGTTACCATAAACAGCTCCTCTAGACGATACATTCCCATGGCCAAGCCTGGTATTTAACCATGCAACAAAGGCTTTTCTAAGTTGATCAACGTTACCGCAGTGGTTAAATGCACCGTGCTTAAGTACGACTTCAGATAATGCCGGCACCGTACAATCGGCCGGCGACTGCACCATTACACTACCCCCTTTTTCACAAATCAAACGAGAGCCCACAACGCCGTCATCTCCCATGCCACTGAACACAATCATGCCGCACGCCAAGCCATATTCGCTAGCCAACTCAGCTGCCACGGCATCAATATTTGGTGAATAGGGTCCAGGCCAGGGTGACGACCGTGTAGCAACAATGCCATTGGCCAAGGTTATTCGTCGCTCAGGAGGCACCACAGTAACACTGCCTATTGTCAAAAGATTGCCTGCAATCGCCATCTGCGCCTGCCACTGGGTATTGCGCGTGATCATTTTAACCAGCTGCTCTGCCTGCTCTGCTTCGATATGCTGCGCGTAGACAAAAGCAACATCCTGAGAGGAGTCCAGGCCCTCTAAAAAAGCTCGAACGGCGTGCAAGCCACCAGCAGAGGCTGCCAACAAACAGACATTCTTTGCGCGGTTTGCCTCGCAGATCCGTTGATAGCCCCGCGTTAAGGCATTAAGTTTTTGCTCAATGAGTCGGTGCCAATGTGAGCTTTGAAATTCACCAACAAAACATACATTGCAAACCAGTAACGGCTGTTTAACTGTTGATGGCAAGGTGGCTAATACCTTGTTTTCATCCATCAGCCAGGCATCAACCTCCGACCCCGCTGCCTTCACTGCTCTCTCCCAAGCTAATCCGCTACAGTGAATAACGTCAAACCCACAATTTTCAACCACACGACGTAGCGCGACGCGCTGACGCATATCTGCCAGCACAATGCCAATGCGTGGCAGAGCTGTACAACTGATCCCCTCGCGTTTAGGCGACGTCAAAACTCAGCAACTCACCCAGAAGGCTTAGTAACTCATCTTCCTGATAGGGCTTGCCTAAAAATTTGTTAACACCCAAGCTCGCCGCCCGTTGCTGGTGCTTATCACCCGTACGCGAGCTAATCATGATCAGGGGCAAGTCTGCAAAAGTATCCGATTCACGCACCACACGAGCCACCTCAAAGCCGTCCATGCGCGGCATTTCTATATCAAGCAACATCAGATCTGGCTTTATCTCAGCCAGCATATCGGTTGCCTCTATGCCGTCTTTGGCAGTGACAACGCGAAAGCCCTTCCTCTCGAGCACCCGAGAAGTCACTTTGCGGACGGTCACTGAATCGTCGACGACCATTATGGTTTTTGGTATGAAATTGCCACTGGCCGTTGTTTCAAAAGCATTATTCTCTAGTGAGTCATCCACCTGCAGAGGAGCTTCTAGAATGGATATTTCTCCCTTTGAGCGCAACAGCGAGGGTAAATCAAGTATAACCACGACATTACCACTCGCGAGAATAGTTGCCCCTGACACGCCTCGCACATCACTAAACTGGGCGCCCAGACCCTTGATAATAATCTCCTGGTTGCCCTCTATAGCCTCGACGTGAACCGCGTAACGGTAGTGGTCAACCTCAACCAAAATCATCGCCGCTTTGCCAGTGGCCGCGCTAACCGACTCTCTCCCACCATGTAATAAGCCCCCAAGGGTGCAAAGTTGATAATCAAGGCCAGCATATTCGAGTCGCTTGCCCGGCTCACTATGGAGTTCATCAAGCTCTTCGGAGCTCAATTGCGTTACACCCACAATACTGTTTA
The DNA here is from genome assembly GCA_029212965.1 of Porticoccaceae bacterium. GTDB lineage: Bacteria > Pseudomonadota > Gammaproteobacteria > Pseudomonadales > Porticoccaceae > Reddybacter. The sequence goes on from JARGOV010000005.1 coordinate 80,632, forward strand.
AAGGCAGGGCATAAGTACTAGCCCCCTCTTTCACTAGAAGCGCTTTATTGACAGAGACAGTAAAAGGTAGCCGAATTGTAAATTCAACACCCTCACCCAGTGCCGACTCGATAGAAATAGAACCACCGAGTTGATGCACGTCTGTTTTCACCACGTCCATGCCTACACCGCGACCCGAAACCTGACTGACAGCCGCTGCCGTGGAAAAACCCGGTTGAAAAATCAGCCGTAACAAATCGCTATCAGTGGCCTGAGTGTCGGCGGTAATCATCTTCTGACTAATCGCCTTGTCGCGAATAGCGGCAACATCAAGCCCCCTGCCATCATCGGCGACGGCAATCACTATTTCACCGCCTTCACGCTGGAAGGACAAAGAGATATTGCCCTCATCCGGCTTACCGGCAGCATGGCGCTGCTCGGCACTTTCTATACCATGGTCAATGGCATTGCGCAGCATATGTTCGATTGGCGTAATGATTTTTTCCAAGACCGAGCGGTCCATCTCACCTTCGATATTACTTAAACCCAAATTAACCTGCTTACCTAGCTCCTGGCCCACCTGCCGGACGATGCGCCTGAGGCGCGGCACTAGCCGAGAAAATGGCACCAACCGCGTTTTCATCAGGTTTTCTTGTAGGTCCTGAGTAATGCGTGACTGCATTAACAGCAGTCCCTCCACGGCCTGGGACTTTTCCAGTAAAGTATTTTTTAAATCCTGTAAATCGGAACCCGACTCTTCCAGCCCCTGGGACAACTGCTGTAGCTGTGAATAGCGATCCAGCTCCAAAGGGTCAAAGTCAGTGCTCTGTGAAGATTCAATTTGCTCTCGCCGAAACTGAATTTGCGCCTCTGTTTGACGGCCAAGCTGGCGTACTTGATTGCGTAAACGGGCGATCGTCTCTTCCATTTCATCCAAGGCATTGGCCGACTCACCCACCCCTTGCTCAACACGCCCCCGAGCAATACTGGCTTCACCCGCCAAGTTGACTAAATCATCCAGCACCTGTGCGGGAATTTTTACTGATTCCTGCACAACTACCGAAGGCTTGACTTGCCTTGCTGCCTCTGTGGCTGAAGCAGGCGTAAGCCACGTCGCCGTAGGGACGTGCTCTGGTTGACTGGGAAGTGAAACCGCATCGCCCCTAGCCTTGATCCCATCTTCTTTAAGCACGTCCTCTTCTAACGTTTTATCTTTGTGTATCTTTTCTTTAGTGCCCTCGACCTCAGGCACCTCTTCAGTGACACTTTGGGGCATCTCAAAGCTAGCTAATGGCTCTAATTCAGCTACAGTCCCTATACTCGGTACCACCGACTCTGCTTCAGCAGGCACTGCACCACCGGGTTTAAGCCATTCCACAATGCTCACCAGCTCATCATAACGGGCAAAGAGTTGATCAAAAATCCTCGCCTCACCACTCGCCAGTTGTCTCTCCTCCTGTAAAATGAGCGTCTCAAGATCATGGCTCAAATCACCCAAAAGGCTTAAGCCAGCCACTCTGGCACCGCCCTTTAGCGTGTGGAGCTCCCGGTTTAGAGTCTCACCCTGGCCGACATCACTGGGTTTATCTCGCCAAATCTGCATGGCGTTTTCAATATTTTCAAGCAGACCGTCAGCCTCCTCGAGAAAAAATGACAGCACCTCGGGGTCATGCACTTCACCTTCCATGCGGTCGGCCAGGGCATCACTACTCATTGGCTGCTGAGAGGCTGGTCCTGCACTTTCAAGAACAGGCGGAGTTTCGACAGGCAATACTGACTCCGACATGAGCTGAGGCTCAAGTACTGGAAATTCTTCTGCAACAGGTAACTCATCGCCAAACTTAACCCTGTCCAGTACGCTGACCAATTCGTCATAGTGAACAAACAGCTGATCGAAAACGCCTGTCTCGCCACCTGCGATCTGCCCCTCTTGCTGCAAAATAAATGTTTCCAAGTCGTGGCTCAAATCACCTAACAAACTCAAGCCAGCCATCCTGGCGCCGCCTTTTAAAGTATGGAGCACCCGGTTTAAGGTCTCACTCTGGCTGACATCCTTGGGGTCGTCTCGCCAGGCCTGTAAGGCATTATCAATACCCTCAAGCAGGTCATCAGCTTCCTCAAGAAAAAAAGGCAAAGCGTCGAGGTCATATACTTCAGCCGCCATACGACTTGCCATTTCATCAGCACTTATTGCCTGTTGCGGTGCCGTTTCCGCAACATCTAGTGTGAGATCTATTACTCGGGCTTCAACCGGCATTGCTACCAGAGCCTCTAGCTGGGCCAAAAGGTCGGCCGGAGCGGGACTAACCGGCTGGCCAATGGCCACCGTATCGATCATGCTGAGTAATAACTCGTGGGCGACCTTACAGACGCGTAAGGCACTTTCATCAAACCCTTCACCCGAATCAGTCAGCTTGCTCAGCGTGCGCGTAAGCTCATCGCACAACCCCGACAAGGCCAATACACCTGAATCATCGGCCGCTGCACCCAGCTCCCTCAGTTCGCTCAAAACGGGATCAATATCTTGCCTGCTAAAGCTTGCTTGGCAAGACCATTGTTCCAGTAATGTATCAGCGAGCAGGAGATTGTCTAAACCCGTAGCCATTAATTGCTGTACCCGAATAAAGCCCTGTGGTGCCAGGTTGTTAGTTTTCTGTTCTTGCCATTGTGTTCGAGCAAGCTCAACGCGGATGCCATATTCCTGCAAAATAGAGCTGTCTTCGCCCTCCCCAGCTTCAAACCGAGATAGCGTCGTGCGAAGTAGGCCAACACCCTCCAGCAATAAAACAATAAGGCTACTGCTAACAGCCTGACCTGTGGCAAACAGTTCGGCAAGAAAATCCTCAAAAGTTTTCGCCAGCTCCTGGATAGAGCTGATGCCAGCCATTCCAGCACTGGCTTGCAAAGTATGTAGTGCACGTTGCACGTCGGCAGGGACTAAACGAGACCCCTCATGGGGCTGTTGAAAGCTCTCCAAAAAGTTGGCCAAGGTGTCAATATAACCTTTCGCCTCACCGACAAAGATCTCCACCACGGGCTGTACTTCAACCCCACCCTCAGACTCCTGCAACACCATAGAACCCAGCCGGCCCCCATCGAGTTCTACATGGTTTTCAAACTCAACAGACTGCTTTTCTGATTGCGGCATAACAACTGGCTCGCCCTTTGTTAGAGCTTCTGCTGCACAAATAAGGCTGGCACAATAAGGTGACAAATGTTGGGTGTCACGTTCAAAATCATCGGCCAAAGACGGAATCAGACCCAACGATAACTCAAGTAATTCAGCTACTTCGGGAGCAACAGCACCGGCACTATCAAGGACCTTATTGAGCATATTTTCAATGGCCCAGGCCAGGTCACCAATAACATTGGCTTTAACCATCCGGCCACTACCCTTGAGTGTATGAAATCCCCTGCGTAGCTCATTCAGAAGCTTGTGGTCAGTCTGATCTAAGAGCCAACCTGAGTAGTTAATGTCAAATGCGGCGAGTACCTCCTCAACTTCATCAATAAAAATTTCTTTGATCTCGGGATCTATGTCATCGCTATTTTCACCTGCACCCTCAGCGCTGTTCAGCTCGGACGTGTCTGCATCAAGCTCAACGTCTACGCTGGCACCAGTCGTTGGGGACTCAACGTCAAAGCCCAGCTTTTCCATCGCTCGTGCCGTTAGGCGCAGCATGTCGTGCTGTTCACCTTCACGACCTTTATCAATAGCTTCGAGATAGTATTCAAAGCCGGTAATCGCATCGGCAAGAGCATCGAGCTCAGACCACTCTGGGGGCTGCTCGCTGTGCAGTAAATGGCGAGTGATATAGCTACCGAGTTGCTCTACAATTTGCGCAACCCGCTTGAGGCCAATGACATCAACAGCGCCATAAATATGTTCGAACTGCTGTGGTATGTCGACGAGGAACTGTGCGTCCCATTGCGAGGCGATATAGCCAACGATGGACTCTTTGATACTCTCAAAATTGTTACGTACTTCGCGTATCAGTGAGCGCTGAGCATCATCCACAACGTAGGCGGTTTCGCTAAGAAGGTCACTAGCCAGAGGAGCATCATCATAATTCTCAGCCCAGGTCTGCAAACTTTGCTGAATACTCTGTAAACGTGTAATGGCCGTTGGCAGCTCACTGCGAGCATTAACCAAAGCCTGATCAGCCAGCCCCACCACTTCGAGTAAGCTCTGACAAAGTTTAATCTGACCAATCACCATTAAGGTGGTAGCCAACCTTTCGGCTGAGAGCTTTATCTGCGAAAGCCCGTTTTGAGTAACCTGTTCGGCGCTCTCAAAAACGCCGACAGCATCAACCAATGATGCAACCTCAGCCGACAGTATATCGCTCAAAGCGGTCACAACGGTTCCGTCTAGTCGCGTCTGCAAAGCACCCTCAACCTCAACCAAGGTCAAAGAAGGCACGGCCTGATCCAATGCAAACTCTTCTTTTATCCCCTTCAAGTCAGGGCTTTCACCTGGGGCAAGCGCTATGTAATAGAGAAGATTGCGTAGTAAATCCTCACATTGCGAGCCAAGCCCTTCAGGCTGAAGTAGATGGCCCATGGTTTTATCCAACTCCCAGAGCAAGCTTTGGGTCGCCGCACTTTGACGGATATGGTTGTCAGCGAGGGCGATAAAAAACACGTTGGCGACACGCAACAAAGACGCAAGTGAGCCTGTAGTAAAAAGCCCTTTTAGCCGCCTCAGAACAGCGACTATTTTTTGCTGATTGGCCGCTGAGTCTTGCTGCTTCAAGTAACCCAGCAAAGCGTATTGATACACTTTTTGTAGTTTGCCAAGCATCTCACTATCGACATCCGCCGGTGCGAGCTGATTCGATAATTCCACCTTCGGCATAAACAGGGTTGTAGCAGAAATTAGTGGCTCCGCCCGAACGGCGCGCAGCTCATTAACCTGCCCTATCAGCTGAATCAGCGTATCGTCGCAACCGTCGAGTAAATTTCGAACATAGTCGGGCAGTACCTGCATTGTTAACTCTAATGCCTCACAGGCATTACCCACGCCAACTGAGGGTTCGCGCAGCAACATCTTGAGCACAGCTTCCATTTCATTGGCGAGCAGCACCGCACCGTAACATTCAGCCATAGTCAGGGAGCCACTAACTTGATGTAAATAACCAAGGGCAAAGTTCAGCTGTGAGGCATCCTCGGGCTCTGATTGGAATATGTGCAAGGCCTCCTGTGCCAGACCGAGGCTTGTTTCGAGTTCCTCGACCAACCATTCCAGGCCCCTGAGGCTATGTGTCATGTTCATGATCATTATTTTCCAGCTAGCATCCCTTACAGCAACAGTTTCTCAAAAGCCTGAATGCCCGGGTATGCCACTCGGCTTAAGCCCTCTGGCTGCCAGTCATTGAGCTCCCCTGGGCCAACTATTAGATAGCCCCCAGGCTTGAGTTTTTCAGCAAAGCTATTTAACAAGTCTCGACGACGCCAGTTTTTTAAATAGATCAATACGTTCTGACAAAAGATAACATCCAGGGGGCTAGCAAAAGCTGGGCAGTGTTGATCAAACATGTTACTCACAAAAAATCCGACCCTCTTTTTTAATTCCTCCTTAACCGCCATTGAGCTGTCTGTCGCTACCTTAAAGTAATTATTGCGTAGCGCCTCAGGTACACTCTCAAGATGTCGGTTGGAGTAAGCCCCTTGACGCGCCGCTTGAATAGCCTCTGTACTAACATCGATGCCAACGATACTAAACGCAGGTGTTTGATCAGCGACCTGGTAACTATCAAAAGCAGTCATCGCCAGGGAATAGACTTCCTCCCCAGTGGAACAACCAATGCTGCAAACACTGTAGCGTTGATTTTGCCGCGAAGACCGGAGGTGGGATAACAGGCGATCTTTAAAGAAGTCGTGAGAAGCCTGGTGGCGGAAAAATTGGCTTTCCTTAACGAGCAAGCGGTCCAGTAACACGCCCCACTCACGATTACCGACACCCGGTTGGGAGACTTCGCGAAAATAATCTTCCACATCATCAAAACCCAGCTCGTTGACTCTACTGATTATTTGCCCTCTGACAAAATCATCCCGGTGGGCAGCTATACGAACGCCAGTTTTATTTTCAAGCATCTCCGCCCAAAGACGGTATTGTCTATCACTCAACTGCAAGTCACGAGCCTCAATTGAACGAGTAGCGCTCTCAGTTGCTAGCCCTTCCGGGTTTTTATTCATGATACTGGCTAGCGCTAAATACGGCCGTCATCTTCAAAGTCGATATCAAATTCTCCCAGATCGATCCCAGCCAGTTCAGCTTCCAAGTCGGAAATACTAGTCTTTTTCAAGACTTCAGACTCACCTTCAAGCTCGGTAAAATCATCGACTGCAGAGAAGTCGCTAATATCATCAATGGCACTCTCAGAGTAAGCATCTATTTCATCCATTGCCGCGCTGCTGCTGGCAAGCACATTTTCGACATGAGCTGGCGGTTTACGTGGTGTAGCGCTAGCGGTAAGACTACGGTCGGCTTCTTGAGGGTCGCTCGGCCCAATTCCCGTTGAGCCTACCTGCTCATCGTGAAGGCTTGCGTCGGCAAAACTTGCGTTATTATTCTGGTAATTGCTCACTAGATAATCAGCAGGTAGCTTAAAGCCTGAGACCGACTCTCTCAATTCAACAGCCATATCGGTCAACTTGCCAACTGATGAGGCCGTTCGGCTGGTACCGTCGAGTGTCTGAGTCGTAATATCCTGAATCACGTTCATGGTTTTGGAAACGTGTCCCGCTGTAGTTGACTGGTGTCGTGCTGCAGTTGAAATATCCTGAATCAACTCTGCAAGATTAGTCGAAACCGTCTCAATTTCACTCAATGCAACGCCCGCATTCTGGGTCAACGATGCCCCGGAAACCACCTCTGCAGTTGTTTGTTCCATTGAGGACACGGCTTCATTAGTATCCGTTTGAATGGTCTTCACCAAAGCCGCAATCTGCTTAGTCGCGCCAGCTGAGCGCTCCGCAAGGCGCTGTACTTCATCGGCAACTACCGCGAAACCACGTCCCGCATCTCCGGCCATAGAGGCCTGAATAGCGGCGTTCAAAGAGAGGATATTAGTTTGGTCCGCAATATCATTAATCAGTGAAACAATATCGCCAATTTCCTGAGAACTCTCGCCGAGGCGCTTAATTCTTTTTGCTGTGTCCTGAATCTGCTCACGAATGCGATCCATGCCACCGATGGTACTGCGTACCACCTCAGCGCCCTTACTCGCAATCGACACCGAGCGGTCGGCAACACCAGCTGATTCAACCGCATTAGCTGACACCTGATCTATGGTAATCGCCATTTCATTAATAGCCGCTGACGCCGCAGCAATTTCCTGAGCCTGGTGTTCAGACAGGCCCGTCAATTGCTCAACTGTTGAGCGAGAGTCATTGGCCGAAGACGACACATTTTCAGCGGTATCGACAATACGCGCCACTAACTCGCGGAGCTGGATAATGGCGAAGTTAATCGCATCGGCAATCGCACCAGTAAAGTCTTCCGTTACTGTCACCTCAGCCCGTAAATCACCTTCACCCAAACCTTCCAGCTCATTGAGAAGACGTAAAATCGCCTCCTGGTTGTCCTGATTATCACCAGCAGTCACTTTTAGCTGGCTTCTCGTACTGAGATAAGACACAAAACCTAAAACGGCCAGACCAAGAATCAGTAATATTCCTGCAACAGCAGCCACCGTGTTGTTGGCATAGCGACTCCCCCCAGCGTTAACACCCACACCTTCTGCCAATAAAGCACTTTGCTCGACTAACAGGGGCGTTCTTTCACGTATATCGATTAACGCCTGACGCGCCTCTGCAAGTGCCGGCGCGGCAGAATAAATACCGTCTATAGAGTTACTAACAAAACCAAAGCGTTCAACCGCTGCTGCAATGTGTGGCAGAGCACGCTGAGACGTTATTTTACTCACGCCAATACGGCCATTGCCTTTTTGCATGCCCGTGAGGACATCGCCAAACGTTCTCGCATCCGTATTAAATTGTTCGGCGGCAACGGCCACTTCCTCAGCATCGCCGGCGAGCATTTTGTCAATATTCCTACCTATGCGCTCCATACGCCACTTCTGTGCCTGAACAACGGCAATTTGATCCGCAGGGGCACCCGTACGCACCAGGCTATCGACTATTTTACTCAGATCATTCTGCAATTTAGGCAGGTTCTCATCGAGGGTTCTAGCAACCTCGTTGAGGAAGAGGCTTCTCTCCTGACGTTGTAAAACCAAATTAGCACTGGTTTCAATGCCTGCCCATACCTCATTAAAACGATTTTCCTGATTGGCACCAAGGTTTAGCGACTTGCGCAAGCCTATGACACTATCGATTGCGGCGCGCAATTGTGTGAAAGCCTCAGCATTACCGTCTGCTGCAGCACCCGACAAATCAGCAATACGATAAGCAAGCACCCTAACTTCTGATGCCGCCTGTAAACTTGAACTCTCCTTTTCAACGCGAGAGGCAAAATTGACAAAAAAGAAGCCCAAATAAAGAACCAGGACTATCATGACGACAACAAGCCCAATAACAGGCAAACTAGTTTTCGGCTTTCCGTGAATCATTTTCTAACTCCTGGGTAACTTCAATTATTGCTAGTCAATTTGACAACGTTACGTCGAGACAAGGGCCACGTCCTGAAACAGAGGGTTTCGGATAAGCGCATCGGGGTCCAGCAACAAATTGCAAGTACCGTCATCAGCTCGGTAAAAGCCCTGCACAAAAGGTCTCAGAGCTGTATCAAGGTGTTGGTTGTCGGTTTCGTAAGCGTCGCTACTGAAATGTTTCATACCATTAATTGCATCGACAACAAGACCGACAAAGGTATCCTGTCTATCCAGAACTACGATACGCTGAAACCTGTATGCAACCGATAATTGCCCGCCGAGAAATTGTGCAAAATCAACGACGGGGAGCAACTTACCGCGTAGATTCGATACTCCTACCACCCAGGGCTTTACCCCGGGTAGCGATGTGCACTCCTGAATTTCGATCAACTCAGCGACTTGATTAAGCGGCACTACCCAGTCATGACCCAGCACTGAAAAGCAAATAACCGGCGTGAGAGGCACATAATCTATTTGTGCCGGCAACGGCCTTGAACCAGCGACAAAGCACTGGTTTAGCTTATTCATAACAGGCAATATATTTTCGATACTCATGACTAAACCAGACTCAGTGGGAAGTAAACTCTTCTATCGTCTGAACCAGGTCTTTCTCCACCACCGGCTTAATTAAATAAGCTCGAGCACCCTGACGGGAGCCCCACACTCGATCCGTATCCTGATTCTTCATCGTTACCATTATCACGGGAATATGCGCAGTGTCACTGGCTTTGGTCAGCTGCCGTGTTGCCTGAAAACCATTTAAGCCAGGCATAACAATATCCATTAATACCACATCTGGCTGTTCATCCCTTGCCACTTTGACACCTTCTTCACCCGATTCGGCAGTCAGCACGCAGTGGCCATTTTTTTCAAGCATTTCTTTGAGTTTAAAAACCTCAGTCAGCGAATCATCAACTACAAGCACTTTAGCCATAATTTTTCATCATTCCTGTACAGGGCTATCTGCTATTTGACGGGTTGTAACAATCCTTTCGAGCACTTCAAATAATTCGTTCTTGCTAAAAGGCTTGGTCAGGTATTCATCCGCACCCACAATGCGGCCCTTGGCTTTATCAAATAAACCATCTTTGCTCGACAGCATAATAACCGGGGTATGCTTAAATTCATTATTGTTTTTTATAAGAGCGCAGGTTTGATAACCATCGAGGCGAGGCATCATGATATCGACAAAAATAACATCTGGAACCACATCGACAATTTTTGCCAACGAATCAAAGCCATCAATGGCCGTTACTACCTCACAACCTGCCTTTGATAGTATCGTCTCAGCCGTACGTCTTATCGTGTTACTGTCGTCTACAATCATTACTTTTAACGACGCAAGATTAACCGACATATCTGTTCCTTCCCCAGTTGTCTAACAACAAATTTATATATGTGTTATAGAGCCGATTTTTAACACAATAAAACCTCATTAGCTATCAACGCCAATGTTCTAAATCCATTTGCTAGACTGGCTTCGCAAATAAAAGGGCTTGTCAGTACCCTTCAGCATCCTTTATAAGCTATGCCCCTACAACGCGACGGCGGTGAACCCTATGAATATTTCTCTTGGCGTGGTTATGGATCCCATTCACGGGATTAATGTCAAAAAAGACACAACTCTTGCATTACTGCTCGCAGCACAGGCTCAAGGCTGGTCACTTTTATATATGGAGATGAGCGACCTCGCTCTCGTTAACGGGGTCGCCACGGCTAGACAGCGTAGTCTCAAAGTGTACGATGACCCCGATCACTGGTTCGACCTCGGTGAGCCCGTCGACCGGCCCATGGCTGAACTAGACTGTATTTTAATGCGCAAAGATCCACCCTTCGATAGTGAATTTATTTACGCCACCTATATCCTAGACGCCGCCGAGCGAGAAGGCACTCTCGTCGTCAATAAGCCTCAGAGCCTACGAGACTGTAACGAGAAGATATTTGCCACTCAGTTTCCCCAGTGCACACCACCCCTGCTGGTAAGCCGTGACCCTCGGCGATTGCGCGCTTTTCATCAACAACACGGTGACGTGATTTACAAACCTCTTGACGGCATGGGGGGCACCGGCATTTTCCACGCTCGCCAGGACGACCCCAATGTCAGTGTGATTATCGAAACCCTCACCGAACTGGGCACTCGTACCATAATGGTGCAACGCTATATTCCACAAATCAGCGCGGGTGATAAACGCATACTGGTCATCGATGGCGAACCCGTGCCTTTCTGTCTGGCTCGCGTACCCGCAAAAGGTGAAACACGTGGCAATCTTGCCGCTGGTGGCCGTGGTATTGTTCAGCCTTTGAGCGAGCGCGATCTAGAAATTGTTGCCCAGGTCGCCCCCGCCCTGCGCGAAAAGGGCTTTTTGTTTGCCGGCCTTGACGTGATCGGCAACTATTTAACTGAGATCAATGTCACCAGCCCCACATGCGCCCGGGAGATTGACCGCGAGCAAAATACACAAATTGGCGCTCGATTAATGGCTGCCATTAGTCAGCGACTCCAGCAATAGGATCGATACGCCTCGTCAATTAATGGATACGCACTTTCAATTAGCCGACCCCAACGCAGGTAGTGACCGCCTTGGTTTTGCCCTGTTTCTCGCCATCACCATTCACGCTATCGTGATTTTCGGTATAGGCTTCGCATCCGAACAACATCCAGCTGCACCGCCCAGCCTTGAAGTCACACTAGCACAGCGACCCACAGAGCAAAAAAATGATGACGCATCCCTATTGGCACAGGCCAACCAAATCGGCAGCGGTGAGCTGCTTGAGCACAAGGAAATTACCACTGATAAGCAGTCGTCCTATGACGACTCTGTGCTTCGCGACACCCAGCCAGCCCCCCAACCTGTCCCACTAAAACAGCAAGGCAAGGCCAGCCAGCGAAGTCTGATCACTACTCGTAGTGATAGCCGCGCCATTGACGACAGCCAGTCCAAACAGGTCGAGCAACACAGTGACCAACTCGACATACCTTTGATCGCACCCCCGGACGTACTCAGTAGCTTACATGCCCGGCTAGACCGGCAAAAACAAGCCTATAATAAAATACCCAAAACCCTGCGCTTAACGTCTGCCAATACCAAAGCCGCCGACCATGCCGCTTATCTCAATTACTGGATAGAAAAAGTCGAAAGAACCGGTAACCTCTACTACCCTGAGCGAGCGCGACTCGGTAAGCTTTATGGCGACATATTGATGGTTGTCACCCTGCTGCCGGACGGTTCCGTGGAGAATATCGAGATTGTCTCCAGCTCAGGACATTCCGCCCTCGATCAGGCAGCCATCACCACCGTGAGGTTAGCGGCCCCCTTTGCAGCCTTCCCCCAACGCATGTCAGAGTGGAATAAAATGGAAATCACTCGAACCTGGCGCTACATGCCCGGCAATCGTGTTGTCACATCGGCTAACTAAAGCCCTAGGCATTCATCCAGGGGTTGAGCTTGAAATTTCATGCCTTTCGCCCAATACTGAAGTCTATGGACACTCCCATTTCAGACATGCCCAAGCCCTCCTCCGCAGAAAATTATGCTACTAGCTTGCGTGGGCAACTGTTAATAGCGATGCCTGGCTTACTTGACCCCAATTTTGTTCACTCTGTGGTGTATATTTGCCAGCATTCTGAAGCAGGGGCGATGGGCATTACCATTAATCGCCCTCTCGATCTGCCTCTAAGCCAGGTATTTGAACAGCTCGACCTCGACTACACGCCACCCAACGGTACCCAAACCCTGCTGTGTGGTGGCCCTGTTGAAGAGCAACAGGGTTTTGTGCTGCACCCATCAACGACAAAACACTGGCAGGCAACAGCTGCCATTAGCGACAATATTTTCCTCACCACCTCTAGAGATATCATTAACGACATGGCCTGTGATCAGGGCCCTGAGACGGCTCTAATTGCCCTTGGATACGCAGGGTGGACGAGCGGTCAATTAGAGCAGGAACTTCTTGAAAATGCCTGGCTGACTGTCCCTCCCGACACACAGCTATTGTCACAGCTGCTGTTTGACACCCCGCTGGATGAGCGCGCCGACCTTGCCGCTGCTAGCCTCGGCGTTAACCTCAGCCAGCTCAGCAACAGTGCGGGGCACGCCTAAACTGAACAGCCAAAAACCTAGCTGTGTCATGGCCTTTGACTTTGGCACCCGCCAAATTGGCCTCGCCGTTGGCCAGACACTCACCGCGTCCGGTCAGCCTCTGGCCGTCCTAAAAGCCAGGGATGGGCAACCGAACTGGAATGAAATCGCCACTTATATTCAGCAATGGCAGCCTGACGCACTCATCGTGGGCCTGCCCTTGAATATGGATGACACAGAAAGTCCTTTCTGCCAAAAAGCTAGGAAGTTTGCCCGCCGTCTGCAAGGACGGATGGTACTGCCCGTTAAAATGGTTGATGAACGGCTATCGACTGCAGAGGCAAAATCAAGAGGCAATCACTCCGACAGCTACAAAGAGAACCCTGTAGACAGCGAAGCGGCATGTTTAATTTTAGAGACCTGGTTGCAAGATCCAGCGCTTGGCGTCTTGCCTTAATAACACTTTCGTGGCCATTGGCTAAAGACCTTGGTTCAGTAGCAGATACTTCTATTTAAACACCTCATAAGAGTCACCGCTTTCCTCCTCTGCCATCATTAAGCCATCTGCAACGTCCTCAAGTTGGTCGACATCAGTGTCAGACTGTAATTTGATCATTAGACGCAGATCATTTTTCGAATCAGCTGAAGCAATCGCATCGTCATAAGTAATAACACCTTCGACATATAAATCATACAAGGCCTGATCGAATGTACACATACCCAACTCTCTTGAACGCGACATCAACTCTTTGATCTTGTGCACCTCACCTTTGCGAATCATATCGGAAACAAGGGGGGTATTAATTAAGACTTCTACCACTGCTCTACGGCCCGTGCCATCAGCTGTGGGTAATAATTGCTGGGCCAGCAGGGCCCGGAGGTTGAGAGATAAATCCATCCACAACTGATCATGACGGTCAGCTGGAAAGAAGTGCTGGATCCGATCGAGTGCCTGGTTAGCATTGTTAGCGTGTAGAGTCGCCAATACCAGATGGCCTGTTTCGGCGAAACTGATAGCGTGCTCCATGGTCTCACGGGTACGGATTTCACCAATGAGAATCACATCGGGCGCCTGGCGCAAAGTATTTTTCAAAGCCACGTCAAAAGACTCTGTATCAATGCCCACTTCACGCTGAGTAATGATGCAGCCAGCGTGTTGATGAACAAATTCGATAGGGTCTTCAATCGAAATAATATGCCCTTTGCTATTGCGATTGCGATGACCAATCATAGCCGCCAAGGAGGTCGATTTACCCGTGCCAGTGGCTCCGACAAAAATAATAATACCCCGCTTGGTCATTACCAATTCGTTCAGAATTGGCGGCAGCAACAACTCTTCTGTGGTCGGTATCACTGTTTCTATACGCCGCAGCACCATACCTGCGTGATTACGCTGATAAAAGGCACTAACACGGAAACGAGCACCCTTAACCGCATCGGTTTCAATGGCAAAATTGAGCTCTTTCGTTTCGCCATATTCGACGCGTTGCTTGTCATTCATAATACTTTCAACCAGCTCCAAGGATGTTGCTCCCGTCAGCTTAGTTTTACCGACGGGGATTACCTTGCCATTGACCTTAATGGAAGGCGCCATCCCTTCGGTAATAAACAGGTCAGAAGCGCCGTTATCGACCATCAGCTTGAGCAGCGCATAAAAATCCATTACCTCATCCTCTTTGTCGTATCATCTTTCGATAGTTCTTCCGCCAAGTTAGCGATAAAAAAATCGACCGTTTAAAAATCTTCTGGCACCTTCGCCTGTTCCCGCGCCGACTCAGTGGTAACGACTTTTTGCTGAACCAAATTTTGCAAACACTGATCCATTGTGATCATCCCGTGGCCTGCGCCAGTCTGAATCGCAGAATACATTTGCGCGACCTTATCTTCGCGAATCAGGTTTCGAATGGCTGGGGTACCAATCATGATTTCATTGGCAGCTACCCGGCCACCGCCGATTTTTTTCAGCAACGACTGAGAAATTACCGCGCGGAGCGATTCCGAAAGCATTGAACGAACCATCGCCTTTTCAGCTGCCGGGAAAACATCGACGACACGGTCTATCGTTTTCGCCGCAGAAGTGGTGTGCAAAGTGCCAAACACCAGATGTCCAGTTTCCGCTGCTGTTAACGCGAGGCGGATAGTTTCAAGGTCTCGCATTTCACCAACCAGAATAATGTCGGGGTCCTCGCGCAAAGCCGAGCGCAGAGCCTCGCTGAAACCGTGGGTGTCTTTATGCACTTCCCGTTGGTTAACCAGACACTTTTTACTTTCGTGAACAAATTCAATCGGGTCTTCAATAGTCAAAATATGGTCGTAACGGTTGTCGTTCACAAAGTCGATCATCGCCGCCAAAGTGGTACTCTTACCCGAACCCGTTGGCCCAGTCACCAAAACTAATCCCCGGGGTAATGAGGCAATATCGCGAAAAATTTGGCCAAAACCCAAATCTTCCATCGTTAGAACTGTCGATGGGATGGTTCTGAAGACGGCACCCGCACCACGATTTTGGTTGAAGGCATTGACCCTGAAACGAGCCACACCGGGCACTTCAAAGGAGAAATCGGTCTCGAGGAATTCTTCATAGTCCCGGCGCTGTTTATCGTTCATAATCTCATAAATGAGACTATGTACATCTTTGTGCTCCATCGCCGGCAGGTTGATGCGACGGATATCGCCATCGACGCGGATCATCGGTGGCAAACCCGCCGAGAGGTGTAAATCCGAAGCCCCTTGTTTGGCACTAAATGCCAGTAGTTCCGTAATATCCATTACTCAATCTCACTGTTTTCGATAATCGAACCGGGCGCCATTCATTGCTCGCTGCCAGCCTATGCACAATATCCCCGACAACATAAAGCAGGTCTCTGCCCAACTGCAACAAAGCGCGCAGCAATTCCACAGAAGTGTCGACACGATCATGCTTTTGGCCGTCAGCAAGGGACAAAACAGTAAGGCTCTGCGCCTTGCATGGCAGGCAGGTCTATGTAATTTCGGCGAAAACTATTTGCAGGAAGCGATGGAAAAAATGGCTGCACTCGCTGATATAGACCCCTGCTGGCATTTCATCGGACCTATACAGTCCAACAAAACACAGGTTATCGCCCAACATTTCAGTTGGGTGCATTCCATCGAACGACTGAAAATCGCCCGCCGGCTCAACCAGCAACGGCCTGAAAACTTGCCTCCTCTCAATGTCTGCATACAGGTCAATATTGACAATGAAACCAGCAAGTCGGGCATTGATCCCGCGCACTGCCTTGAACTTGCTCTGGCGATAAATGCATTACCCCGCTTAAAATTGCGTGGCTTGATGGTCATTCCCCGGCAACGTGACCGATTAAGTGAACAGCGTCAGCCCTATCTTCAAACCGCCAAATTACTTAACAGTTTGAAAAGCAGTTCCGCAGCCCTCAATAGTTTAGATACACTTTCTATGGGTATGTCTGGAGACCTATCAGCAGCCATTGCAGAAGGCGCTACCATTGTTCGCGTGGGTACCGCGATTTTTGGACCAAGAACAACAACCAAACCCTAACCACAACACAGGAAATATTCGTGAGCAAAGCCAAACTGGTATTTATTGGTGGTGGCAACATGGCCACAAGCCTAATCGGAGGGCTAATTGAAAAAGGCTATCCCGTCAGCCACATTGTCGCCTGTGACCCAGTTGTCGATAGCGGCCAGCGACTTGAGACGGCCTTCGGCATAACCACACACACGGAGAATGTCACCGCCGCTATGCAGGCAGACATTATTATTCTCGCCGTCAAGCCTCAGATCATGAAAGCCGTTGCCAACGATTTGGCCCCCGCTCTTACCCACAATAAACCCTTAGTTATCTCCATTGCCGCCGGCATTACCGCTGATGCCCTGCAAGGTTGGCTGGGTGAAGGGGTGCCAGTCATTCGCTGCATGCCCAATACCCCCGCGCTAGTACAAAGTGGTGCCAGTGGCCTGTTTGCAACAAACCTCGTCACGCCGGTGCAACGCCAACAGGCCGGTGATATTCTCGCAGCAGTGGGTACTGTGAACTGGCTTGATAGCGAAGACGATATCGACAAAGTCACCGCTTTATCGGGCAGCGGCCCAGCCTATTTCTTTCTGGTGATAGAGGCGATGACCGAAGCCGGTATTAAGTTGGGTCTCGACCCGGAAACGGCCCGCCAGTTAACTCTACAAACTGCCCTCGGTGCTGCGCGCATGGCCAGCGTTAGCGATGTTGATGCAGGCGAGTTGCGCAAACGTGTCACCTCACCCGCCGGCACCACCGAAAAAGCCATCAATAGTCTGCTCGCTAACAAGCTGCCCGAACACTTTGAAGAAGCCATTGGGGCAGCCTACGAACGCGCTAAAGAAATGGCAGATGAGCTGACGGTGTAAAAACAACCTGGCCACATTCTAACAGGCGGCCATTAAACTTAACGTAAAAGATAGTTAACGGAACACCCATGAATTCAATGACAGAAATTAGCATTTACTTAATCCAGGCGCTCTCCAGCCTTTATCTTTTAATTGTATTACTGCGCTTTTTATTGCAATTATGCAAAGCTAATTTTTACAACCCCGTCTCTCAATTTATTGTCAAAGCCACCCAATGGCTCCTCGGCCCAATCCGCAGAGTCATCCCCCCGGTCAACAATATTGATCTTGCCAGTCTACTCGCCGCACTGGCCATACAACTCGCCGCAATGGAATTAACGCTGCTAGTCGCAGGTGGTGGTCTTATCCCTCTGATGACGGCTTTGGTGTGGGCCTTGATCGGCATTGTCTCGATGTTGTTAAATATCTTTTTCTACGGTCTCTTTGCCGCGATTATCGTCAGCTGGATCTTGCCACAAAGCCACCACCCCGCCATCGCCCTTATCTGGCAACTGATGGAACCTGTTATGGCACCCTTTCGCAAAATTTTGCCCGATATGGGTGGTATCGACCTTTCACCCATTCTGATGTTTTTACTGATTAACGTGCTGCGCATTGTCGTCAGCAATTTTGCAACCGCCACCCAGCTCCACCCAGGCCTGGTGCCTGGTATTTAAACGGTTCAGTAACGCTTGTCTCACTTCCAATGGCAAGAGAACCAAACCTTGTGGTTGCATTGCCATGTGCAGCCCAAGGCCAGCCGGGATGCGTTCGTTGGGCTGTATGGCGAGCGGCTCAAAGTACAAATTACCGCGCCACCTGTTGATGGTAAGGCAAATATGCACCTGCTCAAGTATATCGGCAAAGAGTTTGGCGTTGCCAAAACCCGAGTATCGATCATTCGAGGTGAATCGAGTCGCCAGAAAATGTTGGCCATCGTCGACCCGACAATATTACCTGTAGCGGCACACATCACCCAGCCTTGAAGGACGGCAAATACCCGCCTGACAGCACCATGCCTTGCAGTGCCTCGCCAGCCTCTTTAGACTCCCGCTTTTATTGCTGAATATTTAACCTATGCCTGAGGTTTTCCCCCCCGACTCTGTCGGCCTTGTCAGTCCACAGCTCTTTACCTTTGACACCCCACTGGAGCTGAGCTGTGGCCGTAATCTGCAAAACTACGAGCTGATGGTTGAAACCTACGGTGAGCTCAATGCTGACAAAAATAATGGCGTACTCATTTGTCACGCCCTCAGCGGCCACCATCATGCCGCCGGTTATCACTCCACCGCCGATACTAAACCCGGCTGGTGGGATGCCTACATTGGTCCCGGCAAACCGATTGATACCCGACATTTTTTCGTCGTTTCACTGAACAATATTGGCGGATGTCACGGCAGTACCGGACCGCGCACTATCAACCCCGAAACAGGACAGCTGTGGGGTAAACATTTTCCACCGCTGCGCGTCCGTGACTGGGTCACCAGCCAGGCAAAACTCGCTGATAAGTTAGGTATTGCACAATGGGCCGCCATTGTAGGTGGTAGTCTCGGCGGTATGACTGCCATGCGCTGGGCACTGGAATATCCCGAACGTCTGCGCCATTGCGTGGTGATTGCCTCCGCCGCCGACCTAACCGCACAAAATATCGCTTTCAATGAACTGGCTCGCCGCGCAATTCGCAGTGATAGTGATTTTCACGATGGCGACTACCTTGAACACGACACTATCCCCCGCAGTGGGCTCGCACTGGCGCGAATGATTGGCCACGTCACTTACCTGTCGGATGCTTTAATGGAGGAGCGCTTCGGTCGTGAGTTGCGCTCCGGCACTTTTCAGCAAGGTCTCGATGCACCCATTGAGTTTCAGGTAGAGAGCTATCTGCGCCATCAAGGGGACCGTTTCGCTACAGACTTTGACGCCAATACCTATCTGTTGATGACCAAAATACTCGACTATTTCGACCTCGCCCGGGAATACGGCGGAGACCCGATCAAAGCCTTCAGCCATGCACTCTGCAATTTTTTAGTGGTGTCTTTTTCTAGCGACTGGCGCTTTGCCCCCGCCCGATCACGGGAAATTGTTAAATCCCTTATCGCTGCCGACAAAAATGTCGCCTACGCTGAGATCCAGTCCGATATGGGCCACGATGCATTCCTATTACCCAATGCTCGTTACGAAGGGGTTTTTCGCGCCTACATGACCCGCGTCGCTAAGGAAATTGATACCTTCACCACAGAAGAGGATGCCCTCTGATGTTACGTATCGACCTCGACATTCTCCAGCAATGGATTCCCGTAGGCGGCAGGGTGCTCGACCTTGGCTGTGGTGACGGCACGCTCATGAGCAGTCTAGCTGACAACCGGCAAGCCACAGGCTACGGCCTGGAAATCGACGCCGAACAAATCACCACCTGCATTAGCCGCGGTGTTAACGTCATTGAAACTGATTTGAACCTAGGCTTGGGCAGTTTTCAGGATGACAGCTTCGATACCGTCATCATGACTTATTCATTACAGGTCATGCGACGCCCGGATCAGTTGATCGACGAAATGTTACGTGTCGGCAAAGAGTGCATTGTCACCTTTCCCAATTTCGGCAATATCCGCACTCGCAGTTATTTAATGCTGCGCGGCCGTATGCCCGTCACCAAACAACTGAGCCATCAATGGTACGACACACCCAATATCCACTTTTGCACCGTGCATGACTTCGACACCCTCTGTGCGGAAAAAAATATCCGCATTTTGCATCGCAAAGTCGTCACAGAGCGCTTTCCCGACAAGCAACTTAAAGGACTGTGGCCCAACTTATTTGGTGAAACGGCGATTTACCATTTGGCCAAATAGCTCTCCAACGCTATAGTCAGAATACATAGACGGCAAAGCATCTGGAGAAATAAAAATGAAAAAACGCTTACTTGTCCCCGCATTCTTGCTCTTAAGTCTCAGCGCCAGCTTGCACTCTTTCGCCTCTGACCAAACTTTTAAAGCCTTTAGCGATTACAAGGTGTTTTACAGCGCTTTCAACAGTAGTTTTATACGGCCAGATGTCGCCGCAAGTTACAGTATCACCCGCGGTAAAGACTGGGGGCTCGTTAATATTGCCGTGGTCAAAAACGGCGCCCAGGGTGGCTCTACTGCTTTAATCAAAGGGCATGTAGCCAACATACTCGCCCAACAACAGACATTGAAGTTTTTTGAAATCCGTGAGGGTAAAGTCGTTTACTACCTCGCCCCCTTTCGCTTTGAGGACGAAGATGCCATGACTTTTAAAATCAGCATCCAACCCGACCCCGACAAGCCAGCCCATAACCTTAGCTTTCAGCGTCGTTTTTATCACGATGAGTAAAGTACATTAGCGACTATCGAACGGAACCGACCTATATTTTCCGACTTCACTAACTAAGTGCTGATAAAATAACTCGTTCAACAAGCACATTGTGAATTACAGGTCGAGCCGGCATGTCGTTAAAGATCGTACTGGCCAGCAATAATGCTGGCAAACTGAAAGAATTTCAGCAGCTATTAGCCGAAAGGCATTTTGAAGTGCTGCCACAGGCAAAATTCAAGATTGCCGACGTAGAGGAAACCGGCCTTAGCTTTGTCGAAAATGCTATTATTAAGGCACGCCACGCTTCGAAAATCGCCGGACTACCCGCTATTGCCGATGATTCGGGGCTGGAAGTCGACTTTCTTGATGGCGCTCCCGGTATTTACTCCGCCCGCTTTTCCGGGGCCGGTGCCAACGATAGAACAAACAATCAAAAGTTGCTCGAAAGCCTGCACAATGTCTCTGATGAACAGCGCAGCGCCCGCTTTCAGTGTGTACTCGTTTACCTACGTCATCCACTAGATCCCACCCCGCTAATTTGTCAGGGCACCTGGGAGGGACGTATTCTCAAACAGCCTCAGGGTAGCAACGGTTTTGGCTACGACCCCCTCTTTCTCGACCCCACAACTGGTCTGTCATCCGCTGAGTTAAGTAATGATGAAAAAAACACGCGTAGCCACCGGGCCAAAGCCTTGGAATGCCTTCTCAATCAGCTTAAACAGTAGTCTGTTGCGACCTTTTACGCTCGCTGCAAACAAATGAGTTCTCTCTACTTGCCCCCGTTGTCACTCTATGTGCATATTCCTTGGTGTGTCAAAAAATGTCCCTATTGCGACTTTAACTCCCATACTAACAACGGCGAAGCATTGCCGGAAAGTGACTATGTTGATGCCCTACTGGCAGACCTTGCCATAGAAGCCGGCAACGAAAAACAGCAAGGTCGACAATTAGTCTCGATTTTTTTTGGCGGCGGTACACCAAGCCTTTTCTCCGCTGCAGCTATTGCTCGCATCCTCGATGGGGCTGAGCAACTGATCGGCTTTGCACCTACAATAGAGATTACCCTCGAGGCAAACCCAGGTACTGTTGAACAGCAAAAATTTATTGGCTTTAGAGAGGCCGGGGTCAACCGGCTCTCCATCGGTATTCAAAGTTTTAACGATACTCACCTCAAGCGACTAGGCCGTATTCATAATGGCACGGAAGCGTTGGCAGCCGTTCGTACTGCCCGACTCGCGGGCTTCGATAATCTTAACCTCGATTTAATGCATGGTCTGCCTGAGCAAACTCCCGAAGAGGCAATCGCCGACTTGCAACAAGCCATTGATCTGCAACCAGAGCATCTTTCGTGGTACCAACTCACCATCGAGCCCAACACCGCTTTTCACAGCCACCCTCCTGTACTTCCCATCGAAAACACACTGGAATGCATTCAAGAAGCGGGGCACAAATTATTAACTAGCGTTGGCTTTAGTTCTTACGAAATCAGCGCCTACGCTCGCCCTCAATATCAGTCACAACATAATTGTAATTACTGGCAATTTGGCGACTACATCGGTATCGGCGCTGGTGCCCACGGTAAAATCACCGATATTAGCGAACAGAAAATATTCCGCACGCGTAAAACGCGCCAACCCATTGACTATCTGTCTCGACTTTCAACTGGTAATCACTATCTAGCCGAACAAGTCGCCTTGGAATCAGCAGAGCTTCCACTCGAATTTCTAATGAATGCCCTAAGATTGAAACAAGGGATACCCATCGAATTATTTACCCAGCGCACTGCCGTACCCCTGAAAAAAATCGCCACACATTGGCAGACACTTGAAGCCAAGCACTTAGTGGAGCCACTTTCGACTGGAAGCTTGCGTTGCAGCCCGCTTGGCCATCGCTTTCTTGATAGTGTTCTCGCCGAATTTTAAATCTTGCGCCCCTTAGTGGCTGGTTTGTTCACAGTGAGCTTGGAGTGTTATGATGCAAAAAAATCAGGCACAGCCTGCCACTCAATAACTGGGGAAATATTTATGGGCGACAAAATCGTTCACACTACTGATGAGACCTTTGAAGCTGACGTCATCACCGCTGGTATACCAGTACTTGTCGACTTTTGGGCCAGCTGGTGTGGCCCCTGCAAAATGATCGCCCCTCTGTTGGACGAACTGGCTGACGAATACGGCGACCAGATAAAAATCTGTAAAGTCGATGTCGATGCTAACCGTGATGTAGCCGCGAAATATAATGTGCGTAGTATTCCCACACTCATGATGTTCAAAGACGGTACTTTGCACGAGACCAAAATCGGTGCACTGTCAAAGGCTCAATTGAAAGAGTTTATTGACGCAAGCCTTTAAGAAATAAAGCTCTGGGCGGTAGCCTGCTCCACTGAGCAAGCTACCGATTCACCCCAAAAAGAAAGCTCTTGTTTTTTAATCAACAGGTACTATAATTCCCCCCGATCAACATAGACTCTTTCTAACACCCCTTTGCTAAATAGCTAAATCATTTCCTAAGCGGCCTTTTCGGGTGTAGACACATAACAATTCCAAACAGCATTTTTGCCAGTCTGCGCAACTTACTTCTGATTGTATCCAAATAGTCCAACAAGACCGAACCTATCTAATGACACCTAGAACAACAACTTTATGAATCTGACTGACCTAAAAACGAAACCAATTAATGAGCTGATAAAAATCGGCGAAGACACCGGCCTCGAAAACCTCGGTCGCTTACGCAAGCAGGACATTATCTTTACCATCCTGAAGCGCCACGCGAAAAGCGGTGAGGATATTTACAGTGATGGTGTGCTGGAAATTCTGCCCGATGGTTTTGGCTTTCTACGCTCTGCCGATGGCTCTTATTTAGCCGGGCCGGACGATATTTATGTTTCACCCAGTCAGATTCGCCGTTTTAACCTGCGTACCGGCGATAGTATTTCAGGCAAAATCAGACCCCCCAAAGACGGCGAACGCTACTTTGCCCTGCTTAAAGTTGACCAAATCAACTTTGACCGCCCGGAAAATGCCCGCAACAAAATACTCTTTGAAAACCTGACACCGCTGTTCCCCGACGAGCGCATGACGCTCGAATCGGGCAACGGTAGTTCTGAAGATTTAACCGGACGCATCATCGATCTGGTTGCTCCCATTGGCAAGGGCCAGCGCGGCTTAATTGTCGCTCCCCCGAAGGCCGGTAAGACCATTATGATGCAGCATATGGCTCAGTCCATTGTGCGCAACAACCCCGAGTGTTTCATCATCGTTTTATTGATCGATGAGCGCCCCGAAGAAGTCACCGAAATGCAGCGCACTGTGCGCGGTGAAGTTGTTGCATCCACCTTTGACGAGCCACCTGCCCGCCATGTTCAGGTGGCTGAAATGGTAATAGAGAAGGCCAAGCGTCTAGTTGAGCACAAAAAAGATGTCGTCATCCTCCTCGACTCCATTACCCGCCTCGCTCGTGCCTACAACACTGTAGTGCCGTCCTCCGGTAAAGTACTGACCGGTGGCGTCGATGCCCACGCTCTTGAAAAACCGAAACGCTTCTTTGGGGCTGCGCGCAATATTGAGCAGGGTGGCAGCTTGACTATTATCGCCACTGCTCTGGTCGATACGGGCTCAAAGATGGACGAGGTGATTTTTGAAGAATTCAAAGGTACCGGCAATATGGAATTGCACCTCGACCGCAAGATCGCCGAAAGACGTGTCTACCCTGCCATCAATATTCGCCGTTCCGGTACACGCCGTGAAGACTTATTGATGAATGAAGCTGACCTGCAGCGGGTATGGATACTGCGTAAACTCCTTAACGATATGGAAGATACAGCGGCAACTGAATTTATCATTGATCGTTTGAAGAGCTTCGAAAGCAACGACGATTTTTTTGCGGCAATGAAACGCAAATAAACCACCTCTGCTGTGTGCCTGTTTCACCCGCATTGCACGGGTAATAAAAAAACCCGACAACTATCTTTCACTACCAAAAGACAGGCCGGGTTTTTAATGTCGGCGATATACGTCGAAAAACAATAGTTTTGATTTAGCGCATACTTAGCCCAACTCGCGGCCAACAATCGATATAAAACTGACACAACGCCCCGGCTGTCCACCGAGATTATGAGTTAATCCCAACTTCGGATCTTTAATCTGGCGTTCTCCCGCTTCGCCACGCAGTTGCAACCACATTTCGTACATCATTCGTAAACCACTGGCTCCAATAGGATGGCCAAAACTTTTCAATCCACCATCGGGATTCACCGGTTGCGCCCCATCACCGTCAAAACGCCCCTCCATAACATCCTTCCAGCCTTCGCCTCGTTCGGAAAAGCCCATATCTTCCATCAACACTAGCTCTGTTGCAGTAAAGCAATCGTGAACTTCGGCCATAGAAATTTCTTCACGAGGGTTGGTAATACCCGCTTGCTTATAGGCATCTTGTGCCGAGACCACGACTTCCTGAAAAGTAGTGAAGTCGTATTCGTCACTGATGAAGCCTTCATTAGGTCCCGCCGCTATGGATAATGCCTTGAGGAAAATCGGCTTATCGGTGTATTTATAGGCATCTTCAGCGCGGCACAAAATCGCCGCCGCTGAGCCGTCAGAAACTCCGGAGCAATCAAAGACGCCAAACATACCCGCAACACGGGGCGACTTGCAGATCTTCTCGAGAGAGACCTCTTTGCGAAATTGTGCCTTGGGATTTTTCGCTCCGGCGACGTGGTTCTTCCACGCGATGCGTGAGAGCACATCTTTCAACTCACCTTCGCCAACACCGTATTTTTCACAGTAGGCGGGTGCCAGTAGTGAAAACATCGCTGGCGCCGTCATACTCGACTCTGTGCCGTCGCCGTCAGGACCAGGTACAACCAGTCCGGAATAACCGCCATCTTTGAGCTTTTCGACACCCACGGCCATTACCAGGTCATAAGCACCACTGGCCACCGCGTAGGCCGCATTGCGAATTGCCTCGCTGCCTGTGGCACACATATTTTCAAGTCGAGTGACCGGCTTATAAGGTGTTTTCAAAGCCTCAGAAAACACCATACCTGAAATACCACTGGCAAAAGTACCGAGCCAGTAAGCATCGACATCAGCCGGGTCAACACCCGCTGATGCATAGGCGTCACTCGCCGCGTCAATCAACATATCAGCGGCGTCTCTATCCCAGTGTTCGCCGAAGGGTGTACAACCCATGCCGACGATCGCAACTTGATCTTTAATTCCATTACTTGCCATACATCACCCCCTAGCGTTGTGGCCGTGCTTTCCAAAAATAGTTGTGTACACCCTGGCCTGTGTAGAAGCGCCGGAAGGTCATTTCCAGTTCATCGCCAATCGCGACCTCACCCGGGTCGACATCGGCCAATTCGCAAGCCAGCCGCCCGCCACAGTCAAAGTCCACCACGGTCGAAACCACCGGCGGCTGTAGGCTATAAGCGAGGTGATCAAGTGTATAAGTGGTGATCTTGCAAGATGCGTCGGCAAAGCGCTCTGCAACCATTTCATCCCTCGATCGACACTTGAGACACACTCGTTGCGGTGGTAAATGACCCTGCCCACATTTGCTACATCGGCTACCGTAAAAAGCGTACTTCCAGCTCTCGTTGCGTTTCATGATCGGTGCAGCTGGACGGTTAGGATCAGGCCTGCGTGGTGGCTCAAAAGGCAGAATTTCGCGCCATTTTAAATAGGTATTATAAGCCACTTCATTATTGCTCGACGCCAGCCACTGATCGACACTGCGAGCAGGGCGCCCCTGGGCAATCTTATCACTCACTTCCAGTACGACCGCATCACAACCATCCGCGGTAGATAACACGAGAATTTTATCTCCCGGCTGTGCCTGATCAAACGTTTTTGCTAACACGAGGCCCGCATGAGCCACACCACTGCGCCCAACAGAGCCCGCAAGCATATCGGCCACTTGCTCAGGTTTTAAACCCAGAGCTCGAGGAATACCGGCAACATCGCGACTGTTAGTGGCATCGAGGATCACTGTAGACAGCGCCTCTGGAGCCACATTGGCATCGGCCAGTGCCCGCTGGGCTGTATCAAGACTAACCGGCCCAAGTACCTCAATGCCAAAGCGCTCTTCCCACTGACGGGCAAATCGATCGGTCGGCAAGCGCCAAACATCGAGGACTTCAGTCGTGGCCGAAGCTCTACCAATTACTCGAGCAATGGCATTCTCTTCGGGGCCGGTAACAAAAGCCACGGCAGCATCGCCACTATCACGCTCACGGGCTCCCCCGGGTGCACCTATAACCAGATCGCCAGCACACACCAGCGAGGTGCGCCCCGCTTTGCCAAGGTCGGCACCCAGTAGGAGAGCCGCCAAACCCATGCGTGTATTATTGGCCAACTCGATAGTATTCACCTGTGTTGGCAAATCGAGGGCCGCGCAAATGGCCGTCGCATTCAGTTTTTCAGCATAGGGCGCGCTGTTGGTCGCAAAGATCAAAGTATCAATTGCCGGGCTACTCGCTAACGCACCGCGCCCCGCTTCAACCGACATCGATACCGAATCTTCGTCGTGACTGGCAACGGCTCGCTCACCCTTACCGCCACCCATAGCCTTACGTGTTAATCGATAATACGGCACGTAAGCACCGTAACTTATAATTCCAGACACACTGCCCCCTAACAATTATTATTCATCCAATTTGACACCTCATCTTAGCCCACTCTCTTCGGCAAACAACAAGTATCTGTTGGTTCTGCGTCGACCAAATTTGACCGCATGGTCATATTTTGGGCAAAAAAAACCCGGAAGCGCCAATCACCTCCGGGTTCCAGTGCTGATTTGTCGCGTTTAACGCTCCATCTCATATTCACTATAATCAGGCTCTTTCAGGTCGTTGCGGAACTTGGCTGCAGTCCAAGGCCAAGAGACGGGAACACCATTCTTGTCAAGATACCAGCTGTCGCAACCTGTCAGCCAAACCGTACCCTTCATGTTGTCTTTCATATCTTGAATAAAGCGGTCGGTCGCCGTACGTTTGGGACTAACCTTTTCAAATTCACGATTGGCCCACTTCTCAACGAAGTTCATAATGTAACCAGACTGCACTTCGGCGATGGCAGCCAATGAGAAGTTACCCACAGGGCTATTGGGGCCCATCACCATAAAGAAGTTAGGGAAGTCGGGCATGGCAACTGTGCGATAACCGTAAACCCCATCTTTCCAAGCGTCCTCAAGTGTAGGGCCATTCTCGACACTCATGGTCATTGGCATCATGTGCTCACCCGCATGATACCCCGTTGCCAAAGCCACAACATCAAGCTCGTGTAAAACACCATCTTTGGTTCGAATACCATTTGGCTCAAAGCGTTCGATGTGTTCTGTCACCAGCTCGGCATTTGGTTTTTGAATCGCCGGATAAAACTCAGAAGACATCACTAAGCGCTTACACATGGCAACATAATCGGGAGTCAGAGCCTTGCGCAGTTTCGGATCCTTTACTGTATTCAAATTCCACTGGCAGGCCTTGCCGATTAACCGACGTGCCATGCCATCTTTAATCACACCTGTGCCCATAATGGTTTCCATAAAGTAGCTTATGGAATGATGGAAAACTTTGGAGATAACAGGGAAAGTATCTAGCACTTTCTCATTTAGCTTCGAGTACTTACGGTTGGGTACCGGCACAATCCACTGGGGAGTACGCTGGAAAGAAACCACTTTATTACAAATTTCGGTCAGAGGCTTGATCATTTGAATGCCGGTGGAGCCACTACCAATAACGCCGACATTTTTCCCTGCCAAATCGATATCTTTTTCCCAACGAGCGGTGTGTAGAATCTTTCCTTCGAAAGTATCCATACCTTCAATCTCGGGGTATTTGGGCCGCACCAAAATGCCACAGGCAGCAATTAAAATATCAGCTTCGTCAGTATCCCCATTTTCCAGATCAATGTGCCACTTGCCGCCGCGAAACTCGGAATGCTTAACTTCACTATTAAATTTGATGCGCTCAAAAACATTGTATTTTTTTGCCGTCGTTTCGTAGTACTGCTGAATTTCTGGACCGCCACAGAAACGGTGACTCCAGCTCGAGCTGGGTGAAAAGCTGTATTGGTAATAGTACGATGGCACATCGCAACGCAGGCCTGGATAAAAATTGTAGTACCAAGTACCACCCAGGCCACCGGCCTTTTCATACAAAGTCAAATCGGTAAAGCCGGCTTCCATTAAACGGATACCCATGCATACACCCGACAAGCCTGTACCAACAACAATTACCCGAGGATTCCTTTTCCCACCGGCAACTGCGGAATTAATGCTCTCACTCTCAGCAACGCCCATTTGTTACTCCCAATTCATCAAAATTTAAAATTACTAACTAAAAAGTATTCTTTCGCCAAGCAAACACGTTACCGGCGAGTAAGTAGGCCCGCATAATCTATCGTTTATTGAATTCTGTCAACAGCTTACAAATAAACGATCGTTTAATAAACCCCGTTGTATGCCAACGCTTACAACATCTACTGTTTACCATCAAGATTCTCACCCCTGAAGTGTATAAATCTTTGCCGTACATCAACGGCGCATGTTATCTACTAATGAGACAAAGTCCTTTTGTCACGCTCTCGTCACAGGCTTGTTATGACACTGACATACATATTTACTACGCTGCCATTCCATGGACAAGCAACCGCTCAGTAAATTTCGTCTACTTCATTTTATACACAGTGGTGACCTCATCACCTTTCACTGGTGTATGTGCCGCAAACGGCAGCGACAACTGACAGGACTTAGTAAGTTCATCTCCCATTCCGCCGATGGCTTTTACTACGTGTTGATCCCGCCCTTTATATTGCTGTTCGATGCGACAATGGCTCAATTTGCTTTGATCGCACTGGCTACGGCCTTCTGCATCGAGCGGCCTCTCTATTGCCTGCTGAAGAAAGGCTTAAAGCGCAACCGCCCGGCAGACACTCTTCCCGATTTCAACAGCTTTATTACACCTTCTGATCAGTTCAGCTTCCCGTCGGGGCACACATCGGGTGCTTTCCTCTGCGCCACTGTCGTCGCCACGTTAATCCCTGAACTGTTCTGGCCTGCTTATTTGTGGGCCTGCTTAATCGGTGCTTCACGCATATTACTGGGTGTCCACTTCCCCACGGATACTCTCGCCGGCGCGCTAATCGGCTCCACTGTCGCCACCCTAACCATGGAGTTTCTTATCTAATGCGTATCCTCTACGGCGTACAAGGAACAGGTAACGGTCATATTTCACGAGCTCGGGCTATGGCCCCAGCGCTAGCAAAACAGGGCATGGAGGTCGATTTTTTGTTTTCGGGTCGCCAGTCCGAGCAATATTTCGATATGGCAGCCTTCGGAGACTTTAGCCTGCGTAAGGGGCTTACCTTCGTGACTACCGATGGTAAAATTCGTCCTTTAAAAACAGTCCTGCATAGCGCGCCACTACAGTTCCTACGCGATATCCACCAGCTTAAACTTGACAATTACGATCTGATTTTAACGGACTTCGAGCCTATCACCGCATGGGCGGCAAAATTACGCAATAAGCCAGTGCTGGGTCTCGGCCACCAATACGCGTTTAATTTCCCTGTACCCCAGCACCACGGTAATCTACACCAACGTCTGATTATGAAATACTTTGCCCCGACAAAGTTTGTCCTTGGTTTTCACTGGTACCACTTTGACATGCCGATTTTGCCACCGATCGCTCCAGTTCAGCGTAATAATTTGGCGGTTGACCCGGCGCTTATTGTTGTCTATCTGCCCTTTGAGGCACCCGCTAAAATCGAACAGTTCTTACAGCCCTTTAAGCACCACCATTTCGCGGTCTATCACCCGGATGCACCAGCAAATAAAAGTGGTAATATCCAATGGCATAAGCCGGGCAAACTACACTTTCATCGTGACCTTAACCGCTGCAATGGCGTGGTCTGTAACGCCGGCTTTGAGTTGAGTAGCGAAGTCCTGCAACTGGGTTGTAAATTACTGGTGAAGCCGGTGCAGGGTCAATGCGAGCAACTATCAAACGTGCTTGCCCTGCAGCGCATTGGCCTCGGTTATAGCATGGAAACACTCGACCAGGGCGCCTTCAGTCAATGGCTCAACACCGGCCGCAGTGTCAGTGTTCACTACCCTGATGTCGCCGGGGCGGTGACCCAATGGCTAACACAGGGCGATTATTCGCAACAAAGTATTGAGACGCTGGCCTCTCAACTTTGGCGCCGCACACGCTTTCCCCAACAGCCTCTTTTTCCAGCCACCACAACCCTCTCCACCAATAATAGCGCCGTCGCTTAAAGTGGCATAACTGGCCAACCTTTAATCATCACACTGTATATTCGCAAGAGCTTTGTCGACCCCCACGCTATTTGCCGTCACGGACTGATCGGTTACACTTGCCGTAATTTAGCGCCAGATCGAGAAATATGGCTATTTTTGTGCTGCAAGATATTAACGACAACTTCCTGACCAAGGCCCTGGAGTGGCGCGATGACTGCACTGTCACTGAAGTCTACTGCTCACCCCACAGAGATGTCGCCCTCAATCACTTACTTGAAGTCAATGCGAAAAACCCTGACTTGCGCGCCCGGGTTGTCGCCTGCGAAGTGGGGCCAAAAAACAGACCGCTATTACCGCAGAAGCTATCCGCTGCCTAAACCTGAGAATCCCACTTGTCGCTATTAACCTCACGCCTGGCTGCCCTCAAAAGCCCTGAAAATCAGCATTCACTGAATAATATTCTGCGCGGCATTGAAAAAGAGAGCCTGCGCGTTACACCAACAGGTGAGCTGGCCAATACGCCTCACCCTAGGGACCTTGGTTCGACGCTAACTCACCCCAGTATTACTACCGATTTTTCTGAATCACTGCTCGAATTTATCACAGCTCCTTCGCCGTCTATCGACGTCGTCCTGAATAATCTCGACAACATCCACCGCTTTACCTATCGCCATATTGGTGGCGAGCTACTATGGGTCAACAGCATGCCCTGCGTGCTAGGTCGTGACCAGGACATCCCCCTTGGCCAGTACGGCAGTTCTAATATCGGACAAATGAAAACCATCTATCGCCGTGGGCTCGGCCACCGCTATGGGCGGCTGATGCAAACTATTGCCGGCATTCACTACAACTGGTCTCTGCCCGACGCCTGCTGGCAGATATTGCAACAAAGCGATCATTATTCGGGTTCGCTGCAAGACTTCAAAACCCAGCGCTACTTCGATTTAATTCGCAACTTCCGCCGCCATTTTTGGCTACTGCTTTATCTCTTTGGCGCCGCACCTGCGGTTTGTCGCAGCTTTGTTAAAGATAGAGCCCATCGACTACAACCCATCGGTGACGATCAACACAGCCTGCACTTACCCTATGCTACCTCTCTACGCATGGGTGACCTCGGCTATCAAAGTAGCGCTCAGGAATCACTCATTGTTTGCTACAACAGCCTGCCGCGCTACATCGAGAACCTGCGCGGCGCATTGACTACGCCCTATCCCGCCTATGAAGCGGTTGGTGTAAAAGGGGCAAACGGTAAATACCGCCAGCTCAGCCCCCACTTGCTACAAATTGAAAATGAGTTTTACAGCAGCATCCGTCCCAAGCGCACCACGCAAGGCGGCGAAACGGCACTCGAGGCCCTCTGGCAACGGGGTGTAGAATATATTGAGGTGCGCTGTGTCGACCTCAATCCCTATTTGCCGGTCGGTATTGATGCCCAGCAAATGCGTTTTCTCGATGTCTTCCTCATGCACTGTCTACTGCAAGAAAGCCCGCAAACCGATAATCGCGAATACGGCCAAATACTCAACAACCAACGCAAAGTTGTCGAACGCGGTCGCGAACCGGGGCTCGAGCTCAGCCGTGGTGATGGAGAGACCTCGCTACGGACGTGGGCCAGCGAGCTCTTTACCCAGTTACAACCCATCGCCCATGTCCTCGACGCCAGTCATGGCGACAATGCACATAGCAAAGCGGTATCCGCAATGGAGCAACGACTACTACAACCCGAACTCATACCAGCGGCTCAATTGCTGGAAGAGGTGCGCAGTAGCGGCAGTACCTATTTTCAAACAGCCATGCGCCACGCTCAACAACACCGAGAGTACTTTCTCGACTCGAAACTCGACCCCGCGGTTGAAGAAGAGTTCGTTAGCCTCGCGGCCCATTCGCTAGAAGATCAAAAGGCCATCGAAGACGCGGACACTCTTAATTTCGACGACTTTCTCAGCTCCTATTATCAGCAGTATCAATTCTCCCTCAAGTCGTGAATTATCTCGCCCACATTCTTCTCTCGGGCGACAACCTTGATATACAGGTCGGCGGTTTGCTCGGGGACTTTGTCAAAGGCCCGCTGCAGGGCCAGTACCCAGAAAATGTCGAAAAAGGCATCGCACTGCACCGCAGGCTTGACGTTTACACTGACACACAGCCAGAACTACAACACCTGATTCGCACCTTTTCACCTCAGTGGCGACGCTTCGCGGGTATTATTCTCGACATCACATTCGATCACTTACTCGCAACGCACTGGCGGGAATACCATTCATCGAGCCTCGAACATTTCTGCCAACGCTTTTATCGCCACCTCGACACATGCCAGCCCTGGCTACCCGCCCGCGCCCAGCACTTCAATCAACGCGCCGCTGGTATTCGCTGGCTACAAAGCTATACCGACCAGAGTCTTATTCCTACCATGCTCAACCGGGTTGGCGAGCGCCTGCGCCAACCACTGCACCTAGGTGATGCCTGGCCCGAGATTGTCGATCGCCATAGGCAGGTCGAGCAGGTATTCTCCATCCTCATGCCCCGACTACTCACCCACGCCCAGCAACTGCGTAGTGCGGCTCCAAACCCACCTGCGTCCACTCACACCACAGGGAGCTGTCGATGATGCCCAGTATCCGCACCTTGAATTTATGCTTGTTTTCAATCGCCACCAGCATGATTTTGGTGGCTTTATATATGCAATACCAAATGGATCTCAACCCCTGCTACCTATGCATTGTGCAGCGAGTTTTTGTTATTTCGACCGGTCTTATCGCGCTGCTGGCTTTTGCCCACAACCCCATCGGCAAAGCCCGAAATTATTACGCTGCAGCCACTGGCATCAGCGCACTGACCGGTGCAGGTTTCTCCATTCGCCAACTGTGGCTGCAAAGTTTGCCCGAAGAAAAGGTCCCCGCCTGCGGGCCGCCTGCCGACTATCTCTTTGATGCCTTACCGATCACTGAAGCACTATCTATGCTGCTCAGTGGTGACGGCAACTGTGCCGAAGTGCAATGGACTTTCCTAAATCTCAGCATCCCGGCATGGACGCTACTGGCTTTCACAGTAATGGCCCTCCTTAGTGCTTACCAATTACTGAGAAAACGCTAATCTCTAGCAAATGAACTCGCCTAAGAATATGATCATTGACACACTGAAAGGGCTCGCTGTGCTAGTGTTGTTTCAGTTGCTTGGGGAGGGTCTGGCACAGATATTACCCCTCCCTGTACCCGGCCCAGTGGTGGGCATGGTCTTGCTATTTTTTGTCTTGCGTCAGCTGCCCCCACCCACTTGGCTAATAAGCACTGCCGGCAGGCTTATTAGCTTACTGTCACTATTTTTTATTCCCGCTGGCGTCGGCATTTTTTTCTTGCCCGAAGCACTGCGACAGCAGTGGCCCGCCATTCTGGCGGCAATCATTGGCGGTACATTGCTATCCATTGCTTTAACCGGACTCATCCTGAAAGCCCTAACCCGTGCATTACTAAACAATGAGTGAGATGTTCATCAGCGAACCAATGGCCTTGCTCTTCTCAGCGAGTCTGCTAGCACTCACTTTTTTAGCCTATTTCGCAGGCTTGTGGACTTTTCGAAAAGCCCAGCACTTTTCGCTGTTGCACCCACTAGTCAGTAGTTGCCTATTAATCGCCGCCTTGCTATACAGCCTGGATATCGACTATGCCCGCTATCAACGAGCCAACAACGTATTCTATTGGCTACTGGGCCCCGCGACCGTTGCCCTGGCGATACCCCTGAACCGCGAATTCGACCGCATTCGTGCACTCGCCCTGCCGCTCTTATTGACCCTACTATTGGGCACCATTGCCGCGCCCTTGTGCGCACTAACACTGGCTTCTTTATTTAGCGCAGACCCTTTGACTTTACTCTCGCTAACACCGAAATCCGTCACTACCCCCATTGCATTGAGCATCGCCAAAGAAATTGGCGCTCTGGGGGAGTTAACAGCTGGTGTCGTTATTTTTACCGGCGTCGTCGGGGCTATCGCCGGACCGAGCTTGCTAAGACTACTCGGTGTCAGCGATGAGCGGCTACAGGGCTTTACTTTGGGTATCAATGCCCACGGTGTCGGTACGGCGCGGGCCTTTGACATCAGCCCCGTTTGCGGCGCCTTTTCAAGTCTAGCACTGGGCCTCACAGGCGTGCTGACCGCACTGACTTTGCCAACGCTACTTTTGTGGCTACCAAAAATTTTTTAACTCTGCTTGAGTACAATTAAATAAGTACAACATTCTGCAGTAATCAAAATTAGACTGAAAAAGACGTTAAATTGTTAGTTTAGTCTAGCCAGCCGTATCGACAGAGGCTTTTAATAATTCCACTTCAAAGATCAGCGTTTGATTAGGCCCAATCAAACCACCAGTACCACCCGGACCATAAGCCAGATCAGCCGGGACATAGAGTTCCCACTTAGCGCCCTCCTTCATCAACTGTAACGCCTCAACCCAACCGGGTATGACCTGAGTAACACCAAACTGTGCTGGCACGCCACGTTTAAAAGAGCTATCAAATTCTGTTCCGTCAAGTAAGGTCCCTTTGTAATGCACTTCTACAGTATTTTCTGCAGTGGGTACCTCGCCTGTCCCCGCTTCTACAATCTTATACTGCAGGCCGCTTTCCAATACCACGACACCCTCTTTTTTGGCATTTTCTGCCAAAAACGCCTCACCCTCTTTGATATTAGTTTCAGCTACCAACTTCGCGCTCGCTTCCTGTTCTGCCATCACCTTCGCCTGGAAAGCTTCGATTACCGCGTTAATTTCGGTCTCAGACAGCTTGGGCTTATTACCTTCCACTGCATCATTCAAGCCTAAAGTCAGTGAGGGAATATCAACATCAAAAGCTTCGCCCTTAATTTGCGAACCGATATTTGTACCCATAATATAACTGACTTTTTGCATTTCTGATTCCAACGCCACAGCTGCTGCAACTGAAGTATCGGTCTTCGGCTTAGTAGCTTCTTCACAACCCATTAGCGTTAATGATGCAACGAGGGCAACTGGTAAAACATTTATTTTCTTGAGATTCATTTAAATATCCTTTGTTTTAATAAGTGCCCTGCTGGCTCTTTCTTGTGGGCAAATAATACTCGATTCAACTAACTAAACACTATTTTTTGTCGATCGTTACTACTCACGGCAATAGAGTAAATCCCATACACCGTGACCCAGGCGCTGCCCGCGTTTTTCAAATTTAGTAATGGGACGATAGTCTGGTCGCGGGGAATAAACATCATCCCCCGCTACATTGATAAAACCTTCAACCTCTTGCATCACTTCAACCATGTATTCTGCGTAAGGCTGCCAGTCAGTAGCCATATGAAATTGACCACCAGTAGTGAGTTTTGCGCCAATTTTGTCGACAAACGCTTGTCGCA
The DNA here is from genome assembly GCA_029212965.1 of Porticoccaceae bacterium. Classification (GTDB taxonomy): domain Bacteria; phylum Pseudomonadota; class Gammaproteobacteria; order Pseudomonadales; family Porticoccaceae; genus Reddybacter. The sequence goes on from JARGOV010000005.1 coordinate 116,637, forward strand.
CAATACGGCGTTTATTGTGCTTTTTTTTATGCCAGGGATCGGGGAAATAGAGCTGCACTCTGTCTAGGCTTTTGTCGGAAATACAGTCATCCAAAACGTCCATGGCGTCGGCAAGATAAATACGCAAATTTGATAACCCTAGCTCGGCAGCGCGATTCACCAAACGCCCTGCACCGGGTGGATAAACTTCAATACCAACAAAATCTTTATCGGGCTCGTTTTGGGCCATCGCTAGCAAGGAGTCACCCATGCCAAAGCCTATCTCCAGCACCACGGGAGCCACGCGACCGAAAACGACTGCCCAACTGTCAATTGGCCCAGAAAATAAGCTAAGACGAAAGTTTGGCCAATGCTGCTCAAGCGCTCGCTGCTGGCCCTCTGTCATACGGCCACTGCGAAGAACATAGCTGCGGATCGATTTTTTTTTGTACTCGGGCCGAAAATTTGCCACTCCAGTCATGTCTATACTCACCGCCTAAAATGACAAACCGCCAAGCTAATCCAACCCAGCAGGAAAAACACCCCACCTATTGGCACACACATTCCTAGCCAGCTTTGCTGAGTCAATGCGAGGAGGTAAAGGCTACCACTAAAGAACACCACGCCCAGCATAAACAAACAGGCTGCCACCACGGCCCAATGAGTAGCATGAGGCTTGCCTTCACAGGTCGAGGCTAAGAAAGCACAGGCCAGTAAGCCAACAACATGAAACATTTGATAAAGCACACCAGTATGCCAGTATTGCATGGCTTCCGGGGCAATCAAATTTTTTAAGCCGTGAGCGCCGAAAGCACCGAGGGTAACAACCAAAAAACCGTTAACTGCCACTAGCAATGGCAATAAACGACTATCGATCGGCTTTAAACTCACTATGGGACACCAAATATTCGCGGGGAACAATTAATCGAGCTTAGGATAGATCAAAAAAACCGCGAAATTCGCGGTTTTTTTGATCGTGGATACTTTGTATGCATTCTGAGAGGTCTCAAGCCTCAAGAAAAGTACGGACCTTTTTCATAGCATTTTGCTCGAGCTGTCGAATGCGCTCCGCTGACACACCATAGGTCTCAGCCAAGTCGTGCAACGTTGCTTTTGTATCGCTCAACCAGCGCTGACGAAGAATATCCTGACTTCGTTCATCCAACTCACCGAGAGCCGTGGCCAGGCGAATCTCGCTGTCACTTTCCCAATCGGCGTCTTCAACTAACAAAGCCGGATCAGCCTCTCGATCCTCAAGGTAGAGAGCCGGTGCCTGGTAAGTGCTCTCATCATCGTCATCGACCGAGGCATCAAAGCCAGCATCTCGAGCGGAGAGACGCTTTTCCATCTCACGCACATGCTTAACCTCTACACCGAGGTCTTCAGCAATAGCTTTGGCTTCATCACCAGTCAGCCAGGCGAGACGCTTCTTAGCGCCGCGAAGGTTGAAAAACAACTTGCGCTGTGCCTTGGTGGTAGCAACTTTTACGATACGCCAGTTGCGTAGCACAAATTCATGAATTTCAGCTTTAATCCAATGCACGGCAAAAGAAATCAAGCGCACACCCTTCTCGGGGTTAAAGCGCTTAACGGCCTTCATCAGACCCACATTGCCCTCCTGAATGATGTCCGCCAGAGGCAAGCCATAGCCATTATAGGAGCGAGCAATATGCACTACAAAGCGTAAGTGGGCCATAATCAACTGGCGCGCACTATCAACGTCATCCTCATAATACAGACGTTCAGCAAGCGCTTTCTCTTCCTCTGCAGAAAGAATGGCAATCGTGCTCACACCTTGCATATAGGCGCCGAGATTACCCCCGGGGGCCATCCATTGAATCGATTGAAGACTCGTGCTCATAACAACCTCTTGAAATCAGCGATGTAGTTTAACACTCAAAGGTTCGATGAGAAAAGGCCGTAAAAGTTCATTTAGTTGGCAGTTTTGTTTAGCCAATCACGGTTCGAGTTGAGCAATGTGCCGACCCACAGCAAGCGCTGCACCAATCAGCCCGAGAATGCCGCCAAGGGCAATTAAGAGCAGCATGCCATCCAAACCGATATTTTTCAGGGCGAAGTCACTTTGGTAGAGAGCGGCTAGGCGAGTGACCGTTGCGCCCAACCAAAACTGCGCAATCACCACCCCCAACCAAGCGATCAATCCGCCGAACACACCATACCAAAGCCCTGTGTAAAGAAAAGGCCGTCGCACAAAACCATTGGTGCCGCCTACCAGTTTCACCACCAGTATTTCTTCACGGCGACTTTCAATTGCCAGACGAATCGTATTACCCACCACCAATAAAACGCCCAGTGATAACGCCCCGCCCAGTAACACGGTAATTTGCCGACCAATATCAAGTATTTGCTGCATCCGCTGTAACCACTTCATATCGAGCTGTACCTCTCCCACCAACGGCTGTTGCGCCAGGGTTTCCATCAGCTGCTCAACCCGTGGTACATTCGCCTCAATTGCGGCAGCCGGCTCCACGAGTAATACTGGCGGTAGAGGATTATCATCAAGATGAGTCAAAGCTTCACCAAAACCAGCACTATCTTGTAATGCGTCGAGCGCCTCGCGCGGAGAGATATAGCGTATTTCTGCTAATTCATCGTTCGACTCAAGCTCATTGATTAAGTCTTGAATGGCCTTGTCTTTTGCACCCTTTTTCAGAAACAGCGTCATCTGTGCACTGCTGTCCCAACTGCCGCTGAGCTGTTGGAGGCTCGACACACCGACGTACAGCATTGTTGGCAGGGCAAGAGCGATTGCAACAACTAGCATTGTCATCACACTTTGCAGCGGTTCACTGACGAGACGATCAAAACTTTGGGAAGCATTTTTGCGATGGCTATGAAAATAAGCGCGCACAATGGCGACCAAACTCCGACGACTTTCTACCGCACCACTGCGCCGTGACTGAGTTGGCGTATCTGGACCGTTCTTATACCGTGACAAGGGCTGCAGCCTCTGACAGTCGTCCGTGATCCAGGGTTAATACTCTTTCGCCCATGGACGAAATCAACGCAATATCGTGGGTTGCCACCAGTACGCTAACACCGACATTTCGAAAATCTTCAAACAGGGTCATAATTTCCACCGATAAACTGGGGTCGAGATTACCTGTCGGCTCATCGGCGAGAAGGATGCGCGGGGTGTGTACCACGGCCCGCGCTATGCCGATACGCTGCTGCTCACCGCCCGATAATTGCACGGGATTGAGCTTTTCTTTATTCAGTAAACCAACCTTGTCGAGGGCGGCACGCACGCGCCGCTCAATATCTCGATGTTGAGCGCCAGAAACCTGCATCGGCAAGGCCACATTGTCAAAGACTGTACGGTCAAATAGCAGTTGATGGTTTTGAAAAACCACGCCAACACGTCGTCGATAGTAGGGTATCTGGCTTTTGTGAAGGCGGTTAAGGTTTTTACCATTGACCCGCAACTGTCCGCCGGACGGGCGCTCCATCAGCATAATGAGCTTTAACAAGGTACTTTTACCAGCACCAGAATGACCGGTGAGAAAAGCCATCTCTCCGGTATCAAGCGCAAAATTTATCTGGCTCAGCGCTTCATGGCCATCCGGATAGCGCTTGCTGACATTCTCAAATTCAATCATAAGCCATTGTCAATTATCAGATAGTACCGCTTTAACGTAATCTTCGGCTCGAAATACTTGTAGATCATCAACGCCTTCACCCAAGCCAACATAACGCAAGGGCACATTGAAGCGGCGACTCAGAGCAAAAGCCACGCCGCCCTTGGCGGTGCCATCAAGCTTTGTCAATGCCAGGCCGCTAACACCCACTGCCTGGTTAAACTCTGCCATTTGGTTGAGGGCGTTTTGACCCGTACCCGCATCCAGTACCAACAGTACTTCATGCGGTGCAGTTTCATCCAGCTTGGACATCACCCGTTTGACCTTTTCAAGCTCTTCCATCAAGTTCGATTTGGTGTGTAAACGCCCCGCTGTATCGGCAATCAATACGTCGATATCTTTGGCTCTGGCCGACTCGACAGCATCGTAAATCACCGAGGCGCTATCGGCACCCGTATGCTGAGCCACAACCTGAACATTGTTGCGCTCACCCCACACTTGTAGCTGCTCGACGGCCGCCGCACGGAAGGTGTCACCGGCAGCGAGCATAACCGTGCGGCCCTCGCGCTGAAAACGCTGTGCCAACTTGCCAATAGTAGTGGTTTTACCCACGCCATTAACGCCAACCACTAATAATACAAAGGGTTGCTTGCCGGAGACATCCAGAGCTTGCTCACAAGGACTGACGATTTCGAGTAGCACCCGGTGCAACTCGGTTTTAAGCGTATTGCTGTCATTGAGCTCACCTCTCTTCACCCGGTCCGTCAGCTCGTTAATAATTTCGCTGGTGACATCAACACCGGTATCCGCCATCAGCAATAAAGTTTCAAGTTCCTCAAGCAACTCATCACTAATTTCTTTGCGGCCAAGGAAAAAAGCACCCAGACCCGCACTCGTTCGTGAGAGGGCGCGACTAAAGCGATTTGGACGCTTCTTTTTCTCGGTCTCAGTGTCCTTCTGTTTTGTCGAAGGCTCTGCCATCACAACGCTGTGAGAATCGGCCTTCGCCGTCTCTGGCACAGAAGATCCAGCGGGAACCGCTGACTGGGCAGGTGGAGTGACTTCAACCACACTCGACACAGATTTTTGGGCGGATAGCGACTCGAGAGGTTGTCCCTCGACTGGAGGCTCAAGTTCAGTAGTTACCACCGGCTCAGTCTTGATTTCGAGCGGCCCGGTTTTTTTAACTGGCTCTTGCAACGAACCTGACGATTCTTCCACGTGTATATTGATTTGCGCTTCCTGCGCTTGTACAACGGCTTCAGCCTTATTTTTACGTCGCCAACGGGATAACAAACCCCGTTTTTCAGATTTTGATGGTGACTCTTGTTCAGAGGACATTGCGAATTTTCCCGGTACTACGACAAGCTGTGTATCCTAGCATTTTTACCTTCGACCAGGAGCGGCCAATTGCCACGCAAAGCGACAAATAAACTAACCAACGGCCAGGTCCGGATCATTGCCGGGCAGTGCCGTGGGCGACGTATCAGCTTCCCCGCCATTGCTGGCTTGCGCCCCACTGGTGACCGTCTGCGAGAAACATTATTTAACTGGCTGAGCACTGAACTACGCGGTGCGCGTTGTCTCGATCTGTTTGCCGGTTCAGGCGCACTGGGTCTGGAAGCGGCATCACGAGGCGCAAGCGAAGTTATTTTGCTCGAGCTGAACCCTCAAGCCGCACGCGCCCTGAGCGGTAACATTGACGCCCTCGGTTTACAATCCGCTCGAGTGTGTAACGCTAACGCTCTCAAATGGCTACAGCAAAGCGCCAATAATTCAAAACCCTTTGATATTATTTTCCTCGACCCACCCTTCAACTCCACATTGCTGGCAGACGCCATCGTGGCTCTAGCAAAGCAAAGCATTTTGCTTGCTCAAGACGCGAAAATTTACATTGAGACTCCAACCCATCAGGCTATCGATTTTATGCCTGACAACTGGCAATTACACCGCCATAAAACGGCGGGCGATGTGGCTTGCTATTTGTATCATCGACGTCCAATTCCAGTTTATTGAGCTAGATCGATAAATTGTTTACCATGCGCGCTTCGCGTTGGAGCGCTTTCTATGAAAACAATCGTTTACCCTGGCACATTCGACCCAATTACCAATGGTCATATTGACCTTATTGAGCGGGCCTGCAAGCTATTTGACCATGTCGTTGTGGGTATAGCCCGAAGCGAAAAAAAGAAACCTCTCTTTTCTTTGGACGAGCGAGGCGATCTCGCCAAAGAAGCATTATCGCATCTAAAAAATGTTGAAATTAGAGGTTTTGATTACCTGCTGGTCAATTTTCTGAAAGACTGCAAGGGCGACGCTGTGCTGCGGGGCCTGCGCGCCGTTTCTGATTTTGAATATGAGTTTCAGCTGGCCAATATGAACCGTGCTCTGTCACCGGTCGCAGAAAGTATCTTTATGACGCCCTCTGAACAACACTCATATATTTCATCTAGCCTAGTAAGGGAAATTGCTTCTTTAACGGGTGATATCTCACCTTTTGTGCCTCCCAATGTCGCCAAGGCTCTGGGCGAAAAATTCAACTAAAAGAGCAAACTGTCAGCCTGTTAGCGCTGACAGTTTGGGCAATACACCGTGCTGCGTTGCCCTAGGCGCACCTCCTTCAATATAGCCGAACATGCCATGCAAGCCTGCCCGCCACGGCCATAAACTTGTAACTCCTGCTTAAAATAGCCCGGCTTGCCGTCACCACCCACGAAGTCACGTAGGGTTGTCCCGCCCTGCTCGATCGCCGCTGCTAACACTTCCCGTACGATGACAGAAAGCCGCCCATAGCGATTTTTGGAGATACGATTCGCTTTGCGCAGAGGGTGTATCCCACTGCGAAATAGAGCTTCATTGGCATAAATGTTACCCACACCGACAACAATCTTGCTGTCCATCAAAAAGCTTTTTACAGGCAGGCTTTTGCGCCGTGAGCGTTGGTAGAGATAACTGTCATCGAAAAGATTGCCCAGCGGTTCTGGACCAAGATTGGCCAGCAGGGGGTGCTCAAAGGGCTCGCCCCCAATCCAGAGCATGCAGCCAAAGCGCCGCGGGTCGTTGTAGCGCAGTATCCAGCCGCTTTCGAGGACAATATCGACGTGATCGTGCTTACTCGCTGCCGTGCCCACAGCGGTAAGACTCAAACTGCCCGACATGCCAAGATGTACCATCAAATGTCCGTGAGGGAGTTTCAGTAACAAATATTTACCACGCCGACGAACCTCCTCGACAGGTGCTTTTAGCAATAAAGCAGGTAGGTCTTGCGGTATTGGCCAGCGCAAAGATGCCTGCCTCACAACGACTTCCTGTATTTTTTGTTTCAACAAATAGGGACGAATACCCCGCAAGGTGGTTTCTACTTCAGGCAGTTCGGGCATAGCTATCAAGCCTCAATTTTCTACCGATAATAAACATATCAGACAAGAAAAAGCCCGGCTATACCGGGCTCTTTGTACTCACCAAAGCGAAAATCAGACTATTTGATTTTCGCTTCCTTGTAAGCAACATGCTGACGAACGACGGGATCATATTTTTTGATCTCCATTTTTTCGGGCATCGTACGCTTGTTCTTGCTGGTAGTGTAGTAATGGCCAGTACCAGCCGTGGACACCAACTTAATTAAATCTCTGTTTGACTTAGCCATGTTATTTCTCCTTAAACCTTGCCGCCATTGGCACGAATGTTGGCAATAACTTGCTCAACGCCCAGCTTATCAATAATGCGCATCCCCTTACTTGAAACTCGCAATTTAATGAAGCGCTTCTCTGTTTCCAACCAAAAGCGATGGCTATGAAGATTGGGCTCAAACCGACGGCGAGTCCTGTTCTTTGCATGGGATACATTATTCCCGCTCATTGGACGCTTGCCGGTGACCTGACACACTCTGGACATCTTTTTGCCTCTATCTAGTCTAAATAAACTGTTAATTTCTGGGTCGTCACGACCAGCCCTACTACCCAACCTTTGCTCGTCTCAAACAAGCGGGAACAGTGTGCCGGTGAAAAGAGCCGTGCTTTATACCAGAGGGGGGATGACGAATCAAATTAATTTTGTTTTTAAGAACTTTACAAACGGCTATAACAAGCCTCGCTCGGCCAGAGAAATTTCTTCGCTGTGACCCACCACGATGTGATCAAGCACGCGTATATCGACCAGACCCAGAGCCTCTTTCAGGCGCTGGGTGATTTGTACATCATCTCCACTCGGTTCAGCAATGCCGGAGGGATGATTGTGAGAAAATATTACCGCACCGGCATTAATCTGCAGGGCTCTCTTCACTACTTCTCGGGGATAGACGCTAGCACTATCAATCGTGCCCTGAAACAACTCTTCGCAGGCAATCAAGCAATGGCGAGTATCGAGAAACAGGCAGAGGAAGACCTCGCGCTGATAACCCTGAAAATGTGTGCGCACAAACTGCCTGACCGTTTTAGGGTTGGTAAAAACTTGTTCGCGTGTGAGCTGTTCACCCAGATGTCGCCGCGCCAGTTCCAGTACCGACTGTAACTGGGCAAACTTGGCGGGTCCCAAACCTTTAACATCACAAAAGGTAGTAAGGTCCGCATTCAACAAGGTAGAAATACTGCCAAATTGGGTGAGTAAGTCCCTCGCTAAACCAACAGCTGACTGGCCCGCAATGCCGGTACGTAAAAATATTGCCAGCAACTCTGCATCCGAAAGCGCTCTCGGACCCTGGTTAATCAGCTTCTCTCGAGGGCGCTCCCCCTCTGGCCAATGTTTGATCGCCATCGCAAACCTTCCTTGATTTCTTCGAAATTCCCTTGGCAAGTGTTATCTTAGCGACATTTCTAGGTTTTAAAAGGATGAGCATGGGCTCTCTAAGCAATAAACGGGTTTTACTCGGTGTTACCGGAGGTATTGCCGCCTATAAAAGTGCCGAGCTAATCCGCTGCCTACAAGGCCAGAACGCGGAGGTACGGGTGGTCATGACGCCAGCGGCTACTGAGTTCATCACTCCCCTGACCCTGCAAGCACTGTCTGGAAACCCGGTGAGCCTTGAGTTACTTGATACTGCCGCCGAAGCCGCCATGGGCCATATTGAATTAGCCCGCTGGGCTGACCTTATACTTGTTGCCCCCGCCAGCGCGGATTTTATCGCTCGTCTGTGCCATGGTGAGGGCAACGACTTACTCAGTACCATTTGTCTCGCCAGCCATAGCCCCATCGCCGTAGCACCAGCAATGAACAAGCACATGTGGGGAAATACCGCCACACAGAAAAACTTACATCAACTACGTGAGCAAGCGGTGCACATTTTTGGCCCTGCTGCGGGCTACCAGGCCTGTGGCGATATTGGCGAAGGCCGAATGGAAGATCCCGCAAACCTTTGCTCAATGGCTAGTGCGTTATTTGCCACAGGCTTATTGAGCGGTAAAAAAGTGGTTATCACCGCCGGGCCAACAAGGGAGGCTCTCGACCCAGTGCGCTATATTTCCAACCACAGTTCCGGCAAAATGGGCTATGCCTTGGCGCAAGCCGCAGCGGAGGCTGGTGCTAACACCGTGCTTATCAGCGGGCCGGTACAACTCGACCCACCAGAACGGATTAAAACCATTACGGTTGAGTCCGCAATGGATATGTTGACGGCCGCTTTAAACGCAGTCGAGGGCGCTGATATTTTTATTGCCGCCGCTGCGGTTGCCGATTACCGACCCGCCAGCGTCGCCGAACAAAAAATTAAAAAAAGCGATGACGAGATGTATATTGAACTAGTCAAAAACCCCGACATTATCGCTACAATTGCCACCCTTCCTCTCCGACCGCTAACCGTGGGCTTCGCTGCTGAAACCGAAAACTTAGAATTTTATGCGACCAAAAAATTGCACCAAAAAAAACTCGACCTGATTATTGCTAACGATGTCTCTGACTCCTCCATTGGTTTCAATAGTGAAGACAATCGCGTGCTGTTAGTTCAACCCGGCAGTAGTAAATCGCTGCCTACCATGAATAAAGTTCTGCTGGCGAACAAACTTATTGAGCATATTGCCGCATTATTGCCCTCCTCGACATTGCAAACACCCCAGCCGTGAACAATACAGATAAGATTCTCCCGTAAAGGTGCCCATGAAACTACCGTCAGATCTCAGCTCTGTCATAAAAACGCCGGTCGTAATCGCCGGCATTGTACTTATTTTTATTTATACTATTTTTTTAACCCAAATATTTTATAACAAGCTTGTAATTGACCCGTGGCACCAGCGCATCCTGCAAAAGACCGCTTCTCTTGCACAAGACCAGGCAAAGAAAACCGAAGTTTACTTCGAAACGATGAATAGAAAGCTCAACCTCATTGCCCAGGACAAAATCTTAATTAATCTTTTAAAAACAGAAGATATAGAAGGCATCAACGAGTTTAAAAACATGCTACGTTACCAATTGCCTGAAATGGCTGAAATCAAACTGGTCACTGCCAACAGCCCCTATTTTAAAGATACACAAAACTTTGTCGGTATTACTCTGGCCAAAAATTCCATCGCCGGTAAACAACTCGAGCCAACGGCCGTTAAACTCCATGATTGGCTGATCGTCAATGCTACTACCGTCGCCGATAACGACAAAGTTGTCGGCAGCTTAATCGTCAGTTTCTCCGCACAAAACCTCCACCCCACACTCAATAAGACTGATCTCAGTCTCGGGAAAACTGAATTACTACAATATACCCGTGGCTTTGCACCCCAAGTTATTATCTCTATTGGAAGCTCAGATACGGCCTTCCGGGCTGACACTCCGATCAAAGGGCGAGTAGACTGGAAATTGCGTTACTCCGCTTCTAACAAGCTAGTAAAAATGACGGGCAAGCCCGTTCTTTATTTTGCTATCTGTTTTTTCGCCCTGCTTATTCTTAGTCTATTACTACTAATGCTGTTGATTCGTTACGAATTGGCCCGTTTCGAAACGAGCAGTGCTCTAGATAAAAGCGATCTGACACCGGCTGAGCTCAATCAGTTAATTAAAGAAAAACTCTTCCGAAAGAAAGTAGCACCCTCCTCCATGGGCGGCCTAGATTTGCCAGACACCGACAAAGGCGGACCCATGTCTGAAGTTTTCAGACAGTACGATATTAGAGGTAATGCAAACAGCCAAATTAATGAAGACTTCGCCCTACGCCTAGGCAAAACCATTGGCTCCGATATGGTCAATAGCGGTCAGAAAAGCTTGCTCGTTGGCTGTGATGGCAGAACATCGAGCCCCAAATT
>JARGOV010000042.1 GCA_029212965.1 Porticoccaceae bacterium
AGAAGGCGATATAGTGCGTATCTTTCACGCCGACGGTGATTTTATGGGTGTCGGTGAAGTATTGGACGACGGGCGAGTGAAGCCGCGTCGCTTAGTGGCAAGTGCGCAATAGACCGTATTGGTCGTTTAACGATCGAAGCGGTTATTAGCGAGCTTGCAATTGGTTGCTGGAATAATCCAGCGTAATTAGGCTATCTATAAATATGCGTGGATAAGCCCGAATAATGTGCATATTGGAGAAAGTAAAATGGCGTTAAGTGCAGAAGAGAAAGCAGCAATTGTAAAAGATAATGCGCAGGCGGAAGGGGACACTGGTTCTCCCGAAGTGCAGGTGGCATTGTTGACCGCGAATATTAACAAACTACAAAGCCACTTTACCGGCAATAAAAAGGATCATCACTCACGTCGTGGTTTGATCCGTATGGTTAATCAGCGTCGTAAGTTGCTTGATTATTTAAAAAGTAAAAATGCTGAGCGTTATAGCCAGCTGATTGCGAAGCTTGGATTACGCCGATAACTCATTCCACTAACGGCCCCCGATGGGGCCGTTAGTATTTATAAATAGGTGAAAATAGTGAACCCCGTAAGTAAATCATTTCAATATGGCAAGCACACGATAACACTGGAAACTGGCCGTATCGCCCGCCAGGCCACTGGTGCGGTGCTATGCAGTATGGACGACACCATGGTGTTGTGTACTGTTGTCGCTCGTAAAGAAGCTAAACCCGGTCAGGATTTTTTCCCCCTGACGGTTAATTATCAAGAAAAAGCCTATGCGGCAGGTAAGATCCCGGGTGGGTTTTTCAAACGTGAAGGTCGACCCAATGAGAAAGAGACGTTGACTTGTCGTTTGATTGACAGGCCCATTCGCCCTTTATTTCCAGCGGGTTTTAAAAACGAAGTTCAGGTCGTACTGACAGTGATGTCGGCCAACAAAGATATTGATCCCGATATCGCCTCATTGATCGGTGCCTCTGCAGCACTGGCTATTTCCGGTGTACCCTTCAACGGCCCAATTGGTGCTGCACGTGTTGGATACAGTGATGATGAAGGGTATATCCTTAACCCTACGTATACAGATCTCGCTACTTCAGATCTTGACATGGTCGTCGCTGGTACCAAAGACGCCGTGTTGATGGTTGAATCTGAAGCTAAAGAGTTATCAGAAGACTTGATGTTGGGCGGCGTACTCTATGCCCACCAGGAAATGCAGGCCGTGATTCAGGCCATCGAGGAGCTGGTTCGCGAAGCCGGCAAGCCTGCGTGGGATTGGCAGGCGGCTCCCGAAAACGTTGAGCTCAGTGCCGCGCTTAACGCGGCAGTAGGTGCTGACGTTGAAGCGGCTTATCAAATCACTGACAAACAAGCGCGCACTGCACGCCTTGAAGAAATCCGTGACACCGCTATTGCTCAGTTAGTGAGCGAAGAGAGTGGTGTTGCTGAAGAAGATGTACGGGACACGTTTAAAAAATGTGAAAAGAACATCGTTCGTGGCCGAATTATCCGTGGTGAAGCGCGTATTGATGGCCGCAATAGCACTACTGTCCGGCCCATAGCTGTCGATGTTGGCATTTTGCCGAAAGTACATGGTTCTTCTTTGTTTACTCGTGGAGAAACTCAGGCCATCGTTACAGCGACCTTGGGCTCGCTGCGTGATGCTCAGAACATCGATGCCCTCGAGGGCATGAAACGCGATGCCTTTATGCTGCACTATAATTTCCCTCCCTACTCGGTGGGTGAAGCGGGCCGCATGGGTGGCACCAGCCGTCGCGAGACCGGTCATGGTCGCCTGGCGCGACGCGGTATAGCGGCTGTTCTACCCAACGATGAAGATTTCCCCTACACCATCCGGGTGGTTTCGGAGATTACTGAATCTAACGGATCAAGCTCCATGGCCTCAGTTTGTGGTTCAAGCTTAGCGCTAATGGATGCCGGTGTTCCCATCAAAGCCCCTGTTGCCGGTATTGCCATGGGTCTGGTTAAAGAAGACCAAGGCTTTGCCGTACTGACCGATATTCTTGGTGATGAAGACCACCTCGGCGACATGGACTTTAAAGTGGCGGGTAGTGCCGCTGGTATTACCGCTCTGCAAATGGATATCAAGATAGAAGGTATCACTGAAGAAATTATGCAGGAGGCTTTGACTCAGGCATTAGCCGCGCGTTTGCATATTCTTGGTGAAATGAACAAGACGCTCGAAGTCAGCCGTGATGATGTTGCCGAATCAGCGCCACGCTACCACACCCTGAAAATTGATCCTGACAAAATCCGCGATGTTATCGGTAAGGGCGGCGCCACAATTCGTATGCTCACCGAGGAAACGGGCGCGACGATCGATATTGAAGACGATGGTAGCATTCGTATCTATAGCGATGATCGCGAGGGCTTGAAGGATGCCATTTTCCGCATTGAAGAAATCACCGCAGAAGCTGAAGTTGGTCGTATTTACGACGGTACAGTTGCTCGCGTTGTCGATTTTGGTGCCTTTGTAACGATTATGCCCGGCACTGATGGCTTGGTGCATATCTCACAAATTGCCCAGGAGCGCGTTGAAAAGGTGACTGACTATTTGTCAGAAGGTCAGCAAATCAAGGTGAAAGTCCTCGATGTCGATGCCCGTGGCCGTATTAAACTGTCGATGAAAGAAGTGTCCGAAGCTGAGGGTGGCTTACCGCCGAAAACTGAGGATACAGCGTCAGCTTCAGAGTAACTTTCTGAGTCAACGCAGCTAAAAAACGGGGCTTTGCGCCTCGTTTTTTTTGCCAAAAAAACACTGGGCTTGTGCCAGAGTGATTATCAGCACAAGCTGTTGGCTATAACTCAAGGTATTAACAGGACGATGAAAATTCAGGGGCTTTATAGCGGAAAGTCGCAACTGCTACAGTCATCAGGTGAATACACAGGTATTTATAAAGCACCCCTTAGCCATGTCTGCGTTGACGAACTGGGCATTAAAGGCGATGAGCAGGTCGACAAACGCTATCATGGCGGCCCCGATAAAGCCCTGCATCAATACTCTCTACCTGGCTATCGGCATATTGTTGAAACCTACCACCAATTGAGGGGTGTCGCGGTGCCGGGCTCCATTGGTGAAAATATTACCGTTGCTGACATGTCAGAGGAGAGAGTGTGTATTGGCGATATCTACAGCTTTGGCAGCGTAGTTGTCCAAGTTTCAGAGCCTAGACGACCTTGCTGGAAAATCAATGCCAAGTTCAAGCAATCTGGCTTGACTGAGTTTATAGAGAAAGAAGGCATCACCGGTTGGTACTACCGGGTTCTAGAGGCGGGTGAAATGAGGCTGGGTGACAACGTTAAATTGTTGGAGCGACTTAATCCCCAAATTAATATCGCTTACTTTAATCAGGTCTTGAATATGCCACGGCCTCGCCGCGGCAATCTGACGCCTTTAATTGAAAGCGTTGGTTTGGCCGCTTATTTAAGAGCGCGCCTTGAAAAGAAAAATGCAGAACTTGACGCTTAAAATTGAGAGCGAATGGGGAAGCTCTGTCATTACTGAGACTAAGATCAAGGCCACAATTGAGATGAATTATGATTGATAATCAACACCTTCCTGCAGAGGATAATGTTGCTCAGCCGCAGGCAATTAATGACTATCTTCGACCAGGCATTTTTATTGACTCGGACCACCCCTCTGTCAAAACTTTTGCCGACAAGGCTCTCACAGGTATAGGCATGGCGCCGGTAGAGCGTGCTGTTGCCCTGTACTACGCGGTACGGGATGGCTTACGCTATGATCCCTACTCCATGGGTATGGAAAGGGCTAATTTTACCGCCAGCCAAATTGCTACCAAAAAATCAGCTTTTTGTATTCCCAAAGCTATTTTGCTCACGGCATGCGCCCGAGCTTCGGGTATCCCGGCGCGTATTGGCTATGCCGATGTAAGGAATCACCTCTGTTCGCCAAAACTGAAAGCGGCGATGGCTGGCAATGACCTATTTATGTACCACGGTTATGTCGAGATGTACTTAGAGGGGCAATGGGTTAAATCAACCCCTGCCTTTAACAGTGAATTATGTGAAAAAGTCGGTATTGAAGCACTGGGTTTTAATGGCCGCGATGATTCTATGATGCATCCCTTCGACAAAGCAGGACGTCAGCATATGGAATATGTGAAAGACCACGGGCATTTTTTTGATCATCCCCACGAACGTATTCAGTCAACCTTTAAAGAGGCTTATGGAGATCTCGAGCTTGTCCTTGGTGGTGTGAAAGGTGATTTTGCCAGTGAAGTGAGTGCCAGCAGCTAAGGCGTTTAATACGGTATTAATTTAATACCCGGTAGCCTCGTCCCGTTAGACAATTCTTCAACACCTTCTGCTTTTCGCTACTCACCTGACTAGAGCCTTTGACCGCGCCTAGCAATCCGCCAACCCCGGCGGCACGCTTGGCTGTATCACTATCGCCGGTAATGGCACCCACTGCTCCACCAATCAGCCCACCAGTGATCGTTTTCTTAACAACCGTCCCACCTGTGTTTACTTGAGCTACGAAGTTTCGGCATTCATGAAGGTCCTGGTGATAAGTCGCCATATCAACCCCTTTGTTGTCGATAATTATTCCACTGGCGGGTTGTTTTTGAGGTGAGTTGATACAACCTGCAAGACAAAGAAGTGTGCTTAGTAGAGAGGTTTTGAAGAGTTTTCTCATTGTACATACTCCGCCAATTATTACTTATTTTAAAGGGCGTCAAAAACTGCCTTACTTGCGTATGGAACCTGAACTCACAGTAGCACGTGAATTGGGACACTGCTCCGCGCAGAGTAGATTTTTTACTATAAGATAATTAGTGTGAGTTGAGTCCGTTTTGGCACAGGCTGATCGATTTAATTGCTGATAGGCAGGGAGGTTTTATGCGAATTGGCGTGGTAAAAGAGACCAAAGCACAGGAAAACCGTGTGGCTTTAACGCCAGAGGGGGCAGCGGCTTTGGTAGAGCGCCACCACCAGGTGCGTGTTGAGCGGGGCGCAGGTCTGGGTTCGGGTTTTAGCGATAGAGATTATCGCCAGGCTGGAGGGCACATTGTTGCAACGGCCGAGGCTTGGGACAGTGATATAGTCGTCAAGGTGAAAGAGCCTGTGGCAGTGGAGTATGGCTTTCTCAAACAGCAAATACTATTTACTTACTTCCATTTAGCCGGTGCACAGCTTGCTCTGACTCAAGTCTTACTCGCTAACGGGACTACCGCTATCGCCTATGAAACTGTTGAAGATGCCAGTGGTGGGTTGCCCTTACTGGCGCCCATGAGTGCAGTGGCAGGCAGTATGGCGGTGACTGTTGGCAATTATTATCTTGCCCATTTTAACGGAGGCAAAGGCTTGCTGCTTTCCAAACTGTTTGATGAGCGTTTTGGTAAAGTTGTGGTGGTGGGTGATGGTGTCGTGGGTTTACATGCCGCACGTGTGGCCGACAGCCTTGGTGCCAATGTTTATTTGTGTGGGCTTGATCCTAAACGGCAGACTGAGCTGGTGGCTTTTGTTTCAAAAGATTTCAACTTTGTGGAGTCGACAGCTGGCAATATTGCTGCAGAGCTAGGTAATGCAGATCTTTTAATTGGTGCTGTACTGCAACGCGGCGCCCGAGCTCCTCGCATTGTCAGTGAGGCTATGGTTAAACAAATGGAGCCGGGTTCGGTGATTGTTGACGTCAGTATCGATCAGGGTGGTTGTATCGAGACCATGCATCCGACCACGCACGATGATCCGGTTTATGTAAAACACGGGGTTGTTCACTACGGGGTTACGAATATGCCGAGTGCCTACCCGAGACTTTCAACACTGGCACTGACACAAGCTACCTTGCCCTATGTACAGAAGTTGGCGGACAGGGGGCTTGGTGCTTTAGATGATGACCCGGGTTTTGCTATGGGTTTGAATATCCATCAAGGTAGAATCACCTGTAAAGCCGTTGCCCAAAGTATTGCCCTTGCAGGTGCTGAAATTAGCTGACAAGTTTGTCAGCGGGTGTACCGTTGGCGGGCTTTGAATCGGCGGTAAGGTCATCACGGATACTTTCTACACCACGCTGCACGAGCTTTTCTGTGGCATCGATATTAGCGCCGATTTCTTCCACTTTAGTGCTGATGTTGGACAATAGGTCCCGAGTTTCAGTAAAACCGCTGCTGACCCCCTGCGCAGCTTCATTCAAGAATTTGACCTGTTCTTCACTGCTCGTCGTGTCACTAATATTGGCTAGACCACGTTGAATAGTGCTCAGGGTTTGACCGGCAACCTGACCGGGAGAGCCGTTATTGGTATCGAGTGTATTGAGTCGTGAAGGATTAGCTGTTTCCTGAACCTTGCTCAGCGCAGACTGTAGCTGCTGGTTGAGGATTCTTTGTGCATCCCCGGGACTGGTTGTGCTCAGCGTCACGACACTGTCACGTGCGGGAGTATTGTTAGTTGTCACCCCTTGATCCGCACTAATGGAGCCGGCTACGCTAGTGGCTCCTTGTTGGACGCCTCTATTTACGGCGCCGCCAATATTCTGCACATCCAAGATCTGTACTCCCGGCCAGTAATTGACCTGTATCTGTCTATGCGGATGAAAAACCGCAAGTTTTCGTTAAGTGGAAAACGTAGATTAGTATAATTTAACGATATAACTGTAGTCCAGTTGTGGCTGTAGGGCAATTTTATAAGCTTAACAAGCCGTGTTTCTGTGCTTTGGGTCTCAGCAAAAAAGCACGATTTACCGTTGGTACTAGCAACGGAACCACTGATGCTTAAAGCAGTTTATGCACAGCTAGCTCAGTAAATCTGAAAAGAACACCCGCAAACTGTCTTCGCCGCCCATTTTCCAGGCTTTTAAGGCAGCAGTGCCGATAATGGCAATGTCAGCTTTACCGCGGAGGAAGTCGAGGTCGGCCTTTTGGCTGACACCAAAGCCCACGGCAACGGGCAGGTTTGTATACTGTTTACAGCGACCGAGAAACGTTTTTAGATCATCACCCATTTCAGTTTGTCCGCCGGTGACACCTTTGCGCGCGACAGCGTAAATAAAGCCCTCTGCGGCTGCACCGAGAACGTTAAGACGAGCATCGGTATTGGTTGGCGTCATCAGTACGATGGGGGCTAGCTCTTTTGTCTTGGAGAGCTGGTGCAATTCACCGGCTTCTTCAACAGGCAAGTCAGGCAAAATGTAGCCACAACCCCCGGCAGCACTAAGCTGCTGAATAAAAGAATCGTGACCCATTTTAAAGGCGGTGTTGTAGTAACCCATCATCAGCACTTTAAAAGGGAAGTGATCGCAGACTTTGCGCATAAACTCAAAGCAGTCTGTCGGGCGTACGCCACTGCTAACGGCTTCCTGATTGGCCTTAACAAACAGTGGACCATCAGCAGAGGGCTCTGAAAAAGGGAACTGTAACTCCACCATGTCGACGCCGAATTCGGCCATGATTTCGAGTTCGCGCCAGTTGTCTTCGAAGGAGGGGTAGCCACAGACCACGTGGGTCATCAGCAGTAGATCTTTCTGCTGCAGGCGTTCGCGCAGGTATTGTTCAAGCACCATATTCTACCGCCTTATTTTTTATGAACTCTTTCCAGTGATCGTCTTCGATGGTATCGGCGACAGTGAAAATATCTTTGTCACCGCGACCCGATTGATTGATAAGAATAACCTCGTCCTTACCCATCTTTGGCGCTTCGGCAACGGCCAAGGCGAAGGCGTGAGTGCTTTCCAAGGCGGGAATCAGTCCTTCGGTGCGCATCACTAGCTTCAGAGTATCGCGCACCATTTCATCGGTAGCCGCTTCAAAGCGCACGCGGTCTTTTTCCCATAGATCACTGAGTATGGGGTTGATACCGATGTAGTCGAGGCCGGCGGCGATGGAGTGGGTTTCGAGCATATTGCCGTCATTGTTTTGCAGAAAATAGGTCTTAAAGCCCTGGGCTACGCCGACTGATGCATCGTCATAAGCCAGCCGCGCTGCGTGCAAGCCCGACCCGGGGCCGTGACCGCCGGCCTCAACGCCGATTAACTCGACATTGTCATCCATAAAACCCTGAAAAATGCCAATGGCATTGGAGCCACCGCCAACACAGGCGAAGACGCGGTCGGGCAATTTGCCCGCTTCCTGAATAATCTGTTGGCGAGCCTCTTTACCGATAATAGCCTGGAAGAAACTAACCATCTCGGGAAAGGGGTGGGGGCCACAGGCGGTGCCCAGCACGTAGTGGGTGTCGGCCATGTTGGTGACCCAGTCGCGTAGACATTCGTTGATGGCGTCCTTTAGGGTGCGCTGGCCGTCCTGCACCGCCATGACTTCGGCACCGAGGTTTTCCATCCAGAAAACATTGGGTCGTTGGCGGGCGACATCGACCGCACCCATATAAATTTTGCAGTCAAAGCCAAAGCGTGCGGCCATTGTCGCCGTGGCAAAGCCGTGTTGCCCTGCACCCGTTTCGGCAATTACACGTTTTTTGCCCAAACGTTTGCAGATTAAGCCCTGGCCCATGACGTTGTTAATTTTGTGTGAGCCGGTGTGGTTGAGGTCTTCGCGCTTGACGTAAATGCGCGCACCACCAAGCTTATTCGACAGGTTCTCGAGGTAGGAGACTGGCGTGGGGCGGCCCGAATAGGTGCGCATTAACTCGACAAACTCTGCCCAAAATGTAGGATCTTCCTTACAGCCGCGAAAGCAGAGCCGCAACTCTTCGACGGTGGTGGCGAGAATTTCCGGTAAAAAAGTACCACCGTAATCGCCGTAGTAACCTTCGCGGCCATCGGCAAAATCAAATAGAGACATAGAACGACCAGACTGGATAGTAGACAGGGGCGGGTATAGTAGCCAAGTCGCTGAATATCAACAAGTAAAGCGAACAATATTCACTGCCGATGGGTTTGCGAGTCGTGTCTTTGAAAATGTACTACCAGGTGTGTCGTCCGTTGAGGAAGGTGCAGAATTATATAGTTGGTGTGGAGAAGCGTGTTTGTTGATAAGGACGGTCTTACAAGTGCAGATTGCTTGACTAACAATGTATTTGTGTCGCCAAGCTCGCTATTGCATCGTAAATTTGCCTGAACAAGCACGAGATTTTGAATGAGGCTGGCATACAATGGCGTCGTTGGTGCTTACAGTCCTGCTTGAGTGGTGAGATTCATTTTCAGTAAATTATAGGAAACCCCGCTGTGGAGCATTCTATCGGTATTATTCTGGCCTTAATTTTGGTGCTGGGTGTAAGCGCACAATGGCTGGCCTGGTGGTTGAAATTACCTTCCATTTTATTTTTATTGGGCTTGGGCATACTTTTGGGCCCGGTTTTCAGTGTGATAAACCCTGATCAGTTGTTTGGGGAGCTGCTGTTTCCCTTCGTGTCACTGGGTGTTGCGATCGTCCTTTTTGAGGGTGCATTAACACTGCGATTCTCGGATATTCGTGAACACGGCCGGGTCGTTAGTGGCCTGGTGAGCTGGGGCGCGATATTAAACTGGGGGCTGATCAGCCTGGGTTGCTGGTGGGTTAGCGACTTATCGCCCGTGTTCGCCTGCTTATTTGGAGCTTTGGTTGTGGTCACCGGGCCGACTGTCGTAACGCCGTTGTTGAGGATTGTCAGGCCCACACCAGCGGTGTCAAATATTCTCACCTGGGAAGGTATTCTTATTGACCCCATAGGTGCGCTTCTCGTGGTCTTGGTTTACGAATTTATCGTCTCCAATGCACAAGGACATTCACTTTTACTTTTTGGTCGGGACGTACTTACTGGACTGTCGTTGGGAGCAGTCGGTGCTTTATTAATGGCCGCTACGTTAAAGCGTTTTTGGGTGCCCGAATACTTGCAAAACGTAGTAACCCTGGGTGCGGTAGTGGCAGTGTTTTCGCTGAGTAATCATTTTGCCGAGGAGTCAGGCTTGCTCGCGGTCACTGTGATGGGGATATGGCTGGCTAACACCCGAGGCATCGATATCGATGAAATTCTCAGTTTTAAAGAAAGCCTGTCTATCTTGATTATATCGGTTTTGTTTATCGTGCTTGCAGCACGGCTGGATATTGCACAAATCACGGCCCTGGGTTGGAGTGGTGTGGGTGTAGTGGTAGTGGTGTTACTGGCAAGGCCCGTTGTCGTTTGGTGCGTTTGTGCTTTTTCAGGGCTTAACTGGCGCGAAAAACTGGTGATTAGCTGGATTGCCCCTCGTGGTATTGTGGCGGCGGCGGTTTCCTCCTTGTTTGCGATTCGCCTTGGCGAACTCGGTTTTGGCAAGGCTGATATTATTTCAGCCCTGACATTCTTGGTGATTATTACCACGGTCTTGTTGCAAAGCATTTCGGCTCGACCCATTGCCCGTGCTTTAGGCGTAGCGGAAGAGTCGGCAAAGGGCGTGCTCATTATTGGTTCCAACACTTTTTCTCGTGCTGTCGGTAACGCACTGAATGATCTTGAGTACCGGGTCAAAATTGTCGATTCCAGTTGGACTTCGATTCAGGCCGCCAGAATGGATGGGCTGGATACGTACTACGGCAATCCCGTATCTGCACATGCTGATCGTTACCTTGACCTCGTGGGGATTGGTTCTGTGTTTGCCATGTCTCACCGGCCTGCGTTGAATACTCTGGCGTGCCTCAAATTTGCTGGGGAACTCAGTAAACAGCAAGTGTTCACTTTGCGTAATGCTGAAGAGAACGATGACTCTGGTTTAACGAAATTAACCCGTACCTATCGTACCAACCGCCTTTTCGGTGCCGATATTACTTCACAAAAATTAAACAGCATGATTGGTCAGGGCGGAGAAATAAAAGTCACTACTTTGACTGAATCCTTTGGTTTAGAGGATTACAAAGCGCTGTATGGGAAAGGGCCGGTCTTGTTACTAGGCATAGATCCAAAAAAACAGTTGCACGCCTTTACAGCCGAAAGTGACCACAATCTTGCGGCGGGATGGACTTTAGTTGCTCTTGTACCAAAAGCAGCATTGGACAAATTAGCAAAATCGAACGGAGAAAATGAAAAGGGCGAGGCTGCAGCGGGCGAAGTGGTCACTTAACCACCGCTTGTTCGAACGGTTAAAGAAGCGTGTAAGTGCTCAGCCCTTAATCTTGTTCGCTATATGGGGCTATTGTGGATGAGAAGGAGAAATTTTAATGCAAACAGCATTTCTTGTACTTTTTGCCGCTGCCACAGGGGCAGGGGTCATTTCTACCTGATTTGTGGGTGGCCCTGATAATGGGTTGATTGTCCTGTGTGCGGCGTTTAGAAAAATGTCTAAACAGTTTGCGCACGGCCGGTTCAATGGCCTGCTGGTATTGTTCAACCTCCTCATCATTGAGTTCCGCTAGTTCGCCTAAACCGCGCTCGGTTGAAAATTGTCGAATGGGTCCGAGGGCCACTTCCAGTACCGTTGTATCGGCCGGTGAAATAGGCCCCCAGAGGCTGATGCCGCGTAAAAAACCAGCACACCAGTCGTCAACGAGGGTGTAGGTCCGTTCGTTAACCACACCCTGCATATACAAGGCTTCGTGGTTATCATTCTTCATGTCTGCTATGACAATGTTATAGAAACTCATGGCGTACTGGGTGAAAGCATCGGCGTCTGTAGGACTATCCCAGGTGGGACTGTTTTCTTCGCCGCCCCACAGAGCGGGCAACCATACAGAAGGCATGATTGTTTGCGGTGCGCACGCGATAGCGGCAAAAAAACCATCTAGCTCGGAGACGTCGAAAACTGAGGTTTCATTGCCGTGATGGTCGAGATAATAATCGAGCCACTCAATAAGATCGTCGCCATCGGGACGGGGTAAGGGAGCCGTGTCAAGGCCGTTAAGGTTTAGTGTATTTGGGTCGAATGTGCTCGGGTCATAGTCTTGAGAAGGCATGACTTTTGGAGTGGAGCGTTCGAGGCGCAAACCCAGAGCCATCTCAACGTCTTCGATATCGCCGGCACAGGTGATATCAACACACTGGCGGGTAAATAAATCGCGCACATCATCAATCAATTCTTTGCCGTCAATGTCGAGTAAATAAGAGACGAGTAAACCGTTGATGATTGGCGTGGAATTGTCAGCCTGTTGAAGGTAGAACCGGTAATGATCGATTATTTTTCCGCGCAGGGCAGGCTGTTGTTTGGCGATTTCGCTGAGCCCAGCCATCGCCGTCGCCCTGGCGAATTCCTCACGATCCTGTTGCATGATGTAGCGCCCAAGGGGCTCAATGGCCGCGCTGCCAATCATACCCATCACTCTGGGCAATTCGTGCAAAGCCCAGTCATCTTCGACCAAGGCTTCGAAGAGTTCTATTAAGGGTATCACTGCACGCTCGCTACGCAGTTGCCCCAAAGTGCGCCAGGCATGAAGCGGCACCCAGACCTCTAAGCTATCGCCCGCTGCCCCGTGCAGAGATTTGTCGCCGATCAGCTCAATCAGGGCAGGTTCGTCACTGCCATCAAAGCCATACTGTAAATAGTCGGGCCAGTCGTGGGTGCCTTGCTGTGCTTTGCCAAGCGTAAACAGGATGTCCGTTTTTCTGGTACTCATAGTGTCCTTATTCATTATTTGCCCGTTAACAACCGTGTCCTAGTGTAAACCGAAGACATTCGCTCATGAACGTTTGCCAACAAAGTGTAAGGCAATTAGGTTTTCGGTTAACAGGCTTTGAAACTAATAGGCGCTGGCATAAAAAGGTTTTGCTACAAGTGGTATCAGGCTGGGTTGATAATTGTCCCGTCAATATAGCGCCACAGCTGATTCTCTCGCTCGAAACGACTGCGTTCGTGCAGACGTTCGGCACGACCATTCACTTTATAAATAGCAATAAATTCCACTTCGCCGCTGTCATCACCGCTTTGCCCGGCAACGGTATCAATAATTTTTAAACGCTGCCAATTTTGCTGATGACCGTCCAGACCAAACTGACCCGGACGAGTTGAGCTGTGCCAGGTGCGCAGTAGATACTCTTTATTGCCCAGCGTATAGGCACTATAGCGGCTGCGCATCAGAGCGACGGCGCTCGCTGCGGGCTGGTCATTGTTGAGCAATGGCTGGCAACACTGCTCAAAGGCTTGGCCGTTACCACAGGGACAGGGTTTTTCTTTGCTTTGTTTTGCCATTATAAAGCCGGGGATGCAGAGTGATTGATATTATATTGACGAAACCTAATATAAGATGGGCTGTCGTAATATACTTGCGCTTACCTGTTGCTTGCTTTCATCGCGCTAGCTAGCTATGTTGCGAGATTTACCCCAGCTTTTGGTTTTGAGGTCCAGCCTCAAGGAGTTTGGCGATTCTACCTCCTGCCCGTTTTATTTTCCTGCTCGTTAGCTTAGTGCTGGTGTCCTGTACGCTGGGGCCAGATTATCAGCGCCCGATGACATTGGCAAAGAGCGATACAGACAGCGCAAGTGTGAACTATCATGGGACCGCTAGCCAGAATCAAGGCGCGGAGTCATCGGTACAATTGAGCTGGTGGCGTGCCTACAGCGATCCCTTGCTTGATCGATGGGTCGGCGATCTACTGACAGAAAACCTCGATTTGCGCAGCGCCGCAGAACGTGTCATGCAGGCCCGCGAACGCGTGGTTATTGCTGGAGGTGAGCGTTGGCCATCTGCCGGTTTGAGCGTGGATGGTAGTCGTCTTTTTTCCCCTGATCTTGTACAGCCCGGCGAGCGCAGCTATCGAACAGACCTGAATGTTGGCCTTGGTATTTCCTGGCAGGCCGATTTGTTTGGCAAAATTAGACGCTCGGTCGAAGCGGCGCACTACCAGGGTTTGGCCAACGAAGCCGATTATCTGGCTTTACAGCATACTCTGATAGCAGAATTAGTGAGGTTGCGGGCCTCTGTGGCCGTTTCCCAACGTGAGCTCGCGGTACAGACAGATATTGTTGATAGTCGTCAGCGCACGCTTGATACGGTAGAGCGGCGCTATCAACTGGGGGTGAAAAACACTTCAGCGCTCAGTGTTTATACCGCTGAGGAGAATGTTGCGTCGGCGCAGGCCCAACTGGCGGTATTGAATCAACAGCTAGCGGAAAACCTGCTGGTGCTCGATACCTTGCTTAATCAGCAGCCGGGTACATTACAAAAAATAGCGACTGACTTTCCCCTCTTGCCACTTGCAGGTGCGGTGGTTACCGGTGTCCCTGCTGGTTTACTCGACCAACGGCCCGATATTCGCGGCAATGAATTTCGTTTAATGGCCGCCAATGCGCAGATTGGTGTCGCGATGGCCGACTTATTTCCTGATTTGACGTTATCCATTAACGGTGGTTTTAACAGTGATCAGTGGGGTGGGCTGTTCGACAACAACAATGCTCTCGGTTCTTTGACCGGGCAAATCACGACGCGTTTATTTGAAGGTGGTCGTTTGCGGGCACAGATCCGCTTGCGTGAATCTGAACTGCGAGAGCAGGTCGCGCAATATGCCAAATTAGTCCTCAATGCCATGGCTGAAGTCGAAACAGCGTTGGTGCAGGAGCACTATCTTGTCGAACAGGTTGCCCTGTTGCAACGTAGTACAAGCGCAGCGCGTAAAGCGGAGGCCTTGGCGGAACGCCGTTATCAGCAGGGCATAAGTCCATTATTAGAGTTGCTCGAAGCCCAGCGGCGGCGACAGAATAGCGAACGCTCATTACTTGCGGCACAGCGAGCGAGTTGGCGGGCACGGGTTGATCTCCATCTGGCCTTAGGTGGTGACTGGGTCAATAAAACGTAAATAACTGTGTAAACAGTATGCTCTTCTACGGAATTAAATCTCTATACGTAAGCGAAAGGAAAGGCTGAGTGAAGCGAATTCTAAAATGTTTCAAATCTGAAAACCGCCAGCTCCTGTTGGTGGTCATTATCATCGTTGCTGCGGTGATGTTATCTCGCGTTTTCAGTAATAGCCGGCAGGTTCTGCACATTAGCGAAGAAGAGACGCGACTGCCCGTCAGTGTGATTGCGGTGGAAACAGGCGCACATGCGGTGGCTATTACTACGACCGGGCGAGTCGCACCGCGCAATACTGTTGGGTTGACACCACAGGTATCTGGGCGAGTGGTGTGGGTTGACGAGAGCCTCTATTCGGGTGGGTATTTTGAAGCTAATGCCGTGTTGTTTCGCATTGAACAGAGTGATTACCTCAATGAGCGGGCCAAAGAGCAGGCTGCAGTAGCAAAAGCGGAGACCAGCCTGGCGTTGGAACAGGCCGAGGCCGACGCGGCCCTCGCCGAGTGGGGAGGTTTGAATGGCGAGTTACCCGCGCCACCCCTAGTCAGTCGTGTGCCTCAAATTGCCCAGGTTAAAGCGGAATTGGCAGCGGCTCGAGCGCGCTTAGCGCAGGCTGAACTCAACCTGTCGCGTACCGAATATAGCTTGCCTTTTGATGGCCGGGTGATCAGTAGCTCGCTGGAATTGGGTGACTACTTGCAAGCCGGGCAAAGCTACGGCCAACTTTACAATCAGCAGGCGCTTGAGATTGTTCTGTCTCTGCCCAAAAATGATTTGCCGTGGATCAGTCAGCCCGGCCAGGTCGATATTGCGATTACCTTTGACGCCCTTAATACCCATCGTCAGCACAGCCTTAAAGGCAAAATTTTGCGCATTGGTGCCAGCCTCGATGAAACCACACGCTTTCAGCAGGTAGTGATAAAGCCCATCGACAATGGTGACTTGTTGCCGGGCATGTTGACCCGGGTAGTGCTGCACAGTACGCCCGTGCCCGATACCTGGGCCTTGCCACTGTCTGCGCTGCAGGCGGGCGGGGCTATCTGGTTGGTGGATGAGGACAGCCGTCTGCGCCGTATTGAGCCACAGATTATTGCCACTATGGCTGAGAGCGTGATTATTGTTGCGCCGATGGACACTGCCAGCGTGGTCGACAGTAGTTTGGGCGGTGCCATAGAAGGGGCTGAAGTGATGGTAGTCGAGGGTGCGGCAACTGAGGGCGCGGCAAATAGTATGAAAAACACCACCAGCGCAGAGACAGTGGTCGACAACCATGACTGAACCGAAGGTCGATAACGGATCCGAGCCAGCCGAATCCTCTGATTCGAAAGCACAAACGCAGACGCCCTCGGGGCATGTCGACGTGCCCTCAGATTCAACGTTGGTGGGTTGGTTTGCGTCCAACCCGGTGGCGGCCAACATTGTGATGCTGTTTTTGGTCATTGCAGGTTTTCTTGCCTCACGTGACATGATTACCGAAACCTTCCCTTCCATTGACCCGAAAACCATCACCATTGTTACGCCTTACCCCGGTGCCACGCCCTACGATATTGAAGACAGCATTACGCGCCGTGTTGAAGAGGGCATGATCGGTATCGAGGGAGTGAAGCGCGTTAGCTCCAGCGCCACCGAGGGGGTTGGCAGAGTAACGGTGGAAATGGAGCACTTTGCCAACCCCGCCCAGGTGCTCGACGATGTTGAGACTGAAGTCGATAGTCTCAGCGATTTTCCACCCCAGGAGGCGGAGGAAACGTCCATTGTTAAAACCAAGCTGACATCTAATATGATGTCGCTAGCGGTGTTTGGCTCGGTTGACGAAAAAACCCTGCACTACTGGGCAGAGCGTATCGAAAACGAATTATTACAATTGCCTCAGGTCAGTCTGGTTGAGGTGGCCGGTGGGCGTCGCTA
This sequence comes from Porticoccaceae bacterium, assembly GCA_029212965.1. Lineage (GTDB taxonomy): Bacteria > Pseudomonadota > Gammaproteobacteria > Pseudomonadales > Porticoccaceae > Reddybacter. The sequence goes on from JARGOV010000042.1 coordinate 16,572, forward strand.
TGAAATTGCCATTGAGGTGAGTGAGGCCACCCTGCGCGACTATGGTCTCACGCTGGACGACGTGGCACGGCGCGTGGCTGAATTTTCTATCGACATTCCCGGGGGTAATTTACGTACCGATGCGGGCGATATTTTAATCCGCGTTAAGGGCAAGCGTTACACCGGTATGGAATTTGAAAATATCACCATCCGCAGCCGCAGCGATGGCGCGCAGCTGCGGTTGGGTGACATTGCGACTGTGCATGATGGCTTTGAAGATACCCGGCTTATCAACCGCTACAACGGTCAGTCAGCGCTATTTGTTCGGGTGTCACGCAGTGACAGTCAGGACACGCTGCAAATGGAAGAGGCTATTAAAAGCTATTTAACCGGTCTCAGCTTGCCTCAAGGCCTGTCGATAGAGATCTGGCGGAACAATACCGATATTCTTCGTGACAGAATCAGCCTGATGCTGCGCAACGCCATTCTCGGTTATCTATTAGTGTTTATGTGTCTGCTGTTATTTCTCGATTTAAAACTGGCGTTCTGGACGAGTCTCGGTATTCCCATTTCTTTTCTCGGTGGCTTATTACTGGTGTCTTTCACCGGCATCACCATGAATATGATTACCCTTTTTGCCTTGATTGTGGTGATTGGCATCGTGGTGGATGACGCCATCGTCACCGGCGAAAGTATTTTTCACGAGCAGCAATTGAGCCCCGGAGACCCGGCAGCCGTGCTGCGCGGCGTGCATTTGGTGAAAGCGCCGGTCACTATCGGCGTGCTCACTACCATTGCCGCTTTTGCACCATTGTTAATGTCCACTGGCACACTGGCCCAGGTGATGCGCCCGGTACCTCTGGTAGTGATTGGCATTCTCGGTATTTCCTTGATCGAAGCCTTTTATATATTGCCTGCCCACCTGTCCAATACAACGAGCTGGAGTAGAGGTCTGCTAGCGAAAGTGCGCGACCGTACACAAGCGGGCTTAGAT
>JARGOV010000063.1 GCA_029212965.1 Porticoccaceae bacterium
CTTTAAAGCGGTTTGGCAACACATCTTTCAACTTGTCGTGCATCTCGAGTATGGACTTTTCAGTGGCTTCCCAGCCAATGCAGGCATCGGTGACAGATTGGCCGTAGACCATATCTTCACTATTTGGCGAAAGTTTTTGATTGCCTGCGACCAGATTACTTTCGACCATAATGCCGACGATTGAGCGATTGCCTTCGACGATTTGGCTGGTGATATTTTCCATTACCAGTACCTGTAAGTCATGGTTTTTGTTGGAATTGGCGTGACTGCAGTCGACCATGATATTGGTTGCGACGCCCGCTTTTTCCAGCGCTTGCTCGCATAGTGATACGCTGACCGAATCGTAATTGGGCTTATCATCACCGCCGCGCAAAACCACGTGGGAGTAAGGGTTACCATTAGTTTTGATAATGGCGACCCTGCCCTCAGAATTAATACCGAGGAAACGATGGGGTTTGGCAACGGACTTTAGGGCATTGGTCGCCACAGTCAAACTACCGTCAGTACCGTTTTTAAAACCGACTGCCGAGCTTAGACCACTGGCCATTTCCCGATGGGTTTGCGATTCAGTGGTGCGCGCACCAATGGCTGACCAGCTGATTAAATCCTGCAAATATTGAGGTGAAATAGGGTCGAGGGCTTCGGTTGCAGTGGGCAGGCCGAGTTCGGAGACATCCATTAATAACTGGCGCCCAATATGTAAACCATCAGAAATTTTAAAGGAGTCATCAAGAAAGGGGTCGTTGATAAGCCCTTTCCAGCCGACGGTGGTACGTGGTTTTTCAAAATAAACCCGCATGACCAGCAGAAGGGTGTCGTCCACCTTATCGGCCAGGGCTTTTAAGCGCACGGCGTAATCTTTGGCAGCGTCGACATCGTGAATAGAACAGGGGCCAATGACAACAAATAGGCGATGATCTTTATGATCGAGAATGGCCTCGATATCTTTACGGCCCTGTGTAATGGTTTTTTCAGCAGCTTCAGTGAGGGCAACATCGGCTTTTAATTGACTGGGTGTCAGCAGAACTTCCTGTGACTGAATATTGAGATTTTCAAGTGTGCGCTGGACCATGACGTTACGACCTAACTGCTCTAGTTCATTAAAAGGGCCGTTATTCTACTGCAAAAATAGTGGTAAGGGGGTGAAAAGCATCAACTAGATATGAAGGTTATTGCTCTATAACGACCTGGAGGTGGGATAATAGAGGAAAGTACAGCGCGGCTTTGAGTTTGACTGGGCTTTTACAGGATTGTTTGTTACCGGCTTTGTTGGCTGAATCGACTCGTAAGTGTGTCAGCGTTTGTGCGTAGAGCGAGAGTTGTTCCCGATAAGCATTACATTGTTGTTGAATAAAATCTTCAAGGCTTTGCTCTGCCGCCGGTAGGGATGTTTTATAGTCAACAATCCATCGCGTGTCATCAATGATAAAACAGCGGTCGACAATGGCGCTGCTAATATGCCCCTGCGAATCGCGGTAGTTGAGGGCAAGCTCACAATAACTTTGCTCATGATTGCGGTCGAAAATCCAGTGCTGGGCGCGATCGGCAAGGCATTTTTCGAGAGCTTCGTTGAGCACTGCCAGTGCCGTTTTTTTATCGATAATACCCGCTTGTTTAATTTGTATGATCCAGCTGCTCTGTTGCCGGGCGATACGCTCGGGCGTCCATTGCTCAATGCCCTCAATCACCAACAAGCGTAGTGTGCGGTGCATTAGGGTGCCAATTTTTCGCGGGTCACTGGCTCCGGGTAGGGTAATGGCGGGGGGCTTGTTGTTTGCCATCGCGGGACTGGTGTTTTTGCTAGGACTCGCCTTTTCTTTAGTAAAAGGGCTACGCCAATTGGCGGGTAGTCGAAAGCTGTAGCTTTGCTCAGTGACAGCGTCTGCTGCTTGCTCCTCAAGTTGTTCAGTACCTTCCACATTCGAGGGCGGGTGCAGGGTGACAGCACAATTGGCGATTTTCAGAAGTGGTTCGCCTTCTGAACCTACGCTGACATGGTCTTTAAGTACCGGCCAGGCCGAGGCCAGTAGACTACCGGCGGCGGGATTTTTTAGCGGCTGGCGAAAAAGCAGGTGTAGCCGTTCAATAGCTCTGGTACAGGCAACGTAGAGGACGCGAGTATTTTCAAGGCGGGATTTAATGCCCTCCTCCCGTTTTAGGTGGGTGTAGAGGGCATCGTCCGCAGCGCCGAGTTTTTGCGGCGGGGAAAGTAAAAGCTGATTGGCCCCGTCTCGATTAACGCGCTCGCGCCACAGGAGTAGTTCGTGACTATTATTAGCACCTCTACGATCGAGGCCGGGAATAATCACGGTATCGAACTCCAAACCCTTGGACTTATGGATAGTCATGATTTGTAGCGGCGGTGGCTTTTGGCCAGTTGTAATTGGATCGCGATCCGCCAATGGCTCTTCAACCGCTAAAGACTCTTGACTGGCTAATGGCTCTTCAATCGCTGAAGGCTCTTCATCGGCTAAAGGCTCTACATCCGCTGAAGGCTCTGCATAAAGTTGATTAACGGCGTATTGAAAACTGGCCCAGTCGTCAAT
>JARGOV010000064.1 GCA_029212965.1 Porticoccaceae bacterium
ATAAAGCGCTATCGCACCAATGCCTGACAGGCTGCAGATACACAGTGAAGCGACACGAATGTGATGATTCGCGATGCGCTCAACATAGCGTGTCGCCAGCCAATAGCCCAGTAACATTGCAGGAATAAGCGGTAAAGTGAGCGTAAAATGGTACCAACTCATATAGCCTGTATAACCCTGTACTAATAGAGAAAGAATACAGCTCACAATAAAGAAAGCTGACAAGTTTGCACGAATATGATTAGCCTGTTCGTGCTGTAACAACAATGCCAGCGGTGGCCCGCCAATCGCCGTGCTAGTCCCCATGAAGCCCGACAGAAAACCCGCCATTAACATTCGCGGTGTAGTAGGCGCTATGCGCACAGGCAACAAACTTACCGCAACCGCAATCAACACCGCCAACCCTAGCCACAAAGACAACGACCTGGCATCCACCCATAGCAACAAAGCACCACCTGCCACCGTGCCGGGGATACGACCTACGATTGCCGCACCCAGACCTTTTAAAGAAATATTATTTCGATAACGACAAGCGTTAGCCAGTGACAGTAACAGTGCAATAAGGGTAATAGGCGCAGGCACGTAGTCCGGGGATAAAAGAAACAAAAAAGGTGCGGCAACAATTGCCAAACCAAAGCCAATACTACTTTGTACAAAGGAGCCAATAAAAATAATCATTACCGCTAAAAACGTATCCATAAACTCCTAAAATTCACCATAAAATATCAAACCAGAAAAACCTAATATTGCCGGCTCACATGAAATAGCATTCCAAAAATAATTATCCGACCTGGTTTATATAACCCCCGTTTTATCAATATGGCTAATTCTGTCGAGCATCAATATAAAGAAGGGATCAAATGTTGACGTGGTTTATTGCTTTTTTTCGTTGCACTGCTGAGAATAAACTTTGCGCGAAAACTCCCTAATAACCCGCTAAAAATAGCTAAGGGACTAACGTGAGTAACAGGGCAAGAGCAAACAATCTACTTTAAATATGCGCTTAAGCTTTACGCCGAGCTCTAAAGAAATTCTGTATCAGTCGTTTACATTCCTCGGCCATAACTCCCGCTTGCCATTCTATCTGGTGGGTCAGCTGAGAGTTCTCCAATATTGTTAATTGACTGATGATTGCTCCGTTGCGTGGTTCTGGGGCACCAAAGACCAGGCGTGCAACCCGAGCATGCAGCATCGCTCCAGCACACATGGCACAGGGCTCAATCGTTACATAGAGAGTCGTATCAGGCAGACGATAATTCTCAACATTTGAAGCTGCATTTCGCAACGCGACAATTTCCGCGTGGGCACTGGGATCACAACTGCCAATCGGTTGATTCCAACCACTACCTATCAGCTCACCATCCCGAACAAGCACTGCACCCACAGGGACTTCACCCGCCAAGGCTGCGCGCTCAGCTAGTCGAAAAGCCTGCTCCATCCAATACCAATCATCAGGCATTTGTTCGCTACTTTCTCTCGCTTCGTTTGTTTCACGCTTTGACAAACTTGCTCCAGCTCCCTGTTTAAAAACCCGCATGATCCAACGTTACCGCGATAAAAGCTAGCGCAAGGCCCTTATTAAATAACCACAAGGCTTTAAAATAAAAACAGTTTGCTTTTTAAAATGGTCGTAGTCACTAGTATCGTAACGAACCAATGTGAAAAGCAACCACCAGTCGGCGACCCCGGTGGCATGTCAGGTAACAAGATTAAGCAAATTTTTTGAGGCATCATCAATGCGAGATACGCTCAACAGCAGCTCGTCGGCAACAAAAATTCACTAGGCCTTACTTTAACCAAGCACCCCAACGACCAGAAATACCTTCACTGCATGGTTAACTTCAGCCATTCCTACTCGGGCTATTCTTGCCACACAAAAAACCTACTGCCTATCGGTTTTTAATGTTACCATAAATGCTACTTAGCGCTTGGAAAGCGATATTGTGATTTTAGGTGAGTTAGAGAAGCGGGTTCTGCACTATTTATGGGAGGCGCCAGAGGCCGACGCCAAGCAAGTCCATAGCGCTTTGACCAAGCGTAAGGGTGGCACTTTGAACACCATTCAGAGCACCCTGGACAGATTATTCAAAAAAAATCTGCTCACCCGTCAAAAACAGGGCCACGCCTATTACTATCGTGCCAAACTCGACAGAAAGGAGTTAATTGCGCAGCTCATTCAGGATGTCACCTCAGACTTTATCAACAAAGGTGAAGACAGCCTGATAGCGGCCTTTACCTCCGTCTCAGCAGGGCTGGATGACGAAAAACTCTCACAGTTGGAAATCTTGATTCAGCAGCAACGTCACCGACTCAGCAAGGAGGACTCTGATGCTCATTAATGAGGGGGCAGTGGTTTTAAATCTGCTCAGTATCGCGCTGATGGCTTTACTCGTGGCAACAGGGTTAATGGCCGTAATATCACCATTTACTTATCACCTTACCACTGTGTTATCTGCTCACGCGCAAAAACATGCTTTGTGGTTGTTTGTAGCGACGCCCTGGGCGGTCAGCATCATCTGCGTA
>JARGOV010000043.1:0-11553 GCA_029212965.1 Porticoccaceae bacterium
CCGGGGGACATGTTGATTTAGAACAAATATCAACTCGACTCATTCACGAGTTCCGTACTGCGACTATCGGTCGTATCAGCCTTGAAACACCCGCCATGGTTGATAGCGAACTGACTGAACTACTGGCAAAGCAGCGTATTGAAAATGAAAAGAAAGAGCAGCGTAAAAACACCAAAAAGCGAGGCAGAACCGGCATTGATAAAAAGCCACAAAGACAGGAAAAAGTGAAGCGCTAAGGCTTGACAGCCTCAGCGTTGCCGACTCGTAGTGTCAATGAATCAAGGCAATCACTTTGCCAATTTAAAGACAAAAAAAGCCCCTTTCGGGGACTTTGTATATGGCGCTGAGGGAGGGATTGATAATAAGTGCCTAAGGGCGCTTATTACCCTTCCGGGGGAGCGTCGCTGCGCTCCTCGTCCAAATTCGTCGCCGAATTTGTCGAACCGGGTTCAAATCCAAATCTTCCACGCCCAATAAGCAAAAGCCCCCTATTAAGGGGGCTATTTACTTATGGCGGTGAGGGAGGGATTCGAACCCTCGAAGCCTTTCGACTTACACACTTTCCAGGCGTGCTCCTTCGGCCACTCGGACACCTCACCGTAATACTTTCCACTGCGTTTATAACGGCTTAAAAGGGCTTAGCCTGCCGATGGAAGCGGCCGCAACTCTACACAAAACAAGCTCGAAAGACAATCGCGTTTGCGAACATGGCCTTTTTTAGAGGCCCAATATCATCCTGCAGCTTAAGGCTTAGTTAGCAACCTCGCGTCACCACAGGGTCATCGTCATCCATTGAGTCAACCAGGTATTCAAGTTCCTGGCCAATATCAGCTATTGTGCGGTATTTCAGATAGCGCTCAACCACGGCTTGAATGATGGCCCGACCCATAGCATCACTATCCATCTCAGTTTTTTTGGTGGCCTCTTGCCAAGCTTGCTCGACAACTTGGTTGGCATAAACAGATTCTCCGGACAAGCTCTTCACCCCTCATTAGCAATTATCAGTTCATGATTATACGCCAGCAAAATTGGGGCTTATTGATGCCGGTCAAGTCTGCATGGCTTGCACAACCGTTTAGCGAAGGGGTAGATCACAGCGCATAATCCATGCATCTTCTCGTCCACTATAACCGTGATAGTAGGCTTTGCGTTCACCCATATGACGAAAGCCCCGCCCCTCATACAAAGCAATAGCAGGAAAATTGCTGACTCTAACTTCAAGAAATGCGCTGACTGTCGATGCTGAAATTTCCGCAAGAAAATAATCCAGTAGATAAGCACCCAGACCCTCCCCCTGAAAACTGCTTTTGACCGCTATATTCAATAGCTCGGCTTCATCGACAACCTGGTTAAAAATGAGAAAACCCACCACCCGATTACCTTTGCACAGCACATAACTGCGGTGCTTTTGTAGACTTTCAGCAAACTGTTTTTCATTCCAGGGGAAGGGGGAGACATCACGTTCGATGTTAACCAACGAGGCGATATCATCGTCAATGGCAGGGCGCAATCTGAAGCCTGCTCTGATGGTTATCTCGGTCATAACATTAGCGGGTTGCTAATCAATCAGCACGTAAGTGACGCAAAGCCTGCCAAGCCTCTCGTTTGCAAAGGGGCTCTGCGAGCATCGCTTGCAGTGAGGGAATAAAAAGCGTTTCCACCAAACTCAACGCAGAGTCATTGACAGCAATATCGTCCGCTAATAAACGCTGCGGCGCGTCACCCATTGCCAGCAAACGACGAAACGGGCGCACTTGCTGGCGGCCAAGTAGAAACATCGACAACTGGGTTTTTGCCCCTGCCAATGTACTTTCTGCACCGGGGCTCAAGGGCCATTCAATAAGCTCAGCTGCAGGCAAGCCCGGGGGAAGCTGGCCAATAGCTCGCAAGATGTTGGCAAGTAATTCGAGTTGTGTTCTATTGGCCTGTTCACCGTAGGCAAAGCCATTAATCACCAGCACCGTATCACTGACTTGCCAACAGGCCAGGGTAAAACTGATTTTCTCTTGCGCTTCAATTGGGCCTTGAATAATCTCAGAAACGGGTTCTGGCGCATTCTCCTGCGTAGCTTGGGGAGGATGAGTGACTTGTGGAATATGTACAGATTGAGCAATGACTGACGAAGGGCTTTTCTCTAACACGCCAATAGGCATACTTTGATGAGTATTTGCCGAATCCACTACCTTTTTTTCTAATTCTACTAAATCTGTTGGAAGAGGTGTCGACTGGTCAGATGCCTGCCGCTCAGGCATTGGCTCGGCCTGCAATGTTTCTCGAAGACCCGCCAGAGAGCTGATAATCTCACCTGCGCTAATCGGTTCACCAGAGTTAACCGCGTTGCCAGCTTCAGGAAAAGATCTCTCACCACGATTAACCGATGAAGTATCAAGCGCGACCTGGCCAGTATCCGTGTTAAACACGGGTCCCTCGGGGAGACGCTGCCGATACTGGTGGACACCCAGCATCGACAAATACCAATCCCTTTGTGTTGTCACAACCGTATTGTCACAAGTTCTGAACCATCGACAGCGTCATCAAGACAAGTAGGCCTATGACTCGTCTAAACACCATCTAATTGGGGGTGAACACGGCCAGGGTCACCCATTATGTTCACCGCATTAAGGTAAGCCTTGGCGCTGGCAACCAGGATATCGGTGTCAGCGCCCTGACCATTCACGATACGCCCTTCTTTTACTAGTCGAACCGTCACTTCGCCTTGAGAGTCAGTGCCGTCGGTAATGGCATTGACCGAGTAAAGCTTCAGTTCTGTACCACTGTGGATCAATTTTTCAATCGCTTTAAAGACCGCATCAACAGGCCCACTACCATCAGATTCAACGGTGTACTCCTGGCCTTGTGTACGTAATACTAACTCAGCCTGAGGGTGACGACCGGTTTTCGTGGCGACATCCATCGACACCAGCTGGTAACTTTCCTCAGCTTCTCCCATTTGCACATCGGAGACCAAAGCCTGCAGGTCTTCATCATAAATCTCGCGTTTTATATCGGCCAAATCTTTAAACCGCAAAAAAGCAGTATTCATTTCAGCCTTGTTATCAAAGGTAATGCCGAGCTCTTCCATACGCGCAGAAAAAGCAGCGCGGCCGGACAATTTGCCGAGTACCAGGCGATTAGTATTCCAGCCAACATCTTCGGCCTTCATGATTTCGTAAGTTTCACGAAACTTGAGTACGCCATCCTGGTGAATACCCGACTCATGGGCAAAGGCATTGGCACCCACTACCGCTTTATTCGGCTGTACAGGAAAGCCCGTAATGGTCGATACGAGGCGGGAGACAGGTACGATTTGCTCGGTATTAATACGCGTATCAAGCTTGTAAATATCTTTGCGCGTGCGCAGGGCCATAACGATTTCTTCCAGCGAGGCATTGCCCGCTCGCTCGCCGAGACCATTGATTGTGCATTCAACCTGCCGCGCACCGTGCAATACAGCAGATAGCGAATTGGCAACGGCCAAACCGAGGTCGTTGTGGCAGTGCACAGAAAAGATAGCTTTGTCGGCATTCGGCACATTATTGATCACGCGACCTATCATCTCACCGTATTCATCGGGCGAGCCATAACCGACGGTATCGGGAATATTAATCGTGCGGGCACCGGCATCGATGACCGACTCGACGATCCGACACATGTAATCAAATTCGGTACGGCTACCGTCTTCGAGGGAAAATTCCACATCATCGACAAAATTACGCGCTATTTTGACTGCACCAATAGCCTGTTCAAGAACCTCCTCGGGATTCATCTGCAGCTTGAATTCCATATGAATGGGCGAGGTGGCTATAAAGGTATGAATACGTGGCGCGACGGCATTTTTAAGTGCCTCCGCAGCCCGCTCAATATCGGCGTGAGTAGTTCGGGCCAGGCTACAAACAGAACTGTCCTTAATGGTATCGGCAATGCTTTTAACCGCAGCAAAATCACCTTCACTAGAAATGGCAAAACCCGCTTCAATAACATCAACACCGAGCTTTTCCAGAGACCTGGCAATACGCAGTTTTTCTTCTTTAGTCATCGCCGCGCCGGGGCTTTGTTCACCGTCGCGCAAAGTTGTATCAAAAATAATCAAACGTTCATTGCCCATGACAATACTCCATCAATTCCCGCAACACTGCGGGCAAAAATATAAACAGGATTTTCCTCTCTTAATGAGAAGGATGCAAAACAAATGAGGTATAACGTAGATGCCCCTCAGGGCAGGAGAAGACGTAGCAGGCAGGCAGCGGCACGCGAAGCTTGTTGCAAGCCTTGCGAAGAACCGTTGTTTATAACGCGTTTATCTATCATTGCTACCTTTGCTAAACACTGTCTATATTGAAAACGAACAGCAATACTTGTCCTCGCATTCTGACAAATTTTTAGACGACTGCCAAGCTCTTTACTTAAAATGAGTGCTCGTCAAACATTTGCAAACCGCACGACTATAACGCCGCAACGATTTACGCTGAATATCAAGCACTTTTTCGAAAAAATTTGACCCAAAACCAAAACAAAGGGCCAGACAAGGCATAGGCCAGTGCTAATGATAACAATACCCTCGGCGGGTCAATCGTCACGATGACCATACCTACCACCACCGCTAAAAAGGTCACAAAAGGGACATGCCCCTTAAAATCGAAGCCTTTCATACTGTGATAACGGCAATTCACCACCATTAGCAAACCTGCTCCGGCCGTTACCAAAAAAGCTAGAATGGCCGTGACTGTGCTCGGCTCAACATCGTGGCCAACCCATACCATACCGGCAACAAGGGCCGCCGCAGAAGGACTAGCCAGACCGACAAAATAACGTGAATCAGCTGACTCAACTGCCACATTAAAACGGGCCAGACGCAGGGCAGCGCAGGAGACATAGAGAAAAGCCGCTGCCCAACCGGTTTTACCCAGGTCAGATAACATCCAGCTGTAGCATACGACTGCAGGGGCTACACCAAAGGAAACCATATCCGAGAGGCTATCGTACTCGACTCCGAAATCACTCTGTGTATTAGTCATACGCGCCACACGACCGTCGAGGCCATCAAAAACCATAGCGACAAAAATGGCGATGGCAGCCGCTTCGAACTTGCCATCCATGGAGGCGAGGATGGCGTAAAAACCGCTAAACAGAGCTACGGTGGTGACGAGATTGGGCAACAAATAAACCCCCCTGTGGCGTCCTCCCCCATTGGGTTTAGCCTCTTCCTGTTCCTGCTCCTCAGCAGGCTCCAGTAAGGCGTCAACGATTACCGACACAGGTGCTTTCTCAGTCTTATCCTGGTTGGCGGAACCGTCAGAACCTGTTTTTGCCTCGTTAGTTGAACCATGAGTATCAGACATTGCCAACACACTCCCACGTCAAAAGCCTTCAAATTTATAGCGATCACTTCATTTCACCGCACGGGTAGAATGATGCTGTCATCATACATTCTTGGCAATAAAAAAGCGGCAAGCCTTTGGCTTGCCGCTTTTCGAAAGTCAACGATTAACTGAGCTCAATCATTCAAGCCCCCAACCACTAACGCTATCGACTAATTGCGAGACTTATCAACTAGCTTGCTTTCACCAATCCAGGGCATCATGGCGCGCAATTTGGCACCCACTTCTTCGATAGGGTGTTCAGAAGAGGCACGACGACGAGCTTTTAGTTTAGGGTTGCCAGCCTGATTGTCGAGCATAAAATCATTGACGAAATTACCATTTTGAATATCTGTCAGAATGCGCTTCATCTCAGCTTTTGTCTCGTCGGTAATAACGCGCGCGCCACTGCTGTAGTCGCCGTATTCCGCAGTATTGGAGATTGAGTAACGCATGTCGGCGATACCGCCTTGGTACATCAAATCAACGATCAGTTTCAATTCGTGCAAACACTCAAAATATGCCATTTCTGGTGCATAACCCGCTTCTACTAGGGTTTCAAAACCCGCTTGAACCAGTGCTGTTGCGCCACCACACAAAACAGCCTGTTCACCAAAGAGATCCGTTTCAGTTTCTTCGCGGAAGTTAGTTTCGATAATACCCGAGCGCCCGCCGCCGTTAGCAGAAGCATAAGACAGAGCAACCTCTTTAGCCTGACCAGAACCATTCTGAAAAACGGCGATTAATGTCGGAACACCACCGCCTTCTACATAAGTCCCACGCACTGTATGGCCGGGGCCTTTAGGTGCAATCATAATAACGTCAAGATCAGCGCGAGGCTCAATCAATTCAAAGTGAATATTCAGGCCATGCGCAAAGGCCAGTGCGGCACCCTCTTTCAAATTCGGCTCAATTTCAGTGTAATAGACCGCTTTTTGGTGCTCGTCAGGGGTGAGAATCATCACTACGTCAGCATCGCTAACAGCATCGGCAATTTCAGCCACATTCAGACCTTCGCCTTCAGCTTTTGCCCAGGACGAAGAACCTTTACGCAGGCCGACAACTACGTTTTCAACACCTGAATCACGCAGATTCAAAGCATGGGCGTGACCCTGCGAGCCATAACCAATAATTGACACTTTTTTACCGCGGATAATAGAAAGATCACAATCTTTGTCGTAATAAACCTGCATGTTTTTCACCTCATTGTTCGTACGAACGATTCGTACATTTCACTTGCGCATAAATACTGATTAGCAACATCAAAAACGCCCTAAAAAAGCAAAGCGCACCTCAGTTATTCTTTGTTAACACTTTCAACCTAAACCTTTAAAGACTTTTCACCACGCATCAAACCACAGACCCCAGTACGCACAACTTCAAGAATAGGTGCATCACTCAAGGCTTCGATAAAAGCATCGAGTTTAGTACTTTCACCCATGATCTGGACGACATAAGTTGTTGGCCCAACGTCAACAATTTGGCCACGAAATATATCGACGCTGCGCTTAATTTCAGCCCGCGCAGCACCGCTAGCTTTCACTTTAAGAAGCATTAACTCGCGTTCAATGTGTACACCTTCACTCAAATCGATGACTTTAACTACGTCAATCAACTTATTTAACTGCTTAGTGATTTGCTCAATGGTGTGGTCATCGCTAACGGTGGTCAGCGTCAATCGCGAGAGTGTGGTGTCCTCGGTTGGCGCCACACTCAAACTGTCAATATTATAGCCTCGTTGTGAAAACAAGCCCACAACTCGCGACAGGGAACCCGGTTCATTTTCAAGTAAAACGGAAATTAAACGTTTCATTATGTACGCTCCGTTTTGCTTAGCCACATATCGCGCATGGAACCAGGCGCAACGTGCATGGGGTAAACGTGCTCGTCCTGGTCAACACTAATATCCATAATCACCACGCGATCTTTCAGCGCAAAACACTCCTCCATACTGCTTTCAAGTAGATCGAAGTCGGTGACTTTCATACCAACATGGCCATAAGCCTCAGCCAGTTTAACGAAATCGGGCAGTGAATCTTCGTAAAGCACATGGGAATAACGGCTGCCGTACTGCATATCCTGCCACTGTTTAACCATACCCAAGGACTGATTATTGAGGATAATAATTTTCACCGGCAATTGATGTTGAGTACAGGCTGCCAATTCCTGAATGCACATCTGAATACTGCCTTCGCCAGTCACACATGCCACATTGGCATCCGGATAAGCCATTTGTGCACCCATTGCTGCTGGCAAGCCAAAGCCCATGGTGCCGAGTCCGCCCGAGTTAATCCATTGCCGGGGTTTGTCAAATAAATAGTACTGGGCAGCAAACATTTGGTGCTGACCTACATCCGACGCCACGTATGCCTCTCCCTTTGTCACCTTGTACAAAGTCTTAATGACATCCTGCGGCATGATATTTTCGCCCTTACTGGGCTTGTAACGCGACGCTGTATAAAGGCCGTGGCGATTGCGCCACTCATCAATTTGCTGCCACCAGTCAGCGATTGCCGGCTCGTCTATTTGCAGGTCAGCCTGCTGGATTTGATCGAGCATATCGCCAAGAACCACATCACACGGACCTACAATGGGAATATCAGCCCGCACTGTTTTGGCGATCGAAGAAGGATCAACGTCGATATGAATAATTTTTGCCGAGGGACAGAATCGCTCCGTAGCGTTAGTGACACGATCATCAAAACGGGCACCCACTGCCAAAATCACATCGGCATGGTGCATCGCCGTGTTCGCCTCAAATGTACCATGCATACCCAGCATACCGACAAACTGCCGGTCTGTGCCGGGAAAGGCACCGAGGCCCATTAGCGTATTGGTTACAGGGTAATTCAATCGACGAGCTAACGCTCTCAACTGCTCAGAGGCATTACCCAGCACCACGCCACCGCCACTGTAAATAATCGGGCGTTTGGCCGACATTAATAAATTAACGGCGCGTTTAATTTGCCCAGAATGGCCACGCGTGGTCGGCTGATATGAGCGCAACTTGACCTTTTCAGGGAATTTATACGCCACCTTATTATTGGGATCGGTAACATCTTTAGGTACATCAACCACTACCGGACCCGGGCGACCCGTGCTGGCTATATAAAAGGCTTTAGCGATAGTTTCTGCAATATCTTCTGGGCGCTTCACCATATAACTGTGCTTAACCGTCGGACGACTCACACCTATCATGTCGATTTCCTGAAAGGCATCTTCACCGATTTTTTCCTGGGGCACCTGAGCTGAAATCACCACCATCGGGATGGAATCCATATATGCCGTGGCAATACCCGTAATGGCATTAGTTGCACCAGGGCCAGAGGTCACCAGTGCAGCACCCACTTCACCCGTGGCACGGGCGTAAGCATCAGCGGCATGTACAGCAGCCTGCTCATGACGCATAAGTATGTGATCAAGTTTATCTTGACGAAAAATGGCATCGTAAATATGCAAAGCCGCACCACCGGGATAACCCCACAGATGCTTAACCTTGACATCTGTCAACGCCCGAATAAGAATTTCACCACCAGAAAGTAGTTCCACTACGCAAACCCTCAAACAAAAAGTTTATTCAGGGGTCGATGCACTATCGCTATGACATTACAGTAGGTTTGCAATAACAACTGCAGTCTTCGCAAAGCGTGGTTTCGACTGCCGCAAGATCGTGTGGGTAAACACGGTCTTCTCTGTAGATGACGCGCGAGCGCTGATTACGCTCCCCTGCCTGAAAGGATACAGCCTCCTCAAATGAGCGGCATATCCCGAGCCGCGCAACATACCGATATTTCGTCGCAGCGTCAACGAATTATTTAGGTTAAGCCTCATTTTGGAAAGTCAGCAGTAGCTTAGTGGGCTTCAATTATAGACAACCCCAGTGCTGTTAGTAGGCGGTAGGCATGTAAGCCACCGGACAAAGCTTTGGCGACGAAGCAGCGCACTGCCGATGACATGATAACCACTACAATGTCGCTGACATAAAGGCCTAAAACCAAAAAGCAAAAAGCAAATGAATATTCCCAGATCTTCATCTAAACATGGCCTCAGCTACTTAGATTATGGTAATTTATACTGTACAAAAAAAACCAGTTGAATGGAGCGCAGTAATGTTGCAAACCCTAAAGTCCCTTCCCAAAATAAGCCTTATCGCTGTCTTTCTTTTTTCTACAGCCGCTTATTCACAAAACAAAACTGCCGCTGCTAAAGGCGTCGGCTATACCGCCCCCCGTAATTCTATGGGCCAACCCGATCTACAAGGTATTTGGGATTTCCGCACCCTGACACCTCTAGAGCGCCCGGTAGAGCTGGGTAACAAAGCAGTCTTTACCGAAGAAGAACAAGCAGCTTTCAAATCAAAAACCATTGACTCTCTAGATGTTGATAAGGCGAGGGACGAAGATGCCGTTACTGACTCCAACACTGATGTTGAAGGGGCCTACAACAATTTTTGGTTCGACTACGGCAGCTCAATGAATGAAGACAGAAGAACCTCCCTAATTATCAAACCAGAAAACGGCCGCTTACCTGCGCTCACCGAAGAAGCCAGGGCCCAAATGAAACAAAATCATTTGCGAAATTACCCTGTTCGCGACATTCTCTCCATTGGGGTGAAAGGTTTTCGTCCAGTGGGTCCCGAGAGTCTAGGCCTGTCTGAACGCTGTCTATTAAGCTTTAACGCCGGTCCACCGCTGACACCTAGCGCCTACAACAACAACTTGCGTATCATTCAAACCCCCAAACACGTGGTGATCTTTACCGAAATGATTCACGATGCTCGCATTGTGCCTATCGATGGTAGCCCGCACTTACCGGCAGAAATGACGAAATGGACAGGAGATTCACGAGGTCACTGGGACGGTGACACTCTGGTCGTTGAAACAACCAACTTCACAGGTAAAACACCCACCTTCCAGATGCCCATCAATCTGGTCGACCCCTCAATGAATGGTGTTGTTGGCACCGGTGAAAACTTTACGCTAATCGAACGTTTCACGCGCACAAGCGATTCAGTCATTGTTTATGAATACACCGTAACTGACCCCAGTACATTCACTGAACCTTTCACCGTTGCTATTCCTCTAAAAGCGAATGACAGCCAGTTATTTGAGTACGCCTGTCACGAAGGCAATCATGGTGCAGCAGGTATGTTATCGGGCGCTCGCCAGGAAGAAAAAGAAGAAGCAAAATAGAGCGAATCACATTCAGCCGTCACACAAGAACAGGGGCATTCAGCAATAACACTGCGAATGTCCCTGTTCCGATTTAAGCCAAAAGTGTAAAAATCAAATTCTTCACACTTCAAAGAGAACCTAAGAAAGCATCCGGCACGTCGCTCCATGCTTCGCGTTCGATGTCATAAGGGGCACTTTCAGTGTGACAGTTTTGACCAAAGACTTGTGTCGTTCTGTGTTCTTTATCATAGGCATTCCAGCCTGGCTTACCATCACGGGCAAAAGCCACCCAAGCATCCATAGTGTGCTTTGCAAGCGCATCCGCAGCCGCCCCTTCACCGTAAAATTTCGCGGCCCCCTTCTTATTATGTGTACCGAAAACATAGGCCAATTCAATGGCATGGCAAGACTTCATCACCCCTTTGGCCGCAGGCGACTGCCAGTCAAAGAGATAGGCATAAACATCACTATTGTGTAGCTGCTGAGCTTCCAGCAAGCGCAGTGCTGGCATACGGAAAATGCGGTCAGTCTGAATGGCGATAAAAACTTGCGGTGGGGTGGGCTCAATACCTCGCTGCACTAAGGCTTCTTTATAAGCTGAGACCAAACCAGGAACATAAACAGAGTCGACCAAATAACTGAGGCGCTTGACCATGGTTTCGTCATCCAGCCTGGTAATAGCGGGCTGAAAAGCACCAAAAAGCTGCCATTCATCAAGGGTGCTACCTGCCATAATCGGCACTTGGGCGACTCCGCCCTTGCGCACAGTTTCAATGGGCAAATCCGGTAAAATCTTGCCATCGACGACGGGGCGAAACGGCAAGCTGCCAATTTTTGACAGCGGGTATCCCTCTACCTTACCGCCTTCAATGCGGCGTTGGACGCGCAACAGGTCGTCCATATTCGCCGCCATCAGGCTCTGGGCATCGAGTTCGGCAAATTTCATAATCGCCTCACCTACTAATGCGCCCGCGGCTTTCGTGGCGACGGTATGGCAAGCACCCGACTGGGGAATGGCTTTG
>JARGOV010000043.1:11653-16461 GCA_029212965.1 Porticoccaceae bacterium
GCCCGCGGCTTTCGTGGCGACGGTATGGCAAGCACCCGACTGGGGAATGGCTTTGTGAAACAGGCCCTGTGCCGCTGGCAATCCCAACAGTGCACCTATGCTCATGCCCCCCGCTGACTCACCAAACAGTGTGACGTTGTCCGGGTCACCACCAAAAAACTCAATATTGTCCTGCACCCATTCAAGCGCCTTCACTTGATCAAGCAGGCCTTCATTACCAGTAGCGGGAATGCGCCCCCCAGTGGCTTCATTTAAATTAGCAAAGCCCAGTAAGCCGAGGCGGTAATTAATGGTAACCACCACCACATCGCCGTGGCGACTCAGCTCACAACCCTCATAAACACCCTGACTGCTAGCGCCTATAGTGAAGCCTCCGCCGTGTATCCACACCATAACCGGGCGATTTGCGAAGTCTACTGAGGGAGTCCAAATATTCAAGCTCAAGCAAGCTTCGTCCTGCTCACCCAGCTCGGCGCCCATAATTGCTACCATGTCAGAGCGATTTTGCGGAGCCCATTTGCCATATTTACTACCCTCGATGACACCAGCCCAGGGCCAGGGATCCTGAGGTGGCAGCCAACGCAATTCACCCACTGGCGGAGCCGCATAGGGAATACCTTTAAAGGCCAAAATACCTTCTTGTTCCTGCGCTTTAACCTTGCCAAAGCTCGTATCGACTACTGTCACTTTATCGTTTCCTTGAAATTAAAACGGCGGGGTGCTCAATCTCTGGAAATTAAGCATTAGCTCAAGAAAGGCAAGGCCCGTCCAGAACACAGTGTTTTTGTTTTTTTAATGTATCAATCAACATCCATACCAATGACATTTTTATCAAACAACCATTAGTTTTTCAGCTGGTTTTGTAGTGCCTCCAAAAAACTTTCAATACGCGCAGCATTAGCACCCAGATCAGAAACACCGATCCTAGAGACCGAGCGCACATCAATGACAAGGTTTTCTCCGAGCGAAGGGCTTTGCCCATCGCTACTTTCAGCGACTATTCCTACAGCCGTAGTTTCAGCACTAATACGAACAACAATATCATCGGCAAAACCCATCAATGGTGTGGTGGCCACCGCTTCAATATGTCCGCGATTTTTATTTTCGCCCAGCACCCGCCAGTTGTTTTCAGCAATAACCCTCTTAATAGCAGCCCAGGCCTCGGCTTGGTCAACATTCACATGTAGAGGCTTCAATTGAGGGTAGCCCTGGCGCTGTTGCTCGGCCAGACTTACTCCCCCATGTTCCAAAGTATTATCGCCCGGCACTCTTTCTGACTGAGCAAAAGCAAAAGCCGGTGGCCGCTCTAAGTCTGTACTAATATCGTGGATAGCAGGCGCCTGGAAACCAGCCAATCCCACCCGACCCACAACCACCACCACCGGCAACAGGCAAAGGCACAACCACAAAGGCTCCTTCCCTAGTCTCTGTTTTCTAGCCAGGCGGCGAAAAATTAACGCCGCCGCTGCCATCGACACAAGCACACAGGCAACCAGGCTCAGCGCGAAAATAGAGAAACTCGTTCCTAAGGGCAGTAGTTCGAAGCGAGCACTCAGGACACCAGCGAGCACAAATAAAAGGCTCAGAAGGCTAGTAAAACCTAGCACTGACTATTCCCTCCCGTCATCTTCTGGTTCAAACTTCAATGACAAAGAATTAACACAATAACGTAGACCCGTCGGTTTCGGGCCGTCGGGGAAGACGTGCCCCAAATGGCTACCACAGTGAGAACACATGATTTCTGTGCGTTCCATACCGCGAGAGGTATCGATTTCTGTATCGATCCCATTTTCTTCGGCTTGTGCAAAAAAACTCGGCCAACCGCTGCCTGAGTCATACTTGGCGTCAGACTCAAATAAAATATTTTCGCAACAGGCACAGATATAGTTGCCGGGTGATGTCTCCGTGTAATACTCACCAGTGAAGGGTCTCTCTGTCCCCTTCTCGCGACAAATTTCAAATTGTTCTGCGGTGAGTTTTTCACGCCAATAGTTTTCGTCTTTGTCTTTCCAGTTTGTCATGGTTTCAGATTCTCTTCGTTTGTTTTCTCAATTTGTTACAACCTGCGCCCTACTAAGCGCCTACACGTGCAGACAATACGCTACAATTCGCCCTACTCAAAACCTTAACACCTTTCATTTGTCGGGAAGCAAATTGTCATGAGGCATTTTCAAAAGTCTACCAAATTGGACAGCGTTTGTTACGACATTCGCGGCCCTGTTCTCGATCAGGCCCACCGGCTTGAAGAAGAAGGGCACCGCATTCTGAAATTGAATATTGGCAATCCTGCGCCCTTTGGTTTTGAGGCCCCCGACGAAATTATTCAGGATGTGATTCTCAACCTGGTTGAAGCCCAAGGTTACAGCCATTCGAAAGGCATTTTCAGCGCCCGTAAAGCCGTAATGCAACGCTGCCAGATTCAAGGCATAGACAATGTCGAAATCGACGACATTATCCTCGGCAATGGCGTCAGTGAGCTCATTGTCATGGCTATGCAGGCCCTGCTTAACGATGGCGATGAGGTACTCATTCCCTCCCCCGACTATCCCCTGTGGACAGCCGCCGTCACTCTCGCCGGTGGTAAAGCGGTGCACTACCGTTGCGACGAGTCTGCCAACTGGCAGCCCGACCTTGACGACATGGCCAGTAAGATTACACCCAACACCAAGGGCATCGTCGTTATCAATCCCAACAACCCCACTGGGGCTGTGTACGCTAAAAACGTGCTCGAACAAATTATCGACCTCGCCCGCGTCAACGACCTAGTGATGTTTGCCGATGAAATTTATGACCGCATCCTCTACGATGGCGCAGTACACCACCCGATGGCCAGCCTCGCTGATGACATCCTTTTCATCACTTTTAACGGCCTCTCAAAAAATTACCGCCTGGCCGGTTTTCGTTCCGGCTGGCTTATCGCTAGCGGCGCCAAGCACCGTGCCCGCAACTATATTCAAGGCATGGAAATGCTCGCCTCGATGCGGTTATGCGCCAACGTGCCGGCGATGTATGCCATTCAAACGGCACTCGGCGGTCGCCAAACTATCGACGATCTAGTAACCGAAGGTGGCCGTTTCTATGAGCAACGCAACCTCGCTTGGGAAAAGCTTACCGCCATTCCCGGTGTTAGCTGCGTCAAACCCAAGGGTGCTCTCTACCTCTTTCCAAGACTCGACCCGCAGGTTTACCCCATTGTCGATGATGAGCAAGTCGTGCTCGATCTCCTCCTACAGGAAAAAATGCTTCTAGTACAGGGCAGTGCCTTTAATTGGGACGACACTCAGCACTTCCGTATAGTTTTCCTGCCCCGCGAGCATGAATTAAACGACGCTATCGAACGGCTGGCGCGTTTTTTGGGGCGTGTTCGTGAAGGTGGCTAATACTTCTATACCCTAAGTAGTACTGACCAACCACATGCTTTAAGCGACTAGCGTTGCGGCAATTAGCTCGCCCAGCGCTTTCCGAAACGCCAAACTATAAGTCGGGATAGTCGCAACAAGAAGTGTCCTAAAAAACTCATGAGGCAGCATCTGCCTGTCTGCCCAACCTTTAGCATACGATAAATGCTGGCATTCCCCCAAAACCACTCTAGCCGACGAGCCAAACCCCAACTAATTCCCAGCAACTCTTGTTAATCCACTTAATATGTCGTGCCACTCAACAACAAGCGGACCAGAGAGACCAAGAAAATTTTGACAGGCATCATAAAATTAAAACGGAATACCACTACTTGCACTACTGGACGTCAACGTGGTGGTTTATGATTTTTTATTGTCATAAAGCTGTGCTATGTTCAGTCATCAACTACTGACAATTTTGCTGTAAGAGATCAAAAAAATGAATAAAGAAATACGGAAAAAAAAAGGTGAAGTTGGGCCTCTAGAGTTTAATGGCGCCGCGATTATTAATCCTGACGGTAGCGAAACGCCGATCACCAATGAGATGATTGAGAAAGCCTGCGATGACCTTGAAGCACCTTCAGAGGAAGAAGACGAAACCCAACATTAGTCCCGTATTAACCAGAATTAATCCATTGAGGCACTTATCTAGCGCGTGTTAAAACCCAATAATTCTAGCTCACTACGACAAGCCAGCTCGCCAGGGCCGATAACACTGTAGTAGCTAAACTCCCGGCGCTGGGCATAATGTTTACGTAAAGCATCAAACAATATCCCTGTTTTTTTTCGGCTATTAACGCTTTCATCACAGAGCGCCTTGCGCATTCGCTTGTCGTCTTCAGCTACCTTGTAAGATTTCAGTATGGCTTGGTCAAGGCCCTGTCCCTTTGCGATCATAAAAGCGTCAGGCGTACATTCTTCGTCTGCTGACAATAAATTTACTGCTAAAGTGCTTAGCGAATCTTCAAGAGCTAGCCCAAGAGAACGACACATGCCATCACGCACCATCTGCGTTCCTTTCAAGCGTCCCTCCAAACTATAACCCGCAATATGCGGCGTCGCTATATCGACCTGTCTCAACAAATCGACGTTGATTTGGGGTTCTCCCTCCCATACATCCAACGCTACTTTTAAATCGCTCCCCCTTTTGAGATGAGCGAGCAATGCCAGATTATCAATGACCCCGCCGCGACTCGCATTGATCAACAGCGCACCAGGGCGAATATATTCTTCCAATATTGTCCGATCGACCAGATGATAACTTGGGTGCGGTCCCTCTCGTGTTAGAGGTGTGTGCAGGCAAATAATGTCAGCACTGAGCGTCGTCGTTAGGTCCGCCAGAGAAGGGCACTCAGCATCGCTGAGAAAAGGGTCATACACCACACAACTCACACCCAAACCAGAGAGCCG
>JARGOV010000044.1:0-12299 GCA_029212965.1 Porticoccaceae bacterium
TATTTTAGTTCAACCTTAGACTACGACATCGCCCTGATAAATACTCCAAGCCTCCACCCTTTTCATACTTAATCGCCGATCGAGAATTTTGTTCAAACGACAATTTTATATATTTATTGAATAAATTTTTATCATATATGTCATATTTATAAATGCAGGACAACAAGAAACTTGACGGCCCGTTTCCATCGTCCGATGCTTGCTTCAAATATTTTTTTGCGGCTGTCAAATCCATAAAGTAAGGGCCATACATTCCATACCTTATAGCCCCAACAAGTGACATGGCCTTTGTATTCCCCCCGCTAGCTGAAAGCTGGAGCATCTGGAGTGCTTTAGGCATATTTCTTCGATAACGTGTACCTATTAGGTACTGTTCACCAAGAGAGAAGTTTGCTGCGGGGTCACCATTATCGGCTGCTTTAGCCAGCCAGTACCTAGATTGTTCTGGGCTTTTTTCAACACCAATGCCACGAGAATAGATTACAGATAATTTCAATTGAGCCGAGGCACCTCCTTTCTCTGCATCAGCTATAACTTGACTAACAAATGGAAAAATTTCCGATGGATCCGACTTGTAAAAATCGACCTCCAAATAACTTCCTCCACCTAAAACACTAAAGGTGGCCAGGAGGGTTATATACAGAAAAACAGAGATGGACTTTTTTATCATACAAATGAACTCTCAAACAAACAGAGGACAACAACCTAGCTCGGGGCTTTTGATGCCACACTTCGGACTAGCGAAGAACAAGCCTTTAAACATCTAATCCAGGCATACCAACCCTAAAAAAATGAAAATTCATTAGTAATTAATGACCAGAACATAAACAAGATATACAGCAATAATATTAACAAAAATACGCTCATACACCCTTGCCCACCTACTATTTTTTACGGAAAAACCTCGCTTAACTAAGTATGTTTTTTTAAAAACAATCATAGTTATAGGGAAAACAAAAAACAGAAAAAAATAAACTTTGAAAACTCATATGAAATACATTCCCAAACCAAAGGGGACGCCAACCTTAACAATAATGCACAACTACCCTCTCAACTTTGCCAGCACCATCAAACTCCATTACCTCTATGGCCAGCTTATCCATCACCGACTTGTAATAGACGGCGATGGAATTCACACCTGTGCAAACATCAAGTAATTCAAAGTGTAGATCTGGCATTTTTTCCAGTGCCGCCTGCCAGTAATCGGCAATAGCGGCCTTGCCGATTAAGGAACCCGTATCGACACCGAGAGACATTTTGATCATCGGGGTGATGATTTCAAAATCATCGCGGTAGTGGCTGAGAATGCGCTCGAGGTCGTGGGCATTCCAGGCGGCCACCCACTCCTCGGCAAAAGCCTTTGCATCAATATCCATATTTTTATCCTACGATTTAGTTTGACCCTATGATTTAGACAGCACCCAGCGATGCACTTCTGAGGGGCCATCATAAATACGGAAGGCGCGAATATCACGATAAATGCGCTCAATTACCGTATCAGTAGAAATACCTTTTGCGCCAAGCACCTGCATTGATCTGTCGACCACGCGACCCAGAGCTTCGGAGCAGTGCACCTTGGCGAGGCTGGTTTCGGACTGGGCCTTTTCACCCTGGTCGAGCATCCAGCAGCCGTGCCAGGTAACAAGACGGCTGGTGTGCAGGTCGATTTTATTATCGGCCAACTGAAAGCCAACACCTTCGTGTTCAATAATGGCTTTGCCAAAGGCGGTGCGGGTGCGAGCGTAGTCGGTGGCGATATCGTGACAGCGTTGGGCGGCACCCAACCAGCGCATACAGTGGGTTAAGCGCGCCGGGCCGAGCCGTACTTGTGCGTAGCGAAAGCCCTTGCCCAACTCGCCGAGAATTTGGCTGGCGGGAATGCGCACCTGATTATAGTCGACCTCGCAGTGGCCGCCGGGTGAGTTACTGTCGAGGGTGTCTAGCATGCGCACTTGTTCAATGCCGGGTGTATCGGCATCGCACATAAACATGGTGGCACCAATATCGCGGCCCTCGTGGTCGAGGGTCTTGGCCATAATAATGTGGTAACCCGCACCGGGCATGCCGGTAATAAACCATTTGCGACCGTGAATAATGTAGTCGTCACCATCGGGGGTAGCGGTGGTCTTCATTAATGAAGGGTCAGAACCCGCGCCGTTGTCAGGCTCGGTCATGGAAAATACCGAACGCATTTCACCGCGCACCATGGGTACCAGCCAGCGTTCTTTTTGCTCCGGCGTTGCTACTTGGTGCAACAGATTGGTATTGCCCTCATCGGGGGCTTGAATATTCAACGCCAGTGGACCAAGGGTTGAATAACCGGCGGACTCAAATATCACCGCCATAGAGCGATGGTCGAGACCCAGGCCGCCGTATTGCCTGGGCGCATGGGGCGAAAGTAAACCGGCCTCACGGGCCTTGGCGACTAGCTCGACCCGCAGCTCGTCGGTGGGGCCGTGGTATTCCTGCCGCGCATCTTTTTCGTAGGGCATTACCACGTTGCGAATAAATTCGTCGCAGCGGTCTTTTAAATCCACCAGTTCCAGTGGCAGTTCAAAATCTATCATGAGCTTTTACCTCTAATTTATTATTTATTTGTATGCAAAGCACTACCAAACTAACAACCTGCATAAAAAAGAAAGGGGCCTGTTCTCATGACCGTAGGAGGCATGGATGCCGACACCGACGACTGCATGGATGCAGAAGGTAGAGCGACGCAGGATGCCAAAGCCGAGCGTACAGGGACGTATTTACAGCGCGTCATGAGTACAGGGCTCCTTTCTTTACCTCAAATTAATCAAAGCAGCTTCATCGCCTCAGAATAAAAACGTGGCACTGTCTGGGCAAACTCTTCCCACATGGGGTCAACACGCTGTTTTTTGCGGTGCAAGCGCACATTCAAGCAGGCGATGGCACCCAGTTGGTAGGCGGCCAGGGCCTGAAACCAGGGTAGGTCGGGAAGTGATTGCCCCATGCCCTGTTGATAAATATCGGCTAGCTCATCAGGTAAAACAGACACGCGAGGTGTCATGTTGTCGGTCCAAAAGTTCTTGTCGGCACAAAACATCACCCAACCGATGTCGAGCAGTACAGAGCCAATGCGCACCAGCTCCCAGTCGATAATGCCGGTCAGTTTGCCCTCGTGAAACAGGGCATTGCCCGGCTGGTAGTCACCGTGAACGATGCCGCGCGGGGTGGTACTGGGCATAGTCGCTAACAGTTTGAGGCGCAGTTTATCGGCGGCCTCGGCCCACGATGGCTCCAGTGCTTTATTGTAAATAGGCTCCCAGCGGGATATTTCCTCAACCAGCTCGCGAGGCTTTTCCCAATTGGGCAATTTCTGCTGCCAGTCAATTTGATGAATGCGCGGCAGTACTTCGGCCACCTGGCGCCAAAGCGGCGCGACTTTGTCGTCGGCCAAATCAAAAGACGCGTGAGGCTCCCAGATAAAAAACTCTCGGCCCTTAAGTTTCTCCATCACGACATAGGGCACCTCAAACTCATCTTCATCGGGTGAGGCGAAGGGCACATTCGGCACCGGCAGACCTTCTTCGTAAAGCACATTGAGCAGCGGCGCGGTGCGGTAGACATCTGTATTGCCCTCACGGCGCACACCCTTGGGGGCTAGCTTGATAATGTAACCGGTACTGTCATTAGGACCCGCTGCGCTTTGCCCACCGAACACATCAAAACCGAAGGTTAAACCGGCGTGCCCCCCCAGCATGGGTTCGACATTTTCCATTTTCGCCTCAGCGCCAAAGTTACGTGCGACAAACGTGGCCAAATTAGCCCGCAATTCATCGTCAACACCTGCCCTTTGATCCTGCTCCATTGCTTCATTACTCACAGTCACAACCTGCCCCTTTTTAGTGGTGCCAGCCAGAGCTGGCAATTTTAACCATTGATTATTGAATAATTTATTGCCGCAAAGAGTAGCACTTATTATTCATAAATAAGCTAAAGCAAAGTCAAGTCAGGTATTAATACCATTGACCAATTGCCCTCAGGCTTGTCATAGTAATCGGCTTGACTGCTCGCCAAATGCCATTAGCCGCTTTCGCAGCAGACCCTTATCTTTTCGCTTTGTCGAGACCCCTATGTATTACGGCTGGATCCTGCTCACCATTATTGGCCTTATTTATATGATTTGCGTTGGCGCAGGCTTTTACGGTTTGAGTGTAATGATGCCCGCAATGATCGACGACCTTGACTGGACTCGGGCCGAAGCCTCCGCCGGGTTTTCGTTAATGGCCATGGTGCTCGGTTTATCTGGCCCACTAATTACCGCAATGATGAAAAAAATTGGTCCGCGACTGACGATTATTATTGGCGGTGTCATTTGTGCTATTAGTGCCGGCATCCTCTATCGCTACCACTCCCTGACAACCTATTATTTTGCTACCGGCCTTCTCGGGCTTGGCCTCACCATGCAGGTGGTTCTGCCTGGCACAGAGTTGATAACCCGATGGTTTCAACAACGCCGCGCTATGGCCCTGGGCATATTTATGGCCTGCGGCGGCCTCGGCGGGGTAATCGGCGCACCAGCCTTTACCTGGTTAATTACTGCCTTCGACGACTGGCGACCCGTTTGGCTGGCAGTGGGTGCGGTCACCCTAAGCGCCTCAGCCATGAGCGCCATATTTATTCGCAATAAGCCTGAAGATATCGGCCTGCAAATAGACGGGCTGGACAACACCACTAAACAACAAGCCAGCAAAAAAGGTAAAGCTGCCCGCGTTTACAAAACCACTCTCAACTGGACAGTTGGCGCAGCGCTACACGACAGAAATTGCTGGTTCGTTATTATCGCAGGGGCCATCGCGGTGACTGGTCATATGATTATCAGTAGCCAACTAGTGCTACATGCCCGCGACCTCGGTATCGGTGCTGTAATCGCCGCATCAGCCTTGGGTATTCAAGGTTTGGCGACCACTGCTGGTCGACTGCTAGCCGGCTTGCTGGGTGACAATACCCTCGAACCCCGCACTATTTTCATCTTTGGTATTGGCAGCGAATTATTCGGCATGCTACTCATTACCAATGCCAGCCACAGTATTTTACTGTACAGCGGCGTGATCTTTTTTGGTCTCGGTTTTGGGCTCGGACTGGTATCTGCTACCACCATGTTTGCCAATTATTACGGCGCCCAAAATATGTCAACTCTGCTGTCCTATCGCATTTTGCTCGGCACACTGCTCGGTGGGGCCGGAGTCGTTGTCTGTGGCTATGCCGCCGATATTTTTGGGGGTTATAGCCAGGCTTTTTACTTTTATTCCGTGGTTCTTTTAATCGGCACAACACTGGTTATTATGATTCGCGCCCCGCAACACGAAGAAAGCCCAAACGCCGATATAAGCCAGTAATACTGGCACTCACACTCGTGATCACGGCCACTAAGTACCACTGAACCTCAATTCGGCTGTGCTAGACTCCAGCATCAAATTATTCTTATTTCATTTATTCACATTTCAAAATTAGGACTAACTATGGACATACAAGGTCTAACAGCCGTGGTGACCGGCGGTGCCTCGGGTATTGGTGCGGGTGTTACCCGCGTGCTGGCCAAAGCCGGCGCTAAAGTAGCGATACTCGACAGAAATGAAGCGTTGGGCAAAGCCATGGCAGAAGAAGTCGGCGGTGCCGCTTTTGTTTGCGATGTCGCCAACGACGAATCAGTACAATCAGCCCTCGCCCAGGCCCGAGAGACTTTGGGCACGGCGCGTATTTTGGTCAACTGTGCAGGTATCGATACTGCGCGCAAAATCACCAGCCGCAAAACCGGCGCCCATGCCATTGGCCCCATGAAACGCGTGATCGATGTGAATTTAACCGGCACCTTAATTTGCTGCGCCCACGCCTCTCACGCCATGCTTGACCTCGAACCGCTGGACGAAGACGGCGAACGTGGCGTACTCATCAACATCGCCTCCATCGCCGCTTTTAATGCGCCCAATGGCCAGGCCGTTTACGGCGCCTCTAAAGCCGGTGTAGTCGGTGCCGCCGTGCCTCTCGCGAGAGATCTAGCTCGCTACGGCATTCGCGTCATGACCATAGCGCCAGGGCTATTCGACACTCCGCTGGCAGGCACTATGGATGAAGCTTTAACAGCAAAAGTATTACGCAACGCCCTCTTTCCTAAACGCAAGGGCCGACCTGAAGAGCTCGGCAACCTGGTACAACATATTTGTGAAAACCAAATGCTCAACGCCTCAACGATCCGCCTCGATGCGGGGTTCTTCTAATGCAGAGACGAAAACAATATCGATCTGTTAATAACAGTGTGAACCCACAACTAATAGCGACAGGGGAACAAGTATGAAATTAGAAGGTGTAGCAGCATTCTTAACTGGCGGTGCCTCAGGCCTGGGTGCAGCCAGTGCGCGGGTATTAGCGGAGGCTGGCGCCGTCGTCGCCCTGCTCGACAGGGACATGGCGCTAGCTGAACCCCTCGCCAAAGAGCTGGGCGGCGTGGCCGTTAAATGTGACGTGGCCGACCACGAGTCTCTTAAAGCCGCTGTTGATCAAGCCACTGCCGCCATTGGCCCACCGCGTATCGCCGTCAACTTTGCCGGTATTGATGTCAGCCAGAAAATCGCCAGCCGCTCCAAAGGGCCGCACCCTGTTGAATCGATGCAGCGTGAAATAGACATCAACGTGATTGGCACTCTCGATGGTTGCGCACTGTTCTCTGAACAGATGATGAACCTCGAACCCTTTGAAGATGGTGAACGCGGCGTGTTAATCAACATCGCCTCTGGCGCCGCCTTTAATGGCCCACCAGGGCAATCCGTTTACGCCGCCTCAAAACGTGCCGTAGCCGGGGCCACATTGCCACTGGCTCGCGACCTCGCACCGTACGGTATTCGTGTAATGACGATCGCACCAGGCTTTTTTAAAACGCCGTTGGCCGAGAGCGTCGACGACAAACATATCGACAAACTCATTTCGATGGTGCCCTTCCCCAAGCGCTGGGGCGACCCGCGGGAGCTTGGCGAGCTGGTTAAATTTATCTGCCAAAACCGCATGCTCAACGGCGAAACCATTCAAATCGATGGCGCCATGCGCTAAGGACTAACGAAAAAAGAACCATGACTGAGACACTTGAACGCAGTGCCAAATTCCAAATTGGCCAAGTGGTGAAACACAGAATTTACCCCTTTCGAGGGGTGATTTTTGATGTCGACCCCACCTTCGCCAATACGGAAGAATGGCTAGCGGCAATACCCGAAAATTTACGCCCCAGGCGAGACCAACCCTTTTATTACCTGTTGGCCGAAAATGCTGAATCCTATTACGAAGCTTATGTCTCGGAGCAAAACTTGCTGCCCGATGACAGCAACGAAGCAATAGGTCATCCCCAACTCGCTGACCATTTTGGCGAACTCAAAGATGGCTGTTACAGCCCAAAATCCAACAAAATTATTAATTAAAGCTGCTTTAACGAGCGTCTAACTACTTATCCAGTTTTGGCGCTAGTTAATGCCTTGTGTTTCAGTGTTTGTTAAAAGCACCATGGCGCCCCTTACCTTCCGCAAATTGTGCGGCGCCTTTTAGACCATCGACCCGTAATGATTCAGCACTCCGCTCAAATTCATGTTGCAGGGCATCCTCTAACGCTAGGCCCTGCTGTTCATATACAGAAAGGCGATCATTGCGCAGGCAATGCTGGGGAAATTGTGCGATCTCATGAGCGAGACTTTCTGCCTCTTGGCGTGCCGTACCCGTGGCAACCACGCGATTGGCGAGGCCCATCAAATAGGCTTCCTGCGCATCCACGGCACGACCACTGAGAATCAAATCCATGGCGCGGCCCAGACCAATAATTCGCGGCAGGCGTACGGTGCCGCCATCAATTAGGGGGACACCCCAGCGACGACAAAAAACGCCACAAATGGCGTCCTCCTCGACAATTCTCATATCGCACCAAAGTGCCAACTCCAGCCCCCCTGCCACGGCGTAGCCGGAAATCGCGCCAATAACAGGTTTCGACAGTAACATCCTGCTTGGCCCCATGGGACCATCACCTTGCGCTGATAGGCGATTACGCCGCGACTCATCAGCCATTGCCTTGAGGTCGGCACCGGCACAGAAAGTACCATTAGCCCCATGGAAGACAGCAACGAGGGCATTTTCATCGGCATCAAATTGGCGAAAGGCCTCAGCCAAGGCTTCGGCTGTGGGTCGGTCAACCGCATTGCGCGCCTGGGGCCTATCGAGAATAATGGTTGTCACCGGGCCGCTTTTTTCGATAAAAACACTCACAGTAATGCCCTTTAGTTGATCATTATTTTTTCATTCACACGCATACTCTTTAAGTTTAACGGCTGCAAATGTAGGCTTAATCATCTAATTTGCTTGCCGTCTAAAAACTCAATTTTGCTAAAGTTCCATGCTGCCGCTGCTGCGCTTTTGAAGATAACACGTTACAGTAAGACCACAAATTATTTAAATAATGGATGCCAATAATGACCAGCGAACAAACATTAAGTGCCTGCCTGGTGAGTACCGGTGAAGAGGTACTGCGCGGTGAAATTGCAGATGGCAATAACCGCTTCCTTGCAACCACCCTCGGCGAACAGGGTTTTAATATTGAAATGATGATGACAGCGGGTGATCGCCGTGAAGACCTCATGTTTGTCATGCGCACCGGCTTGCAGCGCGCCGACTATCTATTTATCAGCGGCGGTCTCGGCCCCACTGAAGACGACTTAACAGCAGAAGTCGCCGCCGAACTCGCCGGCGTAGAGCGTACCTTCGACGAGACAAGCTGGCAGGCCATTCTCGCCCTGTTCGCCAAATACAAACTCGAATGCGGGGAAAACAATCGCAAACAGGCCATGTTACCTGCCGGTGCCACCATACTGGCCAACCCCAATGGCACGGCACCAGGGTTTAGTTGCACCTTCGAGCTTGATGGCGCCACAAAAACTATCGTCGCCCTACCTGGCCCCCCCCGTGAATTACAACCCATGGTCCATGCCTTTCTGGCCGAACGGCAGGGTGACACTGTCGCCCAACGCGACGATTTATTTATTCGCTTTCTGGGCCTCGGTGAATCGACCCTCGCCGAACACCTCGAACCGTGGACGAAGGAATGGGGCGAAGTTAGTTTCCGCCAGGCCTTTCCCGAAATGGAGGTCAAGCTTTATCGCCCCGATCCCGAGCGAGCTGCGTCGCTATGCAACTTTGCTGAAACACACCTCGGCGACTATCTACTTGACTACTCTGCCCAATCGACCGCCGAGCTATTCACCACGTTCATGCAACAAGGTAGCGCCAAACTCGCCTTTGCCGAATCTTGCACCGGCGGCCTGGCGGCCAAAACCGTCACCGACGTCGCCGGCTCTTCTGACTACTTTCTGGGCGGTGTCGTGTCCTACGCAAACGCTGTGAAAGAAAACTTTCTCGACGTCGCCGCACAGACATTAAAAGATAAAGGCGCTGTATCGGAAGCCGTGGCCCGACAAATGGCCGAAGGCGCACTGACCCGCTTCAGCGCTGACATCAGTCTCAGCTTTACCGGTGTTGCAGGCCCCGGCGGTGGCACTGAAGAGAAGCCCGTCGGCATGGTATGGATGGCAAAATCGAGTGCCGCTGGCACCCAAAGCAAATGCCTGCATCTTATTTTGGAGCGTGAACATATTCGTCTCGGCGCGGTGTACCATGGCCTGCGTTGGCTAATGGAAGACTGGCTGCCTACTTACAGAAACAGTCATTAATTAAGGGAGAAGAAACGACATGGCTATTCAACACCGTTTAGTGGAATACACCGACGGCGACACCCTACTCGAAGGCTATCTGGCCTATGACGATGCCATCAGCGGGCCGCGTCCCTGTGTCATTATTGCCCACACCTGGGCCGGGCGCAGTGACTTTGAATGCACGCAAGCCGACAAACTGGCCGCCTTAGGCTACGTAGGCTTTGCCCTCGATATGTACGGCAAAGGCATATTAGGTAGCAACCCTGACGAAAATGGCGCTCTAATGACGCCCCTTATGGAGAACCGCCCGGCCCTGCAACAGCGCATGGCTGCGGCCTTAGCCACTGCCAGTCAACAGCCTGAAGCAGACGCCACAAAAATGGCAAGCATGGGTTACTGCTTTGGGGGTTTATGTTCCCTCGACCTAGCTCGCACCAACCGCGATATTCTCGGCGCGGTCAGCTTCCACGGTTTATTTATGGCACCGGGTAACACCGAGGGTAATAAAGTCAGCGCCAAGGTGCTGTGCCTGCACGGGCACGAAGATCCCATGGTGCCGGTTGAATCGGTTATTGAGTTAGAGAAAGAGCTCACAGCAGCCGACGCTGACTGGCAAATTCACGCCTACGGCAAAACCCTCCACGCCTTCACCAACCCCGCCGCCGCAAGCCCAGAAATGGGCATGGCCTATAGCCCGACAGCACAACGTCGCTCGTGGGCAAGCTTAGTGAATTTTCTCGAAGAGGTGTTTGAATAAATCGAAAAGACCTTTCTTTAAAGAAAGTCGAACACGCCTGCCAGGCTTTTTAAAGCGCCGGGCAGGCATTTTTTTAAGCGTCGCAAAACAGCTGCGCCTCGCGCACGTCCAGCGTGCCCTCGTAAATCGCCCGACCCGTTATAGCACCGAGAATACCCGCTTCACTCGCCGCTTTAAGGGCGCGAATATCGTCCATATTGGTAATGCCACCGGAGGCTATAACGGGGATCGGTGAGGCCTTGGCCATGGCCACGGTGGCCTCGACATTCACGCCCTGCATCATGCCGTCGCGGTCGATGTCGGTGTACACGATGGCACTAACACCGTCGCTAGCAAAACGTTTGGCCAGGTCGGTGGCTTTAACATCACTGACTTCAGCCCAGCCATCGGTGGCCACTAAACCCGCTTTGGCGTCGATGCCAACAATAATATGGCCAGCAAACTGCTTGCACATTTGCGTGACAAAATCGGGCTCTTCTACGGCCTTGGTGCCGATAATCACCGAGCCAACACCGGCTTGTAGGTAAGCCTCAATAATATCGCCACTGCGAATGCCGCCACCAATCTGTATGGGTAGGTCGGGGTAGCATTTGGCGATAGCTTTCACCACGTCACCGTTAACGGGCTCACCGGCAAAAGCACCATTGAGGTCGACCAAATGCAGGCGGCGAGCACCTGCGTCGACCCAGCGCCCGGCCACGGTAACCGGATCGTCAGAAAACACGGTGGAGTCTTCCATACGGCCCTGGCGCAGGCGCACGCATTCGCCATCTTTAAGATCAATCGCGGGGATAATTAACATTGGAGCTTTCTCTTTCAATAGGTTGAATGTTTAGCAGGTCGAATCAATGGGGCAATGGGCGGCAGACGAATAACTGAAACTCAGCGTTTTAGTTTTCACCATCCCAGTTAACAAAGTTTTTTAGCAATTGCAG
The DNA here is from genome assembly GCA_029212965.1 of Porticoccaceae bacterium. Taxonomy (GTDB): domain Bacteria; phylum Pseudomonadota; class Gammaproteobacteria; order Pseudomonadales; family Porticoccaceae; genus Reddybacter. The sequence continues at coordinate 11,394 of JARGOV010000044.1, forward strand.
GCCGGCCGTGTGGCTTTTTTCCGGGTGAAACTGCACGGCAAAAAGGTTGCCTCGGGCCAGTGCTGCGGCAAACTGGGGGCCGTAGTCACAGGTCGCGGCGACATCACTGGCTTGTTCGGCGGCGACGTAATAGCTATGTACAAAGTAGAAGCGCGTGTCTTGCGGAATACCGTGCCACACCGGGTGGTCGATGCTCTGGTGCACTTTATTCCAGCCCATGTGCGGTACTTTTAAACGCTCACCGTCACCAGCCCGTAGGTCATCGCCAAAGTAACGCACATTGCCGGGTAGTATATCGAGACAATCGACACCACCGTTCTCTTCACTGTGGCCCATCACTGCCTGCATACCGACACAAATTGCAAGTACTGGCTTTTCGTCGATGGCGGTTCTTACCAGGTCATCAAAACCCAGGCGGCGAATCTCTGCCATGCAATCGCGAATGGCGCCGACACCGGGAAAGACCACCTTATCAGCCCGCGCCACTTCCAGTGGGTCGGCGGTGACCACGATGTGGTCGTCGGGGGCCACGTGTTCCAACGCTTTGGCCGCGGAATGCAGATTGCCCATACCGTAATCAAGCACGGCGATGCGGGTGCGAAAATCACTCATAGTTCTTACTCGTTGGCTGGCTCAGGTTGACCGAGACGCTAATTACAAAGTGCCCTTGGTCGAAGGCATGAGCCCTGCCATGCGGGGATCGGGGGCAAGGGCCATACGCAACGCGCGCCCAAAGGCTTTGAACACAGTCTCTACCTGGTGGTGGGTATTACTACCACGCAGATTGTCGATATGCAGGGTCGCACCAGCGTGATTGACAAAGCCCTGAAAAAACTCAGACACCAGGTCGACATCAAAATTGCCGACACGGGCGCGGGTATAAACCACATCCTGAACCAAACCGGG
>JARGOV010000044.1:12399-16364 GCA_029212965.1 Porticoccaceae bacterium
AGGGTGTCGCGACTCACAGTCGCCTTGCGTTCACTCATTTTACTCTCCGGTTCAGCCTGGTTTGTAACAACTGTCGTCACAGCAACAGGCGGCAAGCGGGCATTATACGGACACACCCCTAAAGCGGCCAGCGGCCTGACAGACGGCACTGTGATTTATCAAAAATTGAAACGAAAGCTCAGTTTTAAACTTGAACCGTTGAACCCCAATGCGGTCTCACGCTCTAATACTTTAAATCGGCAGCATGCCACTCAGGCGATAAGGTTCACTCCCAAATGAAAGCAATGAAATGGATTCTTGGCACCCTTGCCACGCTGGTACTATTAGTCGCTATAGCACTCGCTTACCTTGTCTTTGCCATAGACCCCAACAGCTACAAACCGCAACTGGCTGAACTGGCTCAGAAACAAGATATTGCACTCAATATTGACGGTGACCTGAGTTGGCAATTGCTACCCAGTTTGGCCCTCAGTATTGGTACCACCCAAATCACCAGCCCCCGCGCAGAAATACCCACCATTAGCTTCGAACGAGCCGACCTCAGTCTTGCCTGGCTGCCTTTATTAAAGCGCCAGTTATCGGTGAAGGCGATATATTTAGAAGGCGCCGACATTCAACTCAGCACGGGCGAACAAGCCGCCAACACAGCAGTTGCCCCACTCGGTGCCGCCTCCAGCACACCACAGCCTGATAGCGCCACCGACATCACTGCCGCCGGCGATGCACCCCCCGCTTTTACGCTCGCGATTGAAAGTCTCAAAATCACCGAGAGCCGTTTGCAACTACCGCCAACGGCTGATGCCACCAGCCCACAGCTGTTGAGCGACATTAACTTACATATTCAAGGTCTGAATCTCGACGGAGATATCTTCAAGCTCAAAGCCAGTTTTAACTACAGTGACCCCGCCCTGCCTGAACCAATAGCGGTAGCGCTCAACACCGATGCGAGCGTGGCGCAAAGCACCCAGGCCTTTACGCTGAGCAATACGCTGTTGGAATTATTGCTCACCGATAAACCCGCGATTGAAATCAGTCTCGATACTTTGACAGGCGAGCAGTTCGATACCCCTCAAGTACAAATAACCGGCTTACAAATCGACAGCGCCGGGGCTAAGGTGCAAGCCTCGCTAGCAGCAGCGCAAAGCGTTGACGACGGCTTTAACTTTGAAGGGGCGATCAACATACCGCCATTCGCTTTGCACAAAGCACTCACAAGCTGGGCTATAGAACTACCGGAATTCCCCGACAAACAAGCCCTGCAACAAGCCAGCCTGAAACTGAACATCAAAGGCAACGGGGATAAACTATCGATCAGCGAGTTAAAGCTGACACTCGATGACATTACCTTCGCTGGCAGTACCGAACTCAATTTAGGGGAACCGCGCAACCTCGACCTGCAATTGCACAGCACGGCTATCGACTTAAATCGTTACGTCAGTAGTACTGATACTAGCACCGATAAGAACAGTACCGATGAAAGCGACGCGGCAAACGCTGAAACTAACGCCGAACCGGCATTAATTTTTGCCCCGCTAGCGGCACCCCTACTTTGGGTCGGTAACGGCAATGCCTCTATGGAGATTAGCCTCGACGGCGTGACACTCGACACCATCGCCGCTGAAAAACTAAAGTTACAGGTCAACGCGGCGGATAATATTCTGCACGTCAAGCAGCTAGCGGCCCATGTATTTGATGGCGACATTAACGCTACCGCCACAATTAACCTGCAGCACAAAGCGCCAACAGTGAAGTTCAGCACCACAATCAACGAGCTCGCTGTCGACAAAGCGCTGCTCGCCACTAGCGGTGAAGCAACGCTAACCGGAAAACTAACGGCAAACTTGAAGGGCGAAACCCGGGGCAACAATGCCGAGCAGCTGCACCAAGCACTCAATGCCAATGGCGACATCAAGCTCGTTAAACCCTACCTAACCACTTTCAATGTTGAGCGAAGCTACTGTGATATAGCCGCGCTCATAGAAAAAATACCGAGCAAAAACGACTGGCCCCAGGGCTCTAACCTCAATGACGTACAAGCTTCAATAAAGCTTAAGGGAAAACAAGTGTTAATTGAAAACTACGCCACCGGGCTAGGCAATATTAGCTTGAACGGCAACGGCCTTATCGACCTGGGTACAAAACGCTTCGACCTGCTCGCCGTTTCACGCCTTAATGGTGAGCGCACCAGCGAACAAGGTTGCCTGGTGAAAAGTAAGCGCGTGCGCGACAAAGACCTCCCCATACGCTGCAAAGACAGTTTCGACAACGCCGGTGGCGGCAGCTGTAAACCCGACGGTGACTTTGTCAAACAAGTGCTGCAGGACAAGCTATTCGACAAAATTCAGAAGAAAAGCGGCCTTAACGAAGAATCTGAAGAAGCCGTAAAAGGCTTGCTCAAAGGCATTTTTGGACGCTAAACAGATGTTATCTAACGGACAAACAGAAACCTTCGCACAACGCCTACTATGCTGGTTTGACCAGCACGGCCGCAAAGACCTGCCCTGGCAGCGCGATATCAACCCCTACCGGGTTTGGCTGTCGGAAATCATGCTGCAGCAAACGCAGGTCAGCACGGTCATTCCCTACTTTCAACGCATGAGCAGCGCTTATCCCGATGTTCATGCATTGGCTAGCGCCCCGCTCGACGAAGTGCTGCACCAGTGGACAGGCCTCGGCTATTACGCCCGCGCCCGCAACCTGCATAAAACGGCACAAATTATCAGCACCGAATTCGACGGCCTTTTCCCCGACAATGTCGAGCAGTTGCAAACATTACCGGGCATTGGTCGCTCTACCGCCGGTGCCATTTGCGCCATCGCCTACCACCGCCACTGCGCCATACTCGACGGCAACGTCAAACGCGTACTCGCTCGCCATCACGCCATTGCCGGCTGGCCGGGCAAAACCGCAGTGTCGAACCAGCTATGGGCTATTGCCGAAAAAAACACCCCTGCCCAACGTACGGGTGACTACACCCAGGCCATTATGGATTTGGGCGCCACACTCTGTACCCGCAGCAAACCAGCTTGCACACAGTGCCCCGTCAACGCTGACTGCCAAGCCTTCACACAGGATGAAACGCAATTTTACCCTGGAAAAAAAGCCAGCAAAGTGCTCCCCATACGACAGACCTTATTACTCATAATTCGCGACAAAAAACGCCACATATTACTCCAGCAGCGCCCGCCCAGTGGTATATGGGGCGGGCTGTGGAGTTTCCCCGAATGTGCTAATGAAGCTGAACTGGTAACGATTTGTCAGCGGTTTGGTATCAAAATCAAAAACTACCGACTGGCCGACACACTGCGTCACACCTTTAGCCACTTTCATCTCGACTACACCCCCGTGTACATCGACACCCAGAATGCAGTCACCCGCATTGCCGACAGTAATCAACGTTGGGTCGAACCAGCGGCGCACGGTGAAATAGGTTTACCGGCCCCCACCCTTGCCCTACTGCAAAAACTCAATCAATAAATTCGCTTGCCCCTGAGCAGTGGGGTTTTATACTGTGCGACCCATTTCAAAACAGCCCTTGAAGAGAACGAGCCATGAGCCGAACCGTATTTTGTCGTAAATTGAAGCAAGATCTTGAAGGACTCGCCACCCCCCCCTTTCCCGGCCCCAAGGGTCAGGATATTTTCGACAACGTATCGAAACAAGCCTGGGACCAATGGGTCGCCCACCAAACCATGCTGATTAACGAAAAGCAGCTCAATATGATGGACATGACCGCCCGCACCTACCTCAATGAGCAACGCGATAAATTCCTCTCTGGCGATGATTACGACGCCGCCGAAGGATATGTCGCCCCGAGCAATTAATCTGCCATCACGCCTTGACTGCGTAGGCGGTAAACGGTTTAATACGCGCCTTCCAAAAGCCCGGATAGCTCAGTCGGTAGAGCAGAGGATTGAAAATCCTCGTGTCGGTGGTTCGATTCCGCCTCCGGGCACCATGTTTAC
>JARGOV010000045.1 GCA_029212965.1 Porticoccaceae bacterium
TGCGCTTTGCGATCCGCGAAGGTGGCCGTACTGTTGGTGCAGGGGTTGTCGCAAAAATCTTTGAATAAAAAACTCGATAAGCCAATACAACAACAGCAGTCAGGTGTGCTCTCCCTGGCTGTTGTTGTCGTTATTTCGAGGACAAACTAAGTTTATATAGGCCAGTAGTTCAATTGGTAGAGCACCGGTCTCCAAAACCGGCTGTTGGGGGTTCGAGTCCCTCCTGGCCTGCCATAATAAATGGGCGTAGAAATGAGTGCTGCAACAGACGAAAAGATATACCGGTTCGACGGTGTTAAGTGGGCGCTAGTAGCGTTACTGCTGGGCGGTGCGATTTATGGTAACTATTATTTTTCTGCCGAGCCTTTTTTGTATAGAGTCCTGGTTCTCGTTGTTGTGGCGCTCGTCTCCGCTGCTATAGCCCTGCAAACAGCAAAAGGCGCTGATTTTTGGGCGCTTGCCAAGGGTGCAAAAGTTGAGGCGGGTCGTGTTGTTTGGCCGACACGGCAGGAGCGTAATCAGACAACCTTGGTAGTGGTCGCTTTCGTGCTGGTGATGGCTATATTGTTATGGGGTCTCGATGCTTTTTTTGGCTGGTTAGCCGCGATGATTATAGGGTAGGCATTATGTCGAAGCGTTGGTATGTGGTGCATGCTTATTCCGGTTATGAAAAGAAGGTTGCTCTGGCAATAAAAGAGCGTGTCGCTCTTGCCGGTATGGAAGAGCAGTTTGGTGAGATATTAGTGCCAACTGAGGAAGTCGTTGAGATTCGCGGTGGACAGAAGCGTAAAAGTGAGCGCAAGTTCTTCCCTGGGTACGTATTGGTACAAATGGAGTTGAGTGATGATACTTGGCATTTGATCAAAGAGACTCCGCGCGTCATGGGTTTTATAGGTGGCAAGGCAGACAAGCCAGCGCCTATCACTGAGCGTGAGGCTGCTGCGATTCTTGCTCGAGTTCACGATGCTGATGAGAAGCCGCGGCCGAAGACATTGTTTGAGCCAGGTGAAATGATTCGAGTGGTTGATGGTCCCTTTAATGATTTTAATGCTACCGTTGAAGAAGTTAACTACGATAAAAGTAAACTGAGGGTTGCTGTTACCATTTTCGGACGCTCTACCCCAGTTGAATTGGATTTTACACAGGTCGAAAAGGCCTGATATCAGCCTTGCTACAAGGCATAGCGGGAAGCCTAAGACGGGTTGCTTGAATCCTGAGGCGCTATACCCAAACGGAGAAAATGAAGATGGCAAAAAAAGTAGAAGCTTATATAAAGCTGCAGGTTCCTGCAGGCCAAGCAAATCCAAGTCCTCCTGTTGGTCCAGCGCTGGGCCAGCACGGTGTCAATATTATGGAGTTCTGCAAAGCATTTAATGCCCAGACTCAGAATGTTGAACAAGGTCTGCCCATTCCTGTTGTCATCACAGTCTATGCTGACCGTAGCTTTACCTTTGTTCAAAAAACACCTCCCGCCTCTGTATTGCTGCGCAAAGCTGCTGGTATTCAGAAGGGAAGCGGCCGCCCAAATACTGAAAAAGTCGGGAAAGTGACACGTGCGCAACTCGAAGAGATTGCCACACAAAAAATGCCTGACCTGACAGCCGCCGATATGGATGCTGCAGTGCGTACGATTGCAGGTTCTGCTCGCAGTGCTGGTCTTGAAGTGGAGGGTTTGTAATGGCTAAATTGACAAAGCGTCAGCGCGAATTTGCTGAAAAAGTTGAACAAGGTAAGCTTTACCCCATTGATCAAGCACTTGATTTGTTGAAATCATTTCCCAAAGGCGGGTTTGAGCAAACAGTCGATGTCGCGATAAATCTTGGCGTTGATCCGCGTAAATCTGACCAGGCAGTTCGAGGCGCGACGACGCTCCCTAACGGCACAGGTAAAGAAGTCAAAGTGGCTGTGTTCACTCAAGGCGATAATGCGGATGCCGCACGAGAGGCCGGTGCCGACGTGGTTGGCATGGAGGATCTTGCCGAGCAGATTAAAGGCGGTGACATGAGTTTTGGGGTTGTTATCGCTAGTCCAGATGCAATGCGTGTAGTCGGTCAGCTTGGCCAGGTGCTTGGCCCAAGAGGACTGATGCCCAACCCTAAAACGGGAACTGTTACGCCAGATGTGGCCACTGCGGTGAAAAATGCCAAAGCCGGGCAGGTCCGTTATCGAACCGACAAAAATGGCATCATCCATGGTGGAATTGCTAGTATTTCTTTTTCCCCGAGTGCAATTAAGGAGAATCTGGAAACACTTATTGCTGACCTGCAAAAAAGCAAGCCTGCGTCTGCTAAAGGCGTTTACATGAAAAAAATTACTGTATCCAGCACCATGGGTCCAGGTTTGATAATTGATCAGTCTACTCTAGAAATCTAGAGACTGAATACAGACTTTGGGGTTCGCGCTTCTTTATGAAGCGAGAGCCGTTAAAGACCGCAGGTACCCTTTTGGGTTTAATTGTGGCAGATGACTATTCTCGTCATTCGGTGCAGCAACCCGCGCAAACGGTGTGACCCGATCCAGTTATTACAACTGGGTTTGATCACCGAATATGCCGATCTCAGTGCTGCTGAGTGAGGCTTAACTGGGATTGGCTTCGGCTGATCAAACCCAGGAGACAATGTTATGGCATTAAATCTCGAAGACAAGAAAGCGATCGTCGCAGACGTTAACGAGACTGCCAGCAACGCCGTGTCACTAGTGATTGCCGATGCGAGGGGAGTCAATGTTGTTGAGATGACGGAGTTGCGTAAGCAAGCCCGTGAAAACAATGTCGATCTTCGTATTGTCAAGAACACATTGGCTAAGCGTGCGTTTGAAGGCACTGAGTTCGAGTGCATTGAAGGCGCATTAGCTGGGCCGTCGCTGTTTGGATTTTCTATGGATGATCCGGGTGCGGCAGCTCGCCTGTTCAAAGATTTCGCGAAATCTAACGAAAAATTTGAAGTTAAGGCTTTGTCGATAAGTGGCCAGCTACTTGAGAAAGAGCAACTTGATGTGCTTGCTAGTCTACCTACGCTTGAACAAGCGTTGGGTCAGTTGGTGAGTGTAATGATCGCTCCGGTAACCAAGTTGGTTCGTACCTTTAATGAGGTCCCCACCAAAGTTACACGCGTTGTGGCAGCCGTTCGAGACCAAAAACAAGACGCCGCTTAAGCGGCATCTTAAATTCAGTAATTAACTAAATCGGGAGATTGAGTGATGGCTCTATCTAAAGATGATATTTTAAATGCAATCGCAGAAATGAGCGTGATGGAAGTTGTCGAGCTCGTTGAAGCAATGGAAGAAAAGTTCGGTGTATCTGCAGCTGCGGCTGTTGCCGTTGCCGCACCAGCTGCTGGTGGTGACACCGGTGCCGCCGCTGAAGAGCAAACAGAATTTGACGTTGTATTGGCATCTGCTGGCGACAAGAAAATTAACGTCATCAAAGCTGTGCGTGCAATTACTGGCCTCGGTCTGAAAGAAGCTAAAGCTATGGTTGACGGTGCCCCGTCAGCGGTTAAAGAAGGCGCTTCTAAAGATGATGCCGAGTCTGCTAAAGCTCAGTTGGAAGAAGCTGGCGCAACTGTCGAACTTAAGTAAGCTTTCGCCCCTGATGGCGATAGTCTGAGAGTTCAGACATTGAGGCTGGTGGGTTATCCCACCGGCCTTTTCCCGCTTACAGGATTGGGCTTTTAGAGTGCTCATACTCCCTCAAGCGCGGATGTGTAAGGTCAGATGCACAAAGTAAGACCTGCATGATTTTGATGTTAAAAGTTACACGTTTCTTTTTTTGCAAGGGTTCACGAGTCGGGGAAAACATATGGCCTATTCATACACAGAGAAAAAACGGATTCGCAAAGGCTTTGGCAAGCTTTCGCAGGTAATGGATCAACCTTACCTGCTGGCAATCCAGCTCGACTCCTATCGTAAATTTACCCAAGAAGGTGTTGCTTCTGCCGACCGCAAGCCAGCGGGTTTGCACGCCGCATTGAATTCAGTATTCCCAATCGAGAGTTATTCAGGTAATGCGCGCCTTGAGTACGTTGACTACAAATTGGGCAAAGCGGTCTTCGATGTTGAAGAGTGTAAGTTACGTGGTGCTACTTACGCCGTGCCGCTGCGTGTACGTGTGCGACTAGTACTGGTAGACAAAGATTCCGCCAATAAAACCATTAAAGATATCAAAGAGCAAGAAGTCTACATGGGCGAAATGCCACTGATGACCGATAACGGCACCTTCGTTGTCAACGGCACTGAGCGTGTCATTGTGTCTCAGTTGCACCGGTCTCCAGGCGTGTTTTTTGATCATGATAAAGGAAAAACCCACTCCTCTGGTAAACTACTTTATTCAGCACGCGTGATTCCCTACCGCGGTTCATGGCTGGATTTTGAATTTGACCCAAAAGATTTACTCTACGTGCGTATCGATCGACGTCGCAAGCTACCTGCCTCCATTTTATTGCGTGCTATGGGCTACAGCACTGTCGAAATGATCGACATGTTTTATGATACGACGACATTTCACTTTGGCGAAGACGATAAAATTAGTCTTGAGCTTGAACCCTCGCGGTTGCGTGGCGAGATGTCCACGTTTGATATCAAAGGGAAAAATGGAAAGCTGATCGTAGAATCAGGACGTCGAATTACTGCACGCCATATTCGTCAACTTGAAAAAGATGGAGTTACTACGTTAGATGTTCCTGCTGAATATTTGCTAGGTCGGTCTCTATCAAAAGATATTATCAATGAAGATACTGGCGAAATTCTTTTTGAATGTAATACTCTAATTAGTGAGGAAGTGCTTGAACAGGTGCTGGCGGCCAAACTCACAACACTCGAAACTATTTATACTAATGACCTCGATTGCGGGCCTTTCCTGGCTGATACTTTGCGTATTGATGCTGCGCGTACCGAGTTAGATGCTCTTGTTGAAATTTATCGCATGATGCGCCCCGGGGAGCCGCCTACTAAAGATTCCGCTGAAAACCTCTTTAAGAATTTATTCTTTAGTTCCGACCGTTACGATTTATCGGCGGTTGGTCGGATGAAGTTTAACCGCCGATTGGGTCGCGAAGAAATTGTTGGTGAAGGTACATTGTCGCGAGAAGATATCGTCGACGTGCTCAAAGTCCTGGTTGATATTCGAAACGGAAAGGGTGTAATTGACGATATTGATCACCTAGGTAACCGCCGCGTGCGCTCAGTTGGTGAAATGGCCGAAAACCAGTTCCGGATTGGCTTGGTAAGGGTTGAACGTGCTGTTAAAGAACGACTTTCGGTTGCTGAATCAGAAGGCTTGATGCCGCAGGATATGATTAACGCCAAGCCCGTTGCTGCGGCAATGAAAGAGTTCTTTGGTTCTAGCCAGCTGTCGCAATTCATGGATCAAAATAACCCGCTTTCTGAAGTGACGCACAAGCGTCGTGTATCGGCCCTCGGCCCAGGTGGTTTGACTCGTGAGCGTGCCGGCTTTGAAGTCCGCGATGTGCATCCCACACACTATGGTCGTGTTTGCCCAATTGAAACACCTGAAGGCCCGAATATTGGTTTGATAAATTCGTTGGCCAATTATGCTCGTACTAACGACTATGGTTTTCTAGAAACACCGTATCGTAAAGTTGTTGATGAAGTGGTTACTGACGAAGTTGAGTACCTCTCGGCAATTAATGAAAACGATTTTGTCGTTGCTCAGGCCTCGGCCACCATTGATGCTAATGGCAAGCTTTGTGATGAGCTGGTGACAGTACGTCATCAAGGCGAAACTACGGTTAAGGCACCTGAAGATGTTCAGTACATGGACGTCTCTGCAAGGCAAGTGGTTTCTGTTGCCGCCTCATTAGTACCCTTCCTTGAGCATGATGATGCTAATAGGGCGTTGATGGGATCCAACATGCAACGTCAAGCTGTACCGACATTACGTTCGGATAAACCTTTGGTCGGTACCGGCATGGAGAGTATCGTTGCGGGTGATTCCGGTGTCTGCGTTGTTGCCAAGCGTGGCGGTACCATAGAAAGTGCTGATGCAGGACGTATTGTTGTTCGTGTACACCATAACGAAGTCGACAGTGGTGATGCCGGCGTCGATATCTACAATTTAACTAAATACACTCGCTCCAACCAGAATACCTGTATTAATCAGAAGGTGATTGTGGAAAATGGCGATGTCGTCGCCCGCGGCGATATTCTTGCTGATGGCCCCTCGGTGGATCTTGGCGAACTGGCACTCGGTCAGAATATGCGCATCGCATTTATGCCCTGGAATGGCTACAACTTCGAAGATTCGATTTTGGTTTCTGAGCGAGTAGTCGATGAAGATCGTTTCACCACTATCCATATTCAGGAGCTGACCTGCGTCGCGCGTGACACCAAATTAGGTGCAGAGGAAATCACGGCAGATATTCCTAATGTCGGTGAATCAGCACTGGCCAGGCTCGATGAGTCTGGTATCGTTTATATCGGGGCTGAAGTAGGTGCCGGTGACATCCTTGTCGGTAAGGTTACGCCCAAAGGTGAGACCCAGCTGACACCTGAAGAAAAACTCCTGCGTGCTATTTTCGGCGAAAAAGCCAGCGATGTGAAAGATACTTCTTTGCGTGTGCCAGGTAGTACCAAAGGTACTGTTATCAATGTTCAGGTATTTACACGGGACGGGCTTGAAAAAGATTCTCGCGCCCAGGCGATTGAAAAGGCTGAGCTCGACCAGTTCCGTAAAGATGTGAACGATGAATACCGTATTATGGAAAATGCGACTTTCGAACGTTTGCGTAGCGCACTGGTTGGGCAAACGGTTGTTAAAGCACCAGAGCTGCGCAAAGGGGACAAGTTGACTGGCGCTGTTGCCGAGCTTTACAAAGCAGAGCAGTGGTTTAGCGTGCGTATGGACGATGATGAGCTAAACCAGCTGCTCAGTCGCGCCGAGGAGCAATTGGCTGAACGTCGCAAGCTTCTTGACGAGCGTTTTGAAGACAAGAAGGGCAAGTTGGAAACTGGCGATGACTTGGCACCTGGAGTGTTGAAAATTGTCAAAGTTTACCTAGCTATCAAGCGTCGTATTCAGCCCGGCGATAAAATGGCAGGGCGCCACGGCAACAAGGGTGTGATTTCTGTGATCATGCCCGTTGAAGATATGCCCTATGACGAGCATGGTGAGCCAGTCGATGTTGTTCTCAACCCCCTGGGTGTTCCTTCGCGAATGAATGTTGGGCAAATACTCGAAACACACCTCGGTCTTGCTGCAAAAGGTCTCGGTAATAAAATCAACCGTATGATCAAAGAGCAACGTAAAGCAGCTGAGATTAAAAAGTTTCTGCAAGAAATCTACGATGTCGGAGAAAGTGCTAAAAAGGATGATCTGAAACCCTTTAATGATAATGAAATTATGTCTTTGGCTGAAAATCTACGTGGTGGTGTGCCAATGGCTACTGAGGTGTTCGATGGTGCTACCGAAGCGGAGATTAAAGAACTGTTGCGCCTCGCTGGATTAGACGATAGCGGTCAAATGACGTTATATGATGGACGCACCGGAGATGCCTTTGGGCGTGATATCACCGTCGGCTACATGTACATGCTCAAGCTCAACCATCTAGTTGACGACAAAATGCATGCGCGCTCCACGGGTTCTTATAGCCTTGTTACTCAGCAGCCTCTTGGTGGTAAAGCTCAATTTGGTGGTCAGCGATTCGGAGAGATGGAGGTCTGGGCACTTGAGGCGTACGGTGCAGCATATACGCTACAGGAAATGCTCACTGTCAAATCAGATGATGTTAATGGACGGACCAAGATGTATAAAAATATTGTCGATGGCGACCATCAAATGGAGCCGGGTATGCCTGAGTCCTTCAATGTTCTGGTTAAAGAAATTAGATCGTTGGGTATCAATATGGAGTTGGAATACGAATAAATACACTGTCGTAAGCGAAACAGCCGGCCGAGTGCGGCCGGTTTGACAGGTATCCACTGGAGGAAAGATCTTGAAAGATTTATTGAATTTACTGAAGTCCCAGGATCAACGAAGTGACTTCGAAGGCATTCGTATTTCACTGACTTCACCTGACATGATTCGATCATGGTCGTTTGGTGAGGTGAAAAAGCCCGAAACCATTAATTACCGTACGTTCAAGCCTGAACGGGATGGCTTGTTTTGCTGCAAAATCTTCGGCCCTGTCAAAGATTACGAATGCCTGTGTGGTAAATACAAGCGCATGAAGCATCGCGGCATTGTCTGTGAGAAGTGCGGTGTTGAAGTGACACTCGGTAACGTGCGTCGTGAACGCATGGGCCATATTGAACTGGCTAGCCCGGTAGCACATATCTGGTTTCTAAAGTCTCTACCTTCGCGTATAGGCTTGATGCTAGATATGACCTTGCGTGAAATTGAGCGCGTGTTGTATTTCGAATCCTTTGTCGTTGTTGATCCCGGTATGACGACCCTTGAGCGCGGTGAACTGCTAACTGACGAGCAGTACTACGAAGCGATGGAAGAGTTCGGTGATGAATTCACTGCTTTGATGGGTGCTGAAGCAATCCAGGCGTTGATGATTGACCTGGACCTCAAGCATGAGATTGCTGAGCTGCGTAACGAAATACCCAACACTAAATCTGAAACAAAGATTAAGAAGTTCTCCAAGCGTCTGAAATTGCTTGAGGCTTTTTTAAACTCGGGTAACAAGCCCGAATGGATGGTGTTAGAAGCACTGCCTATTCTCCCGCCCGACCTGCGTCCTCTCGTGCCCTTGGACGGTGGACGCTTTGCCACCTCAGACCTTAATGATCTATACCGCCGTGTAATTAACCGTAACAACCGTTTAAAGCGCCTGCTCGAGCTTAATGCACCCGATATTATTGTTCGTAACGAAAAACGCATGTTGCAAGAGTCGGTTGATGCATTGCTCGATAATGGTCGACGTGGGCGTGCTATTACCGGCTCCAATAAACGTCCTCTGAAATCGCTCGCTGATATGATAAAGGGTAAGCAGGGGCGCTTTCGTCAAAACTTGCTAGGTAAGCGTGTAGACTATTCGGGCCGTTCGGTTATTGTGGTTGGGCCTACCTTGCGTTTGCATCAGTGCGGTTTGCCCAAGCGTATGGCTCTGGAGCTTTTCAAGCCCTTTATCTTTTCTAAGCTGGAGTCCCGTGGTTTGGCGACTACCATTAAAGCTGCAAAGAAAATGGTTGAGCGAAGCGAAGCCGTTGTTTGGGATATCCTCGAAGATGTGATTCGTGAACACCCCGTGTTATTGAACAGGGCGCCCACTCTTCACCGCTTGGGTATTCAGGCCTTTGAGCCTACCTTGATTGAAGGTAAAGCAATCCAGTTACACCCGCTGGTTTGTGCTGCCTACAACGCTGACTTTGATGGTGACCAAATGGCGGTACACGTACCGCTGACGATTGAAGCGCAATTAGAATCTCGTGCTCTGATGATGTCTACCAACAATATTCTCTCGCCCGCGAGTGGTGAGCCGATTATTGTTCCTTCGCAGGATGTTGTTCTCGGTCTGTACTTTATGACCCGTGAAAATATTAATGTCAAAGGCGAAGGCATGGTCTTTGCCAACTTGAAAGAATTGTCGCGTGCCTACTACGGTAAATGTGTCGATCTACAGGCGAAGATTAAGATACGTATTAGTGAGTCAACTATCGGAGCTGATGGCGAGCTGACTGAAACGATAACCTTAAAAGAAACGACAGCCGGTCGTGCTTTATTGTGGGAAATTGTGCCAGCAGGCCTGCCCTATGACTTGGTCAATCAGCCAATGACGAAGAAGGCCATTTCGCGCATCATCAATCAGTGCTATCGCGTTGTTGGCTTGAAAGCGACTGTTATTTTTGCTGATCAGCTGATGTACACCGGTTTTGAATTCTCGACTCGATCGGGTGTTTCGATTGGTGTTAATGATTTCGTGATTCCGGATGCTAAGGCAGAAATTATTGATAAATCCTTTGCCGAAGTGGCTGAGATCGAATCGCAGTTTGCCTCAGGTTTAGTGACTCAGGGCGAGAAATACAACAAAGTTATCGATATTTGGTCCCGAGCCAACGACCAAGTTGCCAAGGCGATGATGGATGTTCTGTCCAGTGAGTCTGTAGTCACACGCGATGGCGAAACGGTTGAGCAGGACTCTTTCAACTCGGTTTACATTATGGCTGACTCTGGTGCGCGTGGATCCCCCGCACAGATACGCCAACTCGCAGGTATGCGAGGCCTGATGGCTCGTCCCGACGGTTCGATTATCGAGACGCCAATTACCGCCAACTTCCGTGAAGGCTTGAATGTACTTCAGTACTTTATTTCGACGCACGGTGCCCGAAAAGGTCTTGCGGATACAGCCCTGAAAACAGCGAATTCAGGGTATCTCACACGTCGACTGGTCGATGTATCCCAGGATCTTGTTGTTACAGAAGAGGACTGCGGTACCCTAGAAGGACTATTGCTGACACCTGTCATTGAAGGTGGGGATGTTATCGAGACACTAGGTGATCGTATTCTCGGTCGCGTTGTCGCTGACGACGTCTACAAGCCGGGTACAAAAGAAATTGTGGTTCCTGCTGCAACGATGATCGACGAAGCTTGTGTTGATGCTATCGAAGCGGCAAGTATTGACGAGGTCTTTGTGCGTTCCCCAATTACCTGTGCCACACGCTATGGTATTTGTTCGCGCTGTTATGGTCGTGACTTGGCGCGTGGGCACATTATTAATGCTGGTGAAGCCGTGGGTGTTATTGCTGCGCAGTCTATTGGTGAACCAGGTACGCAGCTCACTATGCGTACTTTCCACATTGGTGGCGCGGCGTCCAGGGCTTCTGCGGTCGATAATATACAGGTCAAGACACAGGGTGCCTTGAGGTTGATTAATGCCAAAGTTGCCGAACGTGAAAATGGTGAGTTGGTTGCTGTGTCACGCTCCTCTGAATTAGCGATTGCCGATGAAAATGGACGCGAGCGTGAACGCTATAAACTACCTTTTGGTGCTGTGATTAAGGTTAAGGATGGCAGTGCTGTTGCCCCTGGTGATGTGATTGCCAACTGGGATCCCCACACGCATCCCATCATTACTGAAATTGCCGGTAAAGCTGTCTTCTCTGGAATGGAGGAGGGCTTGAGTATCAATCGTCAGACTGATGAAATGACAGGCCTGACCAGTATTGTAGTGCTTGACCCCAATGAGCGACCCGCAGCGGGTAAAGACCTTAAGCCAATGATTACCATGTACGATGAAAATGGTGAAGAGCAATTCTTTGCTAACTCTAAGGTACCGGCACACTACATGCTCCCCGCAAACGCGGTTATTACTATTGATGATGGTGCTGATATTGGTATTGGTGCAGTATTAGCACGTATTCCTCAAGAGGGTTCTAAAACTCGTGATATTACTGGTGGTTTGCCTCGAGTAGCTGATTTATTTGAAGCGAGAAAGCCAAAAGATCCCGCCATCCTTGCTGAAGTCAGCGGTACTGTGACCTTTGGTAAAGAAACTAAGGGTAAGCGCCGTCTAGTGATTACTCCCAACAATGGTGATGATCACTACGAAGCGCTAATTCCTAAATGGCGCAATATGGGTGTCTACGAAGGTGAGAATGTCGAGAAGGGAGAGATCATTTCTGAAGGGGCTTCGAATTCTCACGACATTCTTCGCCTTAAAGGTGTCGATGAGCTGGCACGCTATGTCGTTAATGAAATTCAGGAAGTTTACCGCCTTCAGGGTGTGAAGATTAATGACAAACATATCGAAGTCATCGTGCGTCAAATGTTACGTAAAGTTGAGATCACCGAAATGGGCGACTCTTCGTTTGTTAAAGGTGAGCAGGTTGAATACAACCGCCTGCAAGAAGTTAACGAAGCGTTGGTAGCAGCTGACAAGATCCCGGCGAAGTTTGAACGTGTCTTGCTAGGTATTACAAAGGCCTCCTTGGCGACTGATAGCTTTATATCCGCAGCCTCTTTTCAGGAGACGACTCGAGTGCTTACCGAAGCGGCGGTTACTGGCAAGGTTGATAAGTTACGCGGCCTCAAAGAAAACGTAGTTGTTGGCCGCCTGATCCCGGCGGGAACAGGCTTGGCCTACCATGCTAAGCGTCGCAAGGATAAAGACGATGCGCTGAAAGACACTACAGTTTCTGCTAGCGACGTTGAAGCTGCATTGTCTGAGGCTTTGAGTCTGGAAGACGAAGAATAAGCGAGGCGTAATTTGGCTTGACTCGCGGAGGTGTGATCTTTAGAATGCCGCCTCCCTGAGTTACAGGTCTTCACTAAGTCTCAAATTTAGGGTTGTGTAGCCTTCTTATAAAGAAGGCCTTTTTATCAGGAGAATTATTGATGGCAACGATCAATCAGTTGGTTCGTAAGCCTAGAAAGCGAAAAATTGTTAAGAGTGACGTGCCTGCACTACAGGCCTGTCCCCAGCGTCGTGGCGTTTGCACGCGTGTCTATACCACTACACCTAAAAAGCCTAACTCGGCAATGCGTAAAGTTTGTCGTGTGCGTTTGACCAGCGGTTATGAGGTGACTTCGTACATTGGTGGTGAAGGCCACAATTTGCAGGAGCACAGCGTGGTGCTGATTCGCGGTGGTCGTGTTAAGGATTTGCCTGGTGTGCGCTATCACACTGTTCGCGGTAGTCTTGATACCTCGGGTGTTGACGGTCGTAAACAGCGACGTTCGAAGTACGGTACTAAGCGCCCTAAGGCGTAATAACAAACGTCCCGTATTAAAATCGGTGCAAGCCGAGTAAGGCCAGTCGGCATTTTGCTGAATACTGGAATCACCTGAAGAGTAGAGATAATATGCCAAGAAGACGCGTTGTCGCCAAACGAGAAATACTACCCGACCCCAAGTTCGGTAATATCACCCTCGCCAAATTTATGAATCATGTCATGGTTAGCGGAAAAAAATCCGTTGCGGAGCGTATTGTTTACGGCGCCCTGGACATGGTTGAAGAACGTTTGAAGTCAGACCCTCTGGAAGCTTTTGAGTTAGCGCTCGAAAATATTGCACCCATGGTTGAGGTTAAATCTCGACGCGTCGGTGGTGCCACATACCAGGTGCCTGTCGAAGTCCGCGCCTCACGCCGTGGTGCCCTTGCCATGCGCTGGTTGGTTGACTACGCACGCGCTCGTGGGGAAAAATCAATGGCGCAACGTCTTGCCGGTGAAGTGGTTGATGCCTCTCAAGGTAAAGGCGGCGCTGTTAAAAAACGTGAAGACGTTCACCGCATGGCAGAAGCCAACAAGGCTTTCTCCCACTTCAGGTTCTAATTACACCTGGCGGGAAATAAGATTCACACAAAAGGCGGCTATTATTAATAGCTGCCTTTTGTGGTTTAAGGTGCTTCATTTTATTGTGTAGTTCGTGATTCTGGAGAGCGTTGTGGCGCGTAAAACAAATATTAATCGATATCGCAATATTGGCATCGTAGCGCATGTGGATGCGGGTAAAACAACGACCACTGAGCGCGTTTTATTTTATACAGGCATGTCGCACAAAATTGGCGAAGTCCACGATGGTGCCGCCACCATGGACTGGATGGAGCAGGAGCAGGAGCGTGGTATCACTATCACCTCGGCGGCAACCACCTGCTTCTGGAGCGGAATGCAGGGCCAGTTTGACCAGCATCGCATTAATATTATTGATACTCCCGGTCACGTAGATTTTACCATTGAGGTTGAGCGCTCTTTACGGGTGCTCGATGCAGCAGTTGTCGTGCTTTGTGGCTCATCGGGCGTGCAGCCACAGACCGAAACCGTATGGCGCCAGGCAGATAAGTACGAAGTGCCGCGTTTAGTTTTCGTCAATAAAATGGATCGCTCCGGCGCTGATTACCTGTCAGTAGTTGAGCAACTGAAAGAGCGTCTCGGCGCCAATGCGGTGCCCCTACAGCTCGCGATTGGCGCAGAAGAAGAGTTTAAAGGTGTGGTCGACCTGGTTAAAATGAAAGCGATTCATTGGAACGAAGCCGACCAGGGTATGACCTTCGAATACGGTGATATTCCAGAGAATATGATCGATGAGTGTGCTCAGTTACACGAACTATTGGTAGAGGCGGCGGCTGAAGCCAATGATGAGCTCATGGATAAATACCTCGACAGCGAAGAACTTAGCGAGGACGAAATCAAGCAAGGTATTCGGGCCCGTACCCTGGCTAATGAAATAGTCCCTATTTTGTGTGGCTCGGCTTTTAAGAATAAAGGTGTGCAGGCAGTGCTCGACGCGGTTATTGATTTTTTGCCTTCACCAATCGAGGTCAAGCCCATTGAGGGTCTGCTTGACGATGAGGAGACTAGCGCTATTCGTGAGGCTGACGACAATGCGCCATTTGCAGCACTGGCTTTCAAGATTGCCACTGACCCCTTTGTCGGTACTCTAACCTTTATTCGAGTATATTCTGGCGTGCTGTCCCAAGGTGATGCCGTCTATAACGCGACAAAAGGTAAAAAAGAGCGGGTTGGTCGCATGGTGCAAATGCATGCCAATGACCGAGAAGAAATTAAAGAGGTCCGTGCCGGTGATATTGCAGCTGCTATCGGTTTAAAGGATGTTACGACAGGTGATACCCTCTGCGCACAAGGCGACATTATTACTCTCGAACGCATGGAGTTTCCAGACCCTGTGATCTCCGTGGCTGTAGAACCACGCTCCCAGGCGGATCAAGAGAAAATGGGCGTGGCCCTGGGTAAATTAGCCCAGGAAGATCCTTCTTTTCGTGTTAAAACAGACGAAGAAACAGGCCAGACCATTATTTCCGGCATGGGGGAACTGCATCTCGACATTCTCGTCGACCGCATGCGTCGCGAGTTTTCTGTAGAGGCCAATATTGGCAAGCCCCAGGTCGCTTATCGCGAGGCGATTCGCAATACTTGTGAAGTGGAGGGTAAATTCGTTCGCCAATCCGGTGGACGTGGCCAGTACGGCCATGTCTGGATTAAATTCGAGCCCCGCGAAGGCGAGCAGGAAGGTCTAGAGTTTATCAATGAAATCGTCGGCGGCGCTGTACCCAAAGACTATATACCAGCCGTCGAAAAAGGCATCGCTGAGCAAATGAAAAACGGTGTGGTTGCGGGATACCCGCTCTTGGGCTTGAGGGCAACCTTGTACGATGGGTCTTTTCACGATGTCGACTCAAATGAAATGGCGTTTAAGGTTGCCGGCTCGCTAGCCACAAAGAAACTGGTAGATGAAGGCGGCGCTGTCCTACTCGAGCCCATTATGCGGGTAGAGGTGGTAATGCCCGAAGACAATATGGGCGATGTGGTGGGTGACCTCAACCGGCGCCGAGGTATTATTTTGGGTATGGCTGACAATGCCTCTGGTAAGGTTGTGACGGCGGAAGTCCCGCTCGCTGAAATGTTTGGTTATGCGACTGATGTTCGTTCTGCCACTCAGGGCAGAGCCACGTTCACCATGGAGTTTTTAAAGTACAGCGAAGCGCCAAACAATGTGGCGCAAGCTATTATTACGCGCAATGGTTAGCAAAGGTATTGCGCGAATTTTGGAGATGTGCCGTGTTGATAGCGGCATATTAGATTGGTGTCATTAACTTATTCTAGAGGAGAGCGGCAATGGCAAAAGAGAAGTTTGAACGTAATAAACCCCACGTCAAC
>JARGOV010000046.1 GCA_029212965.1 Porticoccaceae bacterium
CTCTCTCCTCCCTTAGCCTCACTAACGAGGTTAACGAGTAAACGAGGAGAATAATAATGGATAAGCTAACGGTAAGATGTGGTCTTGACATTGCGAAGCATGTGTTTGCCATCCATGGCGTTAATGCTCATGGGCAGGCCATCCTACGTAAACAACTTTCCCGGAAAAATGTGCTGACTTATTTTGCCCAATTACCACCGTGTGTGGTGGGCATTGAAGCCTGTGGTGGCAGTCATTATTGGGCCAGAGAGTTGAGTAAACTAGGCCACGAGGTAAAACTCATTTCAGTAAAGTTTGTTATTCCCTATCGACGAAAAGGTAAAAACGACGCTAATGATGCCGAAGCCATTTGTGAAGCCATCGGTCGCCCCGGCATGCACTTTGTAGCGGTGAAATCAGCAGATCAGCAAGCCCTATTAATGGCTCACCGGATACGCAGTCAGAGCATCGCCACGCGAACGGCATTGATTAATCAACTTCATGGTCATCTGCAAGAGTTTGGTATTGCCGTCAGTAAAGGGCGGCATAAACTGAAAAAGGAATTAGCGGTTATTTTTGAAACCACTGAGCTGCCAAGCTTTCTGTATGAACTGCTGCACGACTTATTGACGGCACTGTACCGAGAAGAAGAACGCGTCGCGGCATTGGATAAGCGCATCGCCCAGTGGGTATCCCATCACGCCATTGCCTCGAAGCTCATCCAGCTAGACGGCATTGGTCCACTGACCGCATCGGCCGTAGTCGCTACAGCAGGTGATGCCAGTCTCTTTAAAAACGGTCGCCAATTCGCCGCCTGGTTAGGGCTAGTACCACGGCAATACTCCTCAGGAGGAAAAACCCAACTGGGGCGAATTACCAAACGGGGAGACCGTTACGTGCGTATGCTATTGGTACATGGTGCACGCACTGTGCTGCTGATGTCGTCAAAGGGGCGAGGTAAACACAGCCCCTGGATAGAGTCATTGAGAGCAAGAAAGCCAGATAATGTGGTGGCGGTTGCCTATGCGGCCAAACAAGCGAGAATGTTATGGGCAGTGATGATGGGCAAACCTGAACCTGTCATTTGTTGAAATTAAGAACGGAGACTTCCACGATTGCATGATAAATTGGATGGAAAGCGGCCTGACCGTGTGCAAGCTGAACCTGATAACAGTTTTGGTTGAAACAACCGCATAATTAATGAGGGGTTTGCACGCAACTGTCATCCTGGTCAATGATTGAATTCATAGAGACCGAATAGATAAATGCAGTCAACACCCGCTAGAAAGCCAGATTATCGTTGCAAACCGGAGAGAGTCCATAGATCACTGTTAGGCGTCAAACATGGAATGTATGCTAACTAAGAAACAATGGTTCTTTACAATATCGTACGGTTTAATATTTCCGCTATCCCAAGTAATTGGAGGGGGTTTTTTACTGCTAGGGATTATTATTACCTTCCCATTTCTTGCAATAGGGTATATCACTGGAATGGCATTTATATCAATTTTTGGTGGCGGTGATTCGGTCTATATTCTTGGTGTAACTTTAAGCATAATCATACAATTAATTGCTCTTATACTAGCTACTAATAAATTAAGAGCATCACGTGAATAAGACTCCTAACAAGTTTATAAACCACCGCCACTACGCGGCTGGACAGTCAAAGCGCTGGCTCTTTTGTGCATTTGCTACGCAAATTATTGCACAAAAAACCCATCACTTTGCCTGCCGGTTATAAAGGCGTTAGTTGCAGAAAGGAGTGACGTTGATTAAAGCATTCGAAAGTTTATTTTATGTCCAGATCTGGGAGTTTCGAATAAAAGTAACTGACTTTATCACCGGAGAAATATTCGATGATAAGCCAGAAGCTTTCATCAGAACAGAAAAGAAAGGGACCAAAAAAATAGTTGCTGTTGGTTCTAGTTCTAATGAGTTTGTCGGTCAGGAATTAGAGGTAATAAACCCCTTTTCTCATCCTCGAATGTTGGTGTCAGACTTTGTAATTTGTGAAGGTGTTATCCAGCATATTTTCCAAAAGCTTAATTCTAAACGCTTCTTGGCTGTTAAACCTAAAGTCATTATTCAGCCAATGGAAAAGCTTGATGGTGGGCTCACAATTGTAGAAGAAAAGGTCTTCCGAGAACTTGCCTTAGGAGCTGGCGCTCGTGAAGTCGTTGTGCACAAAGGAGCAGAGCTATCTGCTTCAGGTTGTGACTTCGATGAGATTAAGAAGGCTAATTCCAAAAGTGAAAATGCCAGAGTTGGGCTACAACCCCAAAAAGTAAATCCATTGGTCTTGGTATTTTGGGTAGCTGTCATAGGTGGCGTTGCGTGGCTAAGCAACTAACAAGTACATCAATGATCGCCCACAAAAGGGCCTGTGGGCTGGACCGTCGCTACGCTCCGGTGATCTTGTA
Organism: Porticoccaceae bacterium; assembly: GCA_029212965.1. Taxonomy (GTDB): domain Bacteria; phylum Pseudomonadota; class Gammaproteobacteria; order Pseudomonadales; family Porticoccaceae; genus Reddybacter. The sequence goes on from JARGOV010000046.1 coordinate 2,400, forward strand.
CCACTTTCGTGGACGATTAATTTCGTCAACGAGAGAGGTTCAGCATGGGACATACCAAAAAGAGAAACTACGACCGCTACACCCTGGCCTATAAACTTCAGGCCGTTAAGTTAGCCAATCACCCTGACGTTATGTCGAAGGACGTGGCAGACTCACTCGGCATCCATCCGGTCATGCTTTACCGTTGGCAGATGGAATTTCGAAACGGCGAGTTGAGAGAGAATAAAAATATGAAGCCCAGGAAACCTTCCCCAAAAAGACGCCCTGATAGAGCTGACCCTGCCCAAAAGAAAGCCGATGAACTCAAGGTTGCGCAAAAACGGATTAAGCAGTTAGAGAAACAACTTGCCAACCGGGAGGACGAATTAGACCTGTTAAAAAAAGCCAAGCGGTTCTTCACAAAGATAAAGTAGCAATCTTTAAACTTATCGAGAAGAACCGTGAAGGTAGAAGTATTCGTAAGCTATGCGCTGTTTACGGTGTTTCCAGTAGTGGCTATTACGCCTGGCTGGGGCGGCCCATCAGTAAGCACAGAGCTTACGATTTCACATTAATGACTGTATTAGAAGAGCTTCATCAAGGCTTTAGGCGCGCCTATGGTGCACCAAGGCTCCATCAAGCACTACGCCAAAAAGGCTACGCTTGTAGTGTCAGACGCGTTCGTCGGTTGATGCGTCAACTCGGTATTAAGGCTTGTACGACAGGGCTTTATACGTGGACACCTGGCAAGTTTGAGTTTTATTCATCAGCGGGCAATCAACTGTCTAAGACAGAAGAAGCAAAGGAGGCTGGCGTCCAATGGGCTGGAGATTTTACGTATATAAGAACACAGGTCGGTTGGCTGTACCACGCTGTGGTTCTCGACCTTTATAACCGTCGTGTTGTTGGCTGGTCATTTAGTCGTAAGCGTAATGCCGAACTCACTAAAAGTGCACTTAAAATGGCCTTGCAGCGCTATCAACCGAAAGAAGGCTGTATCTGTCACTCCGATCAAGGAATTGAATATGCTGCTCATGAATATCGACAGCTCGTTGAGTCAGCCGGCATGACACGTAGTATGAGCCGTAAAGGCAATCCGCTCGACAACGCCAAAGTGGGATCATTCTTCCACAGCATGAAGTCAGAGATGGTTCACCACCACATGTTTGAAAATGAAATCGATGCCGTGGCAAATATTATTGAGTACATTAATTTTTACAATAGAGAGCGCTTGCATTCTGGATTGGGGTATCAATCACCTGACAATTATGAAAAGCTGTGCGCATAAAAAGTGTCCACGAAAGTGGTACAAGATCAACAAGCTGAACGCGGCGTTAGGTGTCACAGGAGGCTTTTATGAGCGCATTAGTTATTGGTGCCGTGCTTGCCATAATCATGGGAGTCGCAGCGAGAATCACGCATTTTGATATTGATCGTAGCTATTACGCTACAGTGTTGATTGTCATTGCTAGTTACTACGTCCTCTTCGCCTTTATGGCACAAGAAGCAATTATTATCGAAATAGTTATAGCATCTATCTTCGCCGCCATAGCGGTTTTCGGTGCATATCGCTGGGCACCATTAATCGGTATCGGGATAATTTTGCATGGAGTTTTCGATTTAACGCATTCGCATCTTATCCATAATTCCGGTGTTCCGTCATGGTGGCCAGCATTCTGTGCTGGTGTAGATCTAGTCCTGGGTATTTGGGTTATTTATTTAGCCATAACTAATAAAGCCCTTACCGCTCGTGGCGGCGCCACCTAACAATTGCATGGAGTTGGACGTTTTTTCTCCGTTACGCGCTTTGCGGTTCACTCCAAAAATGCCCTCATGCAAGGCGTTATGTGGGGAACACCAATGGCTTTCGAGCACATACGATTTTTAATGTCATCTTTCGATTTGAGCCAGACATTTCCAGTCAATCTCTTAAACTGAATTAAACGTCTGCTAATGACCGAAGCCAGATGCTTTTCAACCACCAGACGTGCTGAACTAAGCAGATTATGTCGGTTTTCTTTACAGTTGTGTTTCTGTGGTAATTGGAGATTCTTCTAAGCTATTGATTTTTAAATCATTTCAATAACCGGTAGGTTTCTTGCTTTAGTATTAAGTAAATATTATTTCTGGAGAAACACGTGAGGCATCTAAAACCGATAATTGCAGCACTCTTTTTGATTTCGTCGCTTACTGCTGGACAAGCCATGGCTACTATTATCAGTGCCTCAGACACTGGGCTGAGTGCGCCGGGCCAGACAATCGGCTTCGAAGAGGTTACATTAAGTAACGGCCCAGTCACTGACCAGTTCGTTTCGCTGGGGGTCACATTTACTCCCGGCGTCAGCTACTTCAACTCAATTTCACCGAGGCCGAACTTCTCTGGACCGGCCGTGATCGATTTCTTTGGCGCCGACATCTCAATCCAGTTCAGCCAAGCTGTGACCGAGGTCGCAGCGCCGATGACTGCAAGTTTTGGCAGCATGTCGCTCACGGCGCTGCTTGATGGGGTGATTGTTGAGACGTTCAGTTACGCCTTCCCAAACAATACTGCAAGCTCAAATTTAAACAATTTCTTCGGTTTCACTAATATCTTATTTGATGAAGTGCAACTAACACCAGCTGGTAACACCAGCGTAGCAATGGACAATCTTTCGTTTACTTTCGCAGCCGCTGCTGTGCCAGAACCCGGCACCCTCGTTTTGTTAGGACTGGGTCTTGCTGGAATAGGATTAGCCCGATGCAAAAAGAAAGCCTGACAAAACAACAACTATAATAGTTAGAACAAAGCCCCACCGAGTGCGGGGTTTTTTGAGTCAGTAGAAAGGTGAGCTCCTGGTTACTGACATACTGAATAACAAATTGATGCAACTGACGGGTAAACAGTATCGTATTCTCCAACACCGTTCAGCAGCTTAAAAAGCACCTCTTTAATGGATAGGCAATTACTGTTTATTAGCGGAGCGCTAACATGGGACAAACCAAGTCCCTTAGTAAGCGTTACCTGGAAATGAAATCGTCTGCTCAATGAAGCCACAAGGTTTTTAGGAAGGCATCGAAATCTTGGCATGAAATGGACTTAATGTGCACTTAATCGTACAAGCACAAAAAAGCCCGCGATTAAGCGGGCTTTCAAGTCATTGATTTAACAATGTTTTATGGTGGAGCCTAGCGGGATCGAACCGCTGACCTCAACACTGCCAGTGTTGCGCTCTCCCAGCTGAGCTAAGGCCCCAAAAGAGGATCGGCATTCTATGTAGCCGGCTACTTTCTGTCAAGGTAAACCCTTAACATTGAGTACTTATTTGTCGATATTCTTTTTCTAGCTTCTTCAGTTGCTTCTTGGATGGCGAGCCCAGTACAGCGAGACCGTGACGCAAGCGGGCGCGACTCATATCAGGGCCTAAAACGACCATTGAATCAAACAGGGGCGGCGCTGAGGGGCTACCAGCGATAGCGACGAACAAGGGTGCCAAAAAAACTTTGAGCTTTAAATCAAGGACTGTAGCTAATGAAGACAGTGCCGAGTACAAACTGTCCCGCTCCCAACTTTGCAGCTCGTCCAGTCGCCAGACGCTGTATTGAAGAATTTTTTGTATTTGCGTGCTATCAAGGTTTTTATTGTCAAAGCTTTCTTCACTTAGCTCAGGCAAACCGGAAAGTAGAAAGGCCACCAGTGGAGCGACATCACTAAATTTCTCAACCCGCTCTTTAATCAAGGGAATAAACTCGGCCAGTCGTTGCTCATTAATAGCCCACTCGGCCATACCCTGGGCAAAGCTACTGTCGTCAAGGTCTTCACGTATCCAGCGGCCATTAAGCCAGTCAAGCTTTTCAACGTCGAACACCGGGCCACCGAGGTGGACATTGTTAATGTCAAAATTAGCGATCATCTCAGTTAAAGAGAATTTTTCCTCTTCATTGGGCATCGACCACCCCATGCGCCCGAGGTAATTAATAACAGCGGCAGGCAAGTAACCCATAGCTTTGTAGAAGTTAATACTGGTTGGGTTTTTACGCTTGCTGAGTTTACTTTTGTCAGGGTTGCGCAGCAGTGGCATGTGGCACAGCTCAGGCATAGTCCAACCAAAATAGCGATATAGCAGTTGGTGCTTGGGGGCTGAGTTAATCCACTCTTCACCGCGTATCACATGGGTTATTTGCATCAGGTGGTCATCGACCACGTTAGCGAGATGATACGTGGGCATGCCGTCGGCTTTAAGCAGCACTTGCATATCGATTTGGGACCAGGGAATTTCGATTTCGCCACGTAACATGTCGGTAAATGTACAGGAACCCTCTTCGGGTATTTTCATGCGAATGACGTAAGGTTCACCAGCGGCGCGACGCGCTTCCACCTCTGCCGCACTTAGGGCTAAACTGCGACCATCGTACTTGGGGGTTTCGCCACGGGCCATTTGCTCACGACGCATATCATCAAGCTCTGCCGAGGTGGCAAAGCAGTAAAAGGCGTGGCCGCCATCAACTAGCTGGTCAACGTATTGGCGATAAATATCCATCCGCTCGCTTTGGCGATAAGGGCCGTAATCACCACCCACGTCGGGGCCTTCGTCCCAGCTTAAGCCGAGCCAGCGCAAAGAGTCGAAAATCATTTTTTCTGAATCTGCGGTGCTGCGCACCTGATCCGTGTCCTCTATGCGCAGAATAAACTGGCCCTGGTGTTGGCGTGCGAAACAGAGGTTAAACAGGGCGATATAGGCGGTACCGACGTGGGGGTCACCCGTCGGAGAAGGCGCGATGCGCGTGCGAACAGTCATAGGAGGAAACACCAGTGGTAAAGAAAAAAGGGGGCGCGAATTATATCGTGCTTTCGCTCAACGGGTGAATAACTTGCGGACGACTCAACAAATAACCCTGACCACCCGCTATACCCAGACTTATCAAGCTATCCCAGTCGGCCTGTGATTCAACACCTACTGCAATAACAGGCAGGGAACGTGTTTCAGCCAAATGAACAAGTGCTTTAATGTAAAACTGATTATCTTGAGTCGTGTGAATATTGTGGCTAAAGCTATGGTCCACTTTTAAATAGCGAAGGGGTAAGCTCGCCAAATAGCTAAAGTCTGAGGTACCAAGGCCAAAACAGTCTACGGCCAGACTCGCGCCATGCGTGGTTAATATCTTTTCAAAGCGGCGAATATAGTGCTCGGCAAGGTGCCACATGCGCTCTGAGAACTCCAGTGTTAGCAAGTTAGCAAAAGCTGGGTTGTTGGCGAGAAATTCATCGAGCCAGCCATGGAATCTGGTTGACTTGAGCGAGCTGAGGCAAATATTGACACTTACAGGATGCTCTCTGTCACGCCACTTTTCACAAAGCTCGGTAAGAACCAATTGATCCAGTTGCGGGGCCAGACCAACCCGTTCAAAGGCGGGCATAACAATACGTGAGGCCAAGCCAGGGCCATCGCTGTCGTCAGGAAATTGTGAAAACATCTCGTAGCCAGTGAGCTCCTGATCCGTCGAGCTAAAAGTCCCTTGAATATTGAGCTGTATTTTTTTCTCAGCAATAACCCGTTGCGTAAACGCTTGCCAGTCAATGGCGGAGACGGAAACGAGCGGTGCCTGGGCCCCTTCTATATCCGAAAACCGTGCCCATTCACTGCTTTTTTGCTGCGTGAAAGAACGCAGTACCATGTCAGCCTCGCTCAACAATTCTGGCCCATTACTGACACTCTGACTGTAGGTAAAACCCATATGAACGGCCAGGGGATGTTCATGTTGGCCGAACCAGGTAAGTTGAGTCACGGCGTCGTATAAACCCAGCGCAAGCCGCTCTGCTTCCTCAGGAGAGATATCGCTAATTAATACAGCAAATTCACGCCCTTGACGGCGAGCGACTACGGCTTGCGGGAAATTAACTAATGATTGCTGTAAACAACGCGCCAGTGCTATGAGTATGTTATTACCTTCAACACGTCCACCCAATGCGTTGATTTTGTCGAGTTGCTGTATGGCAAAAATCATCAATACAGCGGAATGCTTGCTCAAATCATCGGCTGCTAGACTGTTTAGGCGAGCATCAAAATCTGCCCGATTTGACAGACCGGTGAGTTGGTCAGTGTGAGTTTGCAGGCGTAAATCCGCAATTAAATCAAGCTGACTGGTAAACAGGCTTTGTAGCTGCACAGACATATTATTCATCGCACTGACTAAACTGGCCAGTTCGCGAGCGCGAGGTAATACCATATGTTCGGCAAACTTCTGGCGGCTGACATTATGAATTTGCGTCTCAAGCACTTGCAGAGGTCTGAGAAAATGACGTAAGGCGAACCATAAAAGTAAGCTTACAGCGACACTCGCCAACGTAAACCAGGCTAACTGCCCCATTACAAGGTGCCATAAGGCGTTATAAGCATGGCCGGGGTGACTCGCCACCACCACGGTGCCCAGTTTAGTCCAACCAGACGAAACCTCTGCCGAGCCTTCATAGGTTGGCAAGGCGACTAAACGGACAAACCACTTGGGGGCGGTGTGCGGTATACCGACATAGTCTTTATCAAGAATCAGGTTCCCATCACTGTCATGAAAATAGATACGTCGATAAAAGCCCTTATCAGTCACGCTATTGAGAACCCCCTGAAGGGCCAACATATTTTGACTACTCGCCGATTGTGTCATCGAGAGGGCGATAGTAGCAGCGGTATCTTCAACATGACTACGCATTTGATGCTCAACCAGACGCTTACCATTGCTCAAACTTACGGCAATATTGCCAATGTAAAGAAGGAGCATAGCTGCCAATACAGCGCTTAATACCTGTCGAAGCAAAGTCACAGAGTTTTCCAGAAACAGAACGAGCCGAGTCTAAATCAAGCCTCATATACAACCAATGCGTATATCGCCAGTCTGAGAGCTAGTAAACACTAGTCAGTATAAGTGTCATAGTAAGTCTTTTTGTGGACCAAAAGACTAGACAGAAAAATACAAAAAAGCCCCCGATATACTCGTACGTACATCGGGGGCCAATCTAGGGGAAGATGTGTTATTTAAACACCAGCCCCGCATCGCTCAATGTCACATGAATGGTGTGGCCGGGATGATAATTGCCCGCCAACACTTCCTGAGCCAACGGGTTTTCCAACAACTGCTGAATTGCACGTTTTAAAGGGCGGGCACCATAAACCGGATCAAAACCGGCTTCACAAATGGTTTCCATCACACCTTCGTCGAGTTCGAGGCTAAGCTCCCGATCGGCAAGGCGCGACTGCAGCAAGCTGACTTGAATATCGGCGATACCGCGAATTTGTTCCCTTGCAAGGGGATGGAAGACCACCACTTCGTCTACTCGGTTGATAAATTCAGGGCGGAAATGCGTGCCAACAACATTCATCACAGCTGATTTCATGGCCTCATAGTTATCTTCACCGGAAAGCTCCTGAATAATATCCGAGCCCAAATTAGAGGTCATCACGATGACTGTATTACGGAAGTCGACCGTGCGGCCTTGGCCATCTGTTAAGCGGCCGTCATCGAGGACCTGCAAGAGAATATTAAAAACATCAGGATGCGCCTTTTCCACCTCATCAAGCAATAGTACGGAATAAGGGCGGCGTCTAACGGCTTCAGTTAAATAGCCACCCTCCTCGTAACCCACATAGCCGGGAGGCGCGCCCACCAAGCGTGCAACAGAGTGTTTTTCCATAAACTCTGACATATCAATACGCACCATGGCCTCGTCGCTATCAAATAAGAAAGTGGCCAAAGATTTACACAACTCAGTCTTACCCACCCCTGTGGGCCCAAGAAACAGAAAAGAACCGTTGGGACGACCAGGGTCGGATAATCCGGCCCGCGAGCGCCTCACCGCATTGGCGACAGCAACGACGGCTTCATCCTGGCCGATAACACGCTCGTGCAGCGCTTCTTCCATGCGTAGAAGCTTATCACGCTCACCTTCAAGCATTTTCGATACAGGAACACCCGTCCATTTGGAAACGACTTCGGCGATCTCCTCTTCGGTCACTTTATTGCGTAACAGCGTCATCTCTAAAGTTTCAGCATTATCGGCTGCCGCCAATTGACCTTCTAGCGAAGGAATTAGGCCGTATTGCAACTGCGACATCTCTTCGAGGTTACCACTACGCCTCGCTGTTTCCAGGTCTAAGCGGGCCTGCTCGAGCTCACTTTTAATATGGGCAGAACCTTGTACCGCAGACTTTTCTGCTTTCCAGGTTTCTTCCAGATCGGCGAATTCCCGCTCAATATCGGCAATATCGGCCTGAATTTTTTCAAGACGTTTTTTAGAGGCTTCATCCTCATCCTTTTTCATTGCCTCGCGCTCAATTTTAAGCTGTATTAAGCGTCTCTCGAGCTTGTCCATAACCTCGGGTTTAGAGTCAATTTCCATACGAATACGACTGGCAGATTCATCAATCAAATCAATCGCTTTATCGGGCAATTGCCGATCAGTTATATAACGCTGGGACAGTTTAGCCGCGGCAATAATGGCCGAGTCGGTAATATCAACGCCGTGGTGAACTTCGTAGCGCTCTTTGAGGCCACGCAAAATGGCAATGGTGTCTTCTTCAGAGGGTTCATCAACCAACACCTTTTGAAAACGCCTTTCCAGCGCTGCGTCTTTTTCTATGTATTGGCGGTATTCATTCAAAGTGGTTGCGCCAACACAGTGCAACTCACCGCGGGCCAATGCGGGCTTAAGCATATTGCCGGCATCCATTGCCCCGTCGGCCTTGCCGGCGCCAACCATGGTATGCAACTCATCAATAAATAAGATGATGCGGCCTTCCTGTTTGCCGAGCTCATTGAGCACTGCTTTGAGCCGCTCTTCAAAGTCACCGCGAAACTTAGCGCCAGCCAACAAAGCCCCTAAATCAAGGGATAAAACACGCTTATCTTTCAAACCTTCGGGCACTTCACCGTTGATAATCCGCTGCGCCAAACCCTCAAGAATTGCCGTTTTACCGACACCGGGCTCGCCTATTAGCACAGGATTATTTTTGGTGCGGCGTTGCAAAACTTGAATAGTGCGGCGAATTTCATCGTCACGACCAATAACAGGGTCGAGTTTTCCCTGCTCGGCGCGCTCGGTCAGGTCAATGGTGTACTTGTCGAGGGCCTGTCGATTTTCCTCAGCCTCGGGATCGTTGACTGACTCACCACCGCGGACTTGAGCAATCACTTCTTGAAGTCTTTTTTTATCGCCGAATTTAGCTAATGATTTACCGGCTTCATCACTGCTATCAAACAGTGAGAGGAGTACAACCTCGCTAGAAATAAACTGGTCACCCTGCTGCTGTGCTAATTTATCAGCAAGATTTAATAGCCGCGATAAATCCTGCGAAATACTCACATCCCCTGTGGGATTTTGAATTTTCGGCAAGGACTCGAGTTTACTGTTAAGTTCAGCCTGTAGACCGGCCACATCAAACCCCGCCTGACCCAACATTGGGCGCACAGCCCCGCCCTGCTGATTCAGCAGTGCATGCACCAAATGTAGGGGTTCAATAGCCGTGTGATCACGGCCAACAGCTAGCGACTGGGCTTCGCCGAGTGCATTTTGTAACTGTGTAGTTAAACGATCTTGTCTCATTGAGCATCTCCATCAGGACTTTTATAACTCACAGTCTATTTGGGGGCGATACTTAAATTTACAATTGTTGGTGACAATTTAATTGCCGTAGATCAAAAAATATAAAATTATTAACTATTGATAAGAACTTAAAAGGCTTAAGGATTATCACTTATTTTAAGCACATCGTAAGCCGGTTCTTCATAGGGATGACTCGCTCTTAAGGCAACAATTGCAGCCTGAATATTTTCGCTAGCACAGACCAATTCAACTTTATATTCTGACACCCGTTCAACAGTACCCCGTTGTCCAACAGCTGGCTGGCTTCCCTCTAAGGGCCGAAACTGCCCTTCACCCAGACACTGCCAGCTACAGCGATCATAATTACCGATACGCCCGGCACCGGCAATAAAGAGTGCCTCTTTTACGACGTCAAGATGACTTTCGGGTACGTAAAAACAAATTTTATACATAGTGGCCGGAGAGAGGTTTTTATTGACCAAGCATTAATAAAGCATATTAAAAAATTTACGCTGGTACTCAATCGCCAGGGGCTCACCCTTGCCCATCGCTGCCAATAAATCGAGATAAGCTTTTTTGGCAGCTCCTTCCTGAAATTCTTTATCGTCTTTAAGTACCATGAGTAATAGATCGAGTGCTTCCTTGAACTGATTGTTTTGACTAAATTGCAGTGCCAGTTGATAAGCGAGTTGTAAATTTTCTGGATCTTTATTGAGTTGTTCTTCCAGAGCTTGAATTTCTGGGGATTTACCCGCTTCCCGCTTGAGTTCAAGGCTGGCAAGAAGGCGGTCGTAATGGGCTTCTCTATCGACAAAGGCAATGGCATCGATTACCGTTTGCGCCTCATCACAGCGGTTCATTTCAATCAATGTGAAGGCCAGTGACAAGGCAATATCGTAGCGTTGTTCAGAATCTTTATAGGCAGGGCGTAGGGTTTCCAACGCCGCCTGATAATCTTTTTCAGCCAGCATGGTCTGGGCTTTCTCCAGTTGGGCATCCCAGGGTTTAGGCAAATGTTTGTCCAGCACTTCGCGAACTTCTTTCTCACTCTGTGCACCCTGAAAAGCATCAATGGGTTGGCCCTCTTTCATAAAGATAACCGTGGGCAAGCTGCGAATGGCAAACTGTCCAGCAATATTCTGCTGTTCATCGGCATTCACTTTAGCCAGTAAAAACTGGCCCGCGTATTCATTGGCAAGTTTTTCCAACACTGGCATTAAAGCTTTGCAAGGTGCACACCAGTCAGCCCAGAAGTCGATAACTACCAGGCGCTGACTCGATTCTTCCAGCACAGCGTTTTGAAAATTCTGCTCGTTAACGTCAATGATATGTTCAGACATTGTTGCAACTCCCTTAGAAACTAACGAACCACCGACCAAACCGCCTGTTCGCTCATTCATTGTACAAAAACTCTCGCATTTCTAAACAAACGCATCCA
>JARGOV010000047.1:0-7610 GCA_029212965.1 Porticoccaceae bacterium
ACAATCGTCTCGCCAATCTCCACCTCGTGAACGACCTTGTCAGTTGGCTTCTTGAAGACATGGACATTTTTGACTTTAACAACCGGACCACCAGAACGCAGCGGACCTTTCTTACGGTTTTCAGCAAGATCGAGATCTGCTTCTTTAATCAGGTCTTCAGGGCGTTGCTTGCGCGAGCCTTTGATCGCTTTTTTGCGGCGAGTCTTTTGCTCTTCTTCGGCCACCGGCTTTTCGCGTACGCGACCCAAGCGTGCAAGAGGGCTTTCTGGTTTGGCATTATCGGCTGGTTTAGCGCCATCAGCAGGCTTAGCTTTAGCCGCACGTTCAGCGTCGAGACGCGCTTTGGTCTCTTCTTCTTCCTGGGCTTTCGCCAACTTCCGTTGTTCAAGTTCTTGCTTAACAATTTTTTCGCGCTCTTTACGTGCCAAGATTGAAGCAATACGCTTAGCTTCAACATCATCAACTAGGCGTGAGGGTGTATGCACAGGTCTCGTGGGCGCTTCTGGTTTGGAAGTCGCTTCAACGGGCGTTTCGGACTCAACTGCCTCTTCAGTTTCAGCAGCTAGTTCAGGCTCGTCTACAGTCTCTGTTTGCTCCTCTTTTATTTCAACTTCGAGCTCAGAGTCAACAACCTCCGGAACAACTTCAGTGGGTATTTGCGGCACTACTTCTTCTGCCACTTTTGGCTCTACGCTTGCCTCAACGTCAGTGACTGATGCTTCAAGCCTTTCGGCTTCAGACTGCGCTTCGACTTTCAGTTCGGGCTCAACCACAGCTCCTAAATCGGAAACCACTTCTTCGGTATCTTTCTTTATATAAGTACGCTTCTTACGCACTTCAACATTGACCGATTTGCGGCCAGCGCCGGTTTTTAGAGTACCAATACTTTTACGCCGTAGTGTAATTTTCTTAGGAGCACTTCCTTTCTCACCGTGCAGGCCTTTCAAATACACCAACAAGGTCTGTTTTTCTTCATCTGAAACGCTGGCATCAGCCGACGTTTGCGGGAGTCCCGCTTCTTTCATCTGTGTCAACAAACGTTCAACGGATGCGCCTACTACACCGGCGAGTTCACTTACTGTAACTTCAGCCATTGCCTTTCCTCAGTGTTTTGTCTTGAGCCATTGCGTTCTATGAATCAACCCGCGTCTTCCTCAAACCACGGCGCTCGGGCCGTCATAATTAACGCGGCAGCGCGCTCAGCATCAACGCCTAAATCCAGCAGCTCATCAACCGCTTGTTCAGCTAGATCTTCCATAGTAACAATGCCATTTGCAGCTAAGGTACACGCTAGAGTTTGATCCATTCCTTCCATGGTCAGCAAATCCTCTGCCGGTGCCGCTGTAGCCAATTCCTCTTCGTGAACCAGTGCATTTGTTAACAATGCATCTTTGGCTCGCGCTCGCAACTCTTCGGCAATTTCTTCATCAAAGCCATCAATTGCCAGCAGTTCTTCCAACGGCACATAGGCCACCTCTTCAATCGAGGTAAAGCCTTCTTCGACTAAAATAGCGGCGACGTCTTCTTCAACATCCAGCTTAGCCATAAAATTTTCAATGAAACTACCCGCTTCGTCATGCTGTTTAGCTTCGATTTCATCAGTGGTCATCACGTTGATGTCCCAACCCGTCAGCTCGGAAGCCAAGCGCACATTTTGCCCGCCGCGACCAATCGCCTGAGCGAGGTTTTCTTCTCCGACGGCAACGTCCATGGTATTCGTTTCTTCATAGACAATAATCGATTCAACTTCAGCTGGCGCCATCGCATTGATAACCAACTGAGCGGGATTGTCGTCCCAAAGCACGATATCAACGCGCTCGCCACCAAGTTCATTTGATACCGCTTGGACACGAGCCCCGCGCATGCCCACACAAGCACCTATGGGGTCCATTCGACCATCGTTGGTTTTAACCGCTATTTTTGCTCGGGCACCATTGGTATCACGAGAAGCTGCGCGGATTTCAATCACCTGTTCGGATATTTCCGGTACTTCAATCTGGAAAAGTTTAATCAACATTTCAGTACAGGAGCGGCTGAGCAGTAATTGAGGACCTCGACCCTCGGAACGAATGGCAAACAAAATAGCGCGAACTCGGTCATTGATGCGGAAAACTTCACGACCTACCAGCTCTTCACGAGGCAACAATCCTTCTGCATTATTGCCCAAATCGACAATAATGTGCTCACGAGTCACTTTCTTCACGGTACCGCTAACTAACTCACCAATTCGGCCTTCATAGCGTGCAGCAACTAGCTCCCGCTCAGCGTCACGTACTTTCTGTACAATCACTTGTTTGGCAGCCTGAGCCGCAATGCGGCCAAACTTCACATTTTCAACTTGTTCTTCAAAAGTATCTCCGGCAACAAGGCCGGGATCTTTCTCGTGCGCTTCTTCCAGAGTGAACTGGGTCCCGAGCTCTGCTAGCGTGTCATCGTCGACAACATCCCACCAGCGAAAGGTCTCATAATCGCCACTTTCTCGATCGATGACCACACGAATATTCGATTCTTCGTCGTAGCGCTTTTTGGCTGCCATCGCGAGGGCTTCTTCCATCGCCTCGAAGATAACTTCTTTCGACACGCCCTTTTCATTCGATACTGCTTCAGCGACTAGAAATATTTCTTTGTTCATCCGCAAGACTCTCCTACCCCTGGTTTAGAACTGGGGCACAACCTTCGCTTTCTCGATACTTTCAAACGGAAACACATATTCTTGCTCACCCACCACAAGAACAACATCCTCAGCTTCCACACCTTTTAATAAACCTTTAAATTTACGTTGCCCCTCAAAGGCAAAACGCAATTGCAAATCAATATACTCACCCGCCAGTTTTTCATATTGGGCAAACGTATATAAGGGACGGTCAAGACCCGGAGAAGATACCTCAAGTGTATATTCGCCACTTATTGGGTCTTCAACATCAAATACACTACCCAACTGACGACTAACACGCTGACAATCTTCTATATCAATGCCATCAGCCTTATCGATATAAACCCTTAATACGCTGCGTTGACCTGCTCGAAAATATTCAACACCCCAGAGCTCACAGTCCAAAGCCTGCACCACAGGCTGAATTAGCGTTTGTAAAGCGTCTTGCCCCAAGGCCATGTACTTACCTTTGTCTGCAAGCCAAATGCCCAACGCGGCTTTTGGCAACTCCAATAACAAAAAGCCCCTGTAAACAGGGGCTTCGCGCGCTACGCCGGGAAGGCGTAGAATTTGGTAGCGGGGGCAGGATTCGAACCTACGACCTTCGGGTTATGAGCCCGACGAGCTACCAGACTGCTCCACCCCGCAACAAAAAACTTTTACATCAGACTAACACTTCCAGCCCCTTAGATGCCCCAGCTTGCGATCCTGGCAAATCGCTCGTTTCAGGGGCGCGAATTATATGGCTCCACCCTATAGGCGTCAAGACTTTTTCAGACCGCCAACAAAGTAGAAATTTAACATCTGAAATCCTATGGTACAAAACTGCACCAAGGACTTAAATGGTGCCCAAGGCCGGACTTGAACCGGCACGGCTTACGCCACTACCCCCTCAAGATAGCGTGTCTACCAATTCCACCACTTGGGCAAAAACTTTTCAATCAAACCTCTAAGAGCTATTAAATGTAGCTGAGGAAAACTACAGCCCCGTTATCAACTTATAAACACCAATATTTATTTTACAGATGACTCCGCAGGTATTACCAAGTCGCTTGACGATTCTTCCAACACTGGCAGCTCTGGCACATCCTCACCAGACGGCTGATTTTCAAGCACAGGGATAGAACTATCATTTTCAAGAACTGGCGTCTGCGCCTCTAACAACTCGATCGCAGGCAGAACTTCTTCATCAATGCCCGCTGAATTTTTAGCAATCACCGCCAACCCAAAGCTTGTTGCAAAAAACAAGGTCGCCAGAATCGCTGTCGTTTTACTAAAGAAGTTCCAGGTACCGCCACTACCAAATAAGGTTTGCGAGGCGCCAGCACCAAAAGAAGCGCCTGCGTCAGCACCCTTACCCTGTTGCAATAAAATCATGCCGATAATCGCCAAAGCTGTCAGCAAATGGACAACGAGTACCACCTTTTCCATTACGCCTCCGCCATTTGACAAATTGTCATAAATTGCTCCGGATGCAGCGACGCGCCACCCACCAAAGCGCCATCAATATCTCGCTGCTCAAATAACTGCGCAGCATTCTCTACACTAACACTACCGCCGTAAAGCAAACGCATAGCGCCAGCTTTTTCACCCAATCTAGCTCGAATAAAAGTCATAACTTCCTGAGCCTGTACCGGGCTAGCCACCTCGCCGGTGCCAATAGCCCAAACAGGCTCATAGGCAACAACCGCTTCAACCAACGCACTAAGGCCAGCAGCTTCAACTACCGCATCTAACTGCTCGGCAACAACTTCAAAAGCTCTGCCTGCTTGCCGCTCAGCCAAAGTCTCACCAACACATAATATTGGGATAAGCCCTTTTCCTTGCGCAGCCACAAATTTTGCAGCCGCCTGCTGCGAGCTTTCACCGAAGCAGGTACGGCGTTCGGAGTGGCCAACTAACACATAAGTACAGCCAAACTCTGCTAGCATACTGGCCGACACATCACCTGTGTAGGCACCTTCTTCGTACTGACTAACATTCTGAGCACCGAGTCCAACACCGCTGTTGGCTAGTGTCGCGGCAACATCGGCAAGAAAAACATCAGGAGGACAGACCGCACAATCAATGCAGCGGTCACCGGCACTAAAATTTTTTGCAATGCTCCCAGACAACTCAACTGACCCAAGCCGTGAGCCATTCATTTTCCAGTTACCGACTACCAAAGGCCTACGCATCACTCTCCGTATACCTCGATCATCCGCTGTGTCCCTCTGAAAACGGCGGCCATGTTAACCAAGTTACAACACTTATACAAGATATCTTGAATCATTGTGCTTCTGAGCACTCAAGCAACCTGCTCGCTAACCGTATCGGCGATTTGCTGAACTAATTCACCAACAAGAGCCGCATCATCTCCTTCTACCATCACCCTTATCACAGGCTCAGTCCCAGAAGGGCGCAAAAGCACACGGCCATTGCCAGCCAGTTTTTTTTCTGCGCTCAAAATAGCTTTTTTAACATCCCCGTTAGAATCGATATCAATCGCGCCTTTAACCGTCACATTGATCATTGTCTGCGGTAGTTTGTGATAGTTATGGCACAGTTCTGCCAATGACTTGCCTCCCTCAATCATCGCTCGAACCACTTGCAAGGCTGCAACCACACCATCTCCAGTTGTCGTTATGTCTCCACAAACAATATGCCCTGAATTCTCACCACCAAGTTCCCACTGGTTTTTTTTCATCATTTCAATAACATAACGATCACCAACCTTTGCGCGAGCAAAGGGGATGTTCAGTTCAGCCAGCGCTTTTTCAAGACCGAAGTTACTCATTAACGTGCCCGCCACACCCGCACATGGCAGATCATTCTCACGACGAAACATAGCAATAACATAGAGCAGCTCATCACCATCAACGATGTCGCCATTGGCATCAATAAAAAGAACTCTGTCACCATCGCCATCAAGGGCAATACCAATATCTGCGTCTGTCTCAAGCACTTTCTGGCGTAATAATTCCGGGCTAGTCGAGCCACACTGGTCATTGATATTCAGACCATCCGGTTCGGTACCCACCTCAATCACTTCAGCACCTAGCTCACGAAACACATCAGGAGCAACGTGATAGGTGGCACCATTAGCACAATCAACGACCACCTTAAGGCCCGCAAAGCTGAAACCAGTGGGCAAGGTACCCTTACAAAATTCAATGTACCGACCAGCCGCGTCACGAATGCGCGAGGCACGGCCCAGCTCATTAGAACCGCAGGTAACGATATTTTGTTGCAAATAACTCTCTATTTCTAACTCTATTTCATCAGGTAATTTATAACCGTCGCTACCAAAAAATTTAATGCCGTTATCTTGGTAAGCATTATGAGACGCACTGATCACAATACCTGCCTGGGCGCGGAACGTACGACTTAAGTACGCAATGGCCGGGGTTGGCATTGGACCTAACAAACCCACATCAACGCCAGCGGCAATAATGCCAGCCTCCAATGCTGATTCAAACATATAGCCGGAGACGCGGGTATCTTTACCCACGAGAATCAAGTTTCGGCCTCGGCTCGACTTGGCAAAGACTTTACCCGCAGCCCACCCAAGTTTGAGTACGAAGTCGACCGTAATCGGATGCTCACCCACACAACCACGAATACCATCGGTACCAAAAAATTGTTTTTTCATAAAACTTACTACTCCATTTACGGTCTGTGGCATTTCACAACAAAACCTCTGACCGCTAGTCATTATAGCTGTATAGCTTCTAATACTTTCAGACTATCCACTGTGGCAGCCACATCGTGAACCCGTAAAAAAGCAACACCCGATTGCGCGGCCAAAACGGCTAACGCCGCACTACCAAAAGCGCGCTGTTTAACAGGCTTCTCGAGTATGGCGCCAACCATTGACTTGCGCGAGACGCCAACCATCACTGGCAAACCCTCCGCAACTAATGTGGGCAGCGCTCTAAATAAAGCGATGTTTTGCTCAAACGTTTTACCAAAACCAAAACCGGGGTCAAGTACTAAACGAGAGCGACTAAGACCCGCCTTTTCACAAGCGCTGATACGCTGACGCAAAAAATCAACAACCTCGATCACTACATTTTCATACTGCGGATCATCTTGCATCACCTGCGGCTCACCAAGGCTATGCATCAAACAAATCGGCAGGTTACTCACCGCCGCAACCTCTAAAGCCCCAGCACGCCCCAGAGCGCGCACATCGTTGAGCATTGCAGCTCCTCTGTTAACTGCCTCTGCCATCAGCTCAGGGCTGCTCGTATCGACGGACAACGGGATATCAAAGCGACTTCGCAGAGCCTCTAGAACCGGCAACACTCGGTCTAACTCGGCGCTCAGTACTACCTTATCAGCACCCGGGCGAGTCGATTCACCGCCAATATCCAGCAGATCGGCACCTTCATCAATACAGTCCTGCGCACGGCGTAGCACTGCATCGAGATCAACTTTATTGCCACAGTATAAAGCGCCACCATCGGAAAAAGAGTCCGGTGTCAGATTTAGAATAGCCATCACCAAAGGACGGTCCTGCCGTGTGAGTCTCTCCATTAAAGACACCATATTGAACAAACCCCCACACTAAAAAGCCACCGGATAGATGCTATCCGGTGGCTCGCCAACAAAAAGAAATTTATTAGCTATCCTCGACAGGACCGCCAATATTGGTGCCGGGGTTATCGGCTGAGCCTGCTTCTGCACCCGCTTCAGCGCCTCCCGCAGGATGGTCGAAATCATGCCAGTCTCGAGGTGGACGAACCTTGCGACGCGCCATCAAATCATCAACTTGCTCAGAATCTAGCGTTTCGTATTCCATCAATGCCTCCTTCATGGCATGAAGAATATCGATATTATCTTTCAGCAAGGTCTCCGCACGACCATAAGTAGCATCGACTATATTTCGCACCTCCTCGTCTATTTGCTGGGAGACCGAACCGGAAAAGTTCTTACCAGCCTGCCCCGGTATCGCCGACTCTTCGTCACCATAGAG
>JARGOV010000047.1:7710-13189 GCA_029212965.1 Porticoccaceae bacterium
AAGAGAGCAGCCTCGTTGATCAGATTTGCCAAATCGGCTCCGGAAAATCCTGGCGTACCCCGCGCGATAATTCCCAAATCTATCTTCTCATCGAGGGGTACTTTGCGGACATGGACCTTTAGTATTTGTTCGCGACCGCGAATATCTGGCAAACCGACGTAAACCTGACGGTCAAAACGGCCGGGGCGCAACAGCGCTTTATCGAGCACGTCCGGGCGGTTAGAGGCCGCAATAACAATCACACCATCATTTGCCTCAAAGCCGTCCATCTCAACCAACAGCTGATTGAGTGTTTGTTCACGTTCATCATTGCCACCACCGACACCACCACCACGCGTACGGCCAACGGCGTCAATTTCATCGATAAAAATAATGCACGGTGCCTGTTTTTTAGCTTGCTCAAACATATCACGCACTCGAGAAGCACCAACACCAACAAACATTTCGACAAAATCGGAGCCTGAGATGGAAAAGAAAGGTACCTTGGCTTCACCGGCAATTGCCTTAGCAAGCAAGGTTTTACCCGTACCGGGGGGACCCGACATCAAAACACCGCGGGGGATACGCCCGCCAAGGCTTTGAAACTTGGAAGGATCACGGAGGAATTCGACCAGCTCTCCAACTTCCTCCTTCGCTTCGTCAACACCTGCGACATCGGCAAACGTCGTTTTAACTTGGTCTTCACTCAGCAATTTGGCCTTACTCTTACCAAAGGACATCGGCCCACCACGACCAGCACCGCCGGCACCACCCTGCATCTGACGCATAAAAAACATAAAAATGAGAACAATCAATAAAATCGGGAAAGCAGCCATTAATAGCTGCATCCAGATACTCGGCTTTTGCGGCTCACGACCCTCCACATTAACGTTATGATTAAGAAGATCATTCATCATACCGCCGTCAAACACATCAGGACGTACCGTACGGAAACGTGTTCCATCATGGTACTCACCCTCGATGACCTGCCCTTCAATCACCACACTTCGCACACGGTCGGTCTGCACTTCATCGACGAAATTTGTATAGCTAATGCTATTCGGCGTTGGGCCTTCTTTAAAATTCTGGAAAATTGACAGCAATATCGCCGCAATAATCACCCATAAAATAAGATTTTTCGCCATTTCGTTCAAAACACTACCCCCGCACCAGCTCTTTGCCAGTTTTTAACACGCATTCATTTCATCAATCGATATTACGTCAACTGAGTATAACCCTTTTTCGGCGATACGCCGCAAACCTTCAAGACTTACCCCTAAAGCCTCGCGCCAAACAATAAACCTCGCTGGAACGTGCTCGAGAGGCATCGGGCTTCTTAATAACGACACTGGTAAAATCGACACGCAAATCACGCACCAACGCATCGAAACCTTCACCCTGAAAAACTTTAGCAAGAAAAACACCATTGTGACCTAGCACCTGACGCGCAAAGTCCACTGCCAATTCAACCAAGTACATTACCCTAGGTTGATCCACGGCCTTGACACCACTCATATTGGGTGCCATATCAGAAATTACAAGGTCGACGGGGCGTCCCTCCAAGCTATTAAGTATGGCATTGAAGGCCTCATCGTCAGTAAAATCACCCTGAATGAAATCAACACCGCCAATACTATCCATATTGAGAATATCGGAGGCGACAACTCGCCCAGTATCACCGACTTTGGCGATGGCTATCTGTGACCAACCCCCCGGCGCAGCACCGAGATCCACCACAGTCATGCCTCGCTTTAAAAGACCCGCAGCCTGGTCAATTTCTAGCAATTTATAGCTCGCGCGCGAACGATAGCCATCTCTGCGCGAGCGCTGCACATACTCGTCGCTCTCATGCTCTTTTAACCATGCCTTACTGGTTTTAGATTTAGCCATAGGGAAGATTACTGAATTCCGTTACAATTCACTACCGAAGAGAAGATCCATTCTATGACACTTTGCAACAGCGACAAAAAACACTTGCGCAGCATCGCTCACAAACTCAAACCGGTGGTTACAATCGCCGACAAAGGTTTAACCGACAGCGTAGTGGCGGAACTAAACCGTGCTCTCAATGACCATGAGCTAATTAAGGTTAAAATTAGTGTTAGCGACCGTAAATTAAAACAAACAACCATTAAGCAAGCATGCGACATATTGAATGCCGAATTAGCTCAAACTATTGGCCATATAGTTGTACTCTATCGCAAGGCGGATAAACCGAACCCCAAGTTGTCCAACCTGCTGCGTAAGGGTAGCTAGGCTGCTCTAAGCTCTGCATACCTCACTAATCAGAGCCTAAAAGGGTTTCAGCCCTTGATATAAAAAAATGCCCGTTTTTTTAAAGTACGGGCATTTCTTATTGGGGTGATCTCAAAAATAAACGCCCCTAACCATCTATCAATCGAACTAAAACTGGTACGTTAATCTTGCCGTCACTTCATCGCCCCAATCAAGTGGCGCCATTGTCCCAGCATTGTCTTTACTATCCAAGAAATTGGCAAAAACCTCAACCGTCCACTCGCCACTTGGCTTATACCTGATGCCAGGCTGGACAAGGTAACTTCCATTAAAGTCATAGAGAACCGAAAGATCTAGCCGCCAAACGAGGTTAGGAAATGGCTGCTGGACGGCAAAAGCGACCGCATCCCAGCCATGGGCCTCTTCACCACCGGTTGCCTTACGCTGTACGCCATAGGCACCAAGGTTGCGAAGATGACGCCCGAGCATGTCACTTTGCGATTTATGCATCCACTGAAAAACCATGAATGTCGCTGGAAATCGTCGTGAAAATTTCTGGTATTTTTCGATAGCAAGACCAGTAACCCATTCATCCTCTTCAATCAGGTCACGAGACAAGTTATTAGTCCAGCGTTTATCTGGCGTGTACGTTGCTTCGAAACGCACAACCAGTTGATCCATAAAAGTATCTGGCTCGGCATAGAAAATATAGTTAACACCAAAACCAAAAACATTTTCCTCGCTGTAGGTTGGTACAAGGTCTGCCTCGAGATCGCCTAGCAATGTGAAAAACCCGTCAAGAGTGAGCTTAGCCTCGTCGACTGAACTGACATATTCCGGACCTGTCAGTCCAAAACCGCCAGCCGAAACTGGCGCGGAAAGTGTTCCACCTATCCAGGCAAAGTCATTACCCAGCACATTAAGAGCCTCGACACCATCAAGTCCCGCCAGGGCTGCCACTGACAGCCAGTCGTGAGCACCATAGGTTCCCGAATTTGGGGCACCTCGAGCGCCAGGGAAATTAGTGGCTCTGAACGGTTGCGTTTCAAAGCCGGGCATCACCCCTGTTTGACCACCAGCTGCCCACTTTAAAACAGGGTCAGGATTGTGACGACTCATGGCCATAAATTGCAGACCAAGATCACCCAGCTGGCCCCTTAGACGAACGCCAAAATTAATTTTGTCATCGACCTTATCAAAACCTTCATCGTTCATAATTTGAAAGGGCGAATTCACAAAGGCGTAGGGCGTACCTGTCTGAGGCCATATAGTGGGCTGAAACATTTGGGCAAAGGCCTCAATCTCCCACTCATCATTCAGGTTATAGCTAACACGTATTGCTGGCGATGAAACACGCTCATCTGCATATTCTTCAGAAGCAAAATCTAAAAAGCTATGCCGCCGTAAATCCAAACCATTTGGCACATCCAGTACACGGAAGAAAATTGACTCGCCCCAAGCTATTTGCTGGTTACCCAACCTTACCCACAGCGGGCCCTTGCTGTAATCAAGGTAGAAAGAAGGGAGATCGATCATATAATCATCGTCGCAAACTTCGAAAACCGTGGCGCATTGCCCATGGTTATCAACCTTAAACTGGTTTGGCTCGTTTGCTCCCTCAACAACACTTTTATTATCGAAAACATCTGCCGAGTAATAACCACGGAGTTTGACAAACCCCGACCAATTATTTGAAATCTGTATTTCGAAATCGATCTCTGCACGCGTAGACATCAAATTCCAATCATTGTCATAATCAAAATCTTTTTTATCAAAGTGCGCGTTAGGATCACCCAGTGCCTGCCCTAGATAATTAGGCACGTCGCCAGACACTAGCGCGCTGCCACGTAAAAAGGGGTTTTGATCATTGCTGATACTGTAAGCCATTTCCTGGCGAATAAAACCCGATACTGAAAAATCCAGTGCTGCGGCAACTGGTGAGACCAGCGGCACTGCGGTCAATGCTAACAAACCAGCGTCTTTCATAGAAAACTTCATACCCAACCTCCTAAATAATTAGTCTGCGATAAACGAGTAGGCGCAAGAAAGCGCGCCCAAATACCTCGTGGCAGCCCCAGTGGGGCCGAGAATATGGCGTTATAATTAACTACCGGTTGGGCGTCGCATGGCTTCACGCCATGCTAGCACCTCATTAGAATTTTTTTAGAAAGGTAAAACTTATTTGATATTAATTTACTTGATATTAATAATGCGGCCCGAGTGACCGACCATGACAACGCTATCCGAACCACCATTACTCGAGCCCTTGAGCGCCTGGTACCACTGAACGGCAACATCACCCTCAGTAATTTCTTCCCAGTTAAGGCCATCATCACGGCTACGTAAGAGGGTTCTGATACCCGCCACCAACACTTGACTCTCTGAGGACCAAACATCGAGCAGATTTTCTTCCGTAGGTACCGACATAGTAATCCAAGTCAGACCGCCATCGAGCGTTTTCATAACTTTACCTTTCTGCCCGACAGCAAAACCAATCGTGTCGTCACGAAAATCAACAGCAAAAAGTGATGTATCGCCTTTATTCACAGTTTCCCAAGTTTCCCCCTGGTCAACAGAACGTAATACCAAGTCAAACTCAGCAACCAGTGTAATAATACCGTCAGCCGAAACATCAACATCATAGACATGGGGCTCAAGGAAGTCGTTGAGCATGGTCTCCCAATCAAAAGTCACGGATGCCCAGTTAAGCCCGCCATCGTTGGATTTTAGAACAGTACCAAAACCGCCCACGGCTACTGTGAGACCAGACTCATTGGCACTGACCGACAATAACCGTTGGTCGGTGCCAGAATCTATAGCGGTCCATTCAGCACCATCCGCTTTACGCATAATCAGACCTGTTTGGCCAACAGCTAGCGATACAGATTTACCACAACTGACACCCAAAAGAGCATCAGTAACACCTGCAGAACCTTTTTGCCACGTCATACCGGCATCATCAGTAGCCAACACAGTGCCGGCAAGACCTACAGCGAAGCCAGATTGACCTTCTAAACAAACATCGTAAAGGGCATCGTGGACAATGCCCTGATGCACGACGCTCAACATGCCATTATCATCTTGCCCACTGGCCTGTGCACCCGTTGCTAAACAACTGGTGCACAATGCAGCACTTAGTATTGTTTGTCGTAATAAATTGAAATTAAACACATGCACTCCAGTCTTGGTTAGGTTGATCAGCTTCCGAGACGACGAATAGCCTGAATAGTCAGGTACTTGTCGTAGGCATCTTCCGTATCATAAG
>JARGOV010000048.1:0-3953 GCA_029212965.1 Porticoccaceae bacterium
GGCAAATAGCGCTGTATCCGCCATCAATCCAGCAGCACAGAGGCCGTCAAGCTGTTAAAATGTACGGCTAATTTTGACGCAAAACAACGGACAAACAGTTGACTACTCTCGCCGATCGCATCACTGCTCTTCATCAAGCCGCCGCCAACCGCCTGCTCTTTCTCGATGGTGCCACCGGCACTATGATACAGCGCCATAAACTGGACGAGGCCGACTTTCGCGGCGAACGCTTTGCTGACTGGCAGCAAGACCTCGGTGGCAATAACGATTTACTAGTACTGACCCAACCGAAGATTATTCGCGATATCCACCGTGCTTACCTCGAGGCTGGCGCCGATATTATCGAGACCAATACCTTTAATGCCACCTGTGCCTCCCAGTCCGATTACGGCATGGAGGCCATTGTCTATGAGCTAAATTTTGAGGCCGCGAAACTTGCCCGCGAAGCTGCCGACGAATTCAACGCCCTCACCCCAGACAAACCCCGCTGGGTGGCTGGCGTCATTGGCCCGACCAGCCGCACTGCCTCCATATCACCCGACGTTAACGACCCTGCGGCACGCAACACTACATTTGACGAGCTGGCAGAGGATTATCGCAACGCCACTCGCGCACTGATTGCCGGTGGCAGCGATATTATTTTGATCGAAACCGTGTTCGATACGCTCAATGCCAAAGCGGCGGTATTTGCGGTGCAGGATGTCTTCGAAGAACTGGACTTTGAATTGCCGATTATGATTTCCGGGACCATTACCGACGCCAGCGGTCGCACTCTATCAGGGCAAACCCCCGAAGCCTTCTGGAACAGTTTAGCTCACGCCAAACCCTTCTCTATTGGTTTGAACTGTGCCCTGGGTGGCGAGCAATTACGCCCCCATATCGAAGAGCTGTCGAATATCTGCCCCACCCTGAT
The DNA here is from genome assembly GCA_029212965.1 of Porticoccaceae bacterium. Lineage (GTDB taxonomy): Bacteria > Pseudomonadota > Gammaproteobacteria > Pseudomonadales > Porticoccaceae > Reddybacter. The sequence continues at coordinate 914 of JARGOV010000048.1, forward strand.
TAGCGCCCACCCCAATGCGGGCCTACCCAATGCCTTTGGCGAATACGACGAAACAGCTGAAGAAACTGCCAGTATTATTGCTGAATTTGCTGAACGCGGCCTAATCAATATTGTCGGCGGCTGCTGCGGCACCACACCCGAACATATTAACGCCATTGTCGAAATCTGCGCCAATAGCGCACCACGAGTTGTGCCAGAAGAAAGCCAAAGTTGCCGACTTTCCGGACTAGAGCCCTTCACCATCGACAGCAACTCCCTCTTCGTCAATATCGGCGAACGCTGTAATGTCACCGGTTCGGCCCGCTTTAAGCGACTAGTACTTGAGGGCGACTACGAAACTGCTCTCTCGGTAGCGTTGGAACAAGTCGAGAACGGCGCACAAATACTCGACATCAATATGGACGAAGGCATGCTTGACGCTGTCCAGGCCATGACGACCTTTCTCAAGCTGATTGCGTCAGAGCCCGACATTTCACGCATCCCCATTATGGTCGATTCCTCAAAATGGCACGTCATTGAGGAGGGCCTAAAGTGCATTCAAGGCAAGCCGGTGGTCAACTCCATCAGCATGAAAGAGGGCGAAGCGCCCTTTATCGAACAGGCTAAACTCTGCAAGCGCTATGGTGCCGCCGTGGTGGTCATGGCCTTTGACACGGATGGGCAGGCCGACAATCTGCAGCGACGCATTGACATCTGCGGGCGCAGTTACGACATTCTCGTTAACGAGGTCGGCTTTAACCCCAACGACATTATTTTTGATCCCAATGTCTTTGCCGTCGCCACGGGTATTGAAGAACACAACAATTACGCCGTCGATTTCATTGAGGCCTGCCGCTGGATTACCGCCAACCTGCCCGGCGCCAAAATTTCCGGTGGCATCAGTAATGTGTCCTTTTCCTTTCGCGGCAACAACCCCGTGCGTGAAGCCATTCACTCGGTTTTTCTCTATCACGCCATTAAAGCCGGCTTGAGCATGGGCATCGTCAATGCGGGCCAGCTAGCGGTTTACGATGACCTGCCCAGCGAATTGCGCGAAGCAGTTGAAGATGTGATTGGCAATCGTCGCAACGATAGCACCGACCGCCTACTCGCCATCGCTGACGATTACCTGGGCGACGGCAGCGTCAAGGATAAAACCGAAGACCTCGCCTGGCGCCAGCTCGATGTCGACAAACGACTCGAACACGCACTGGTAAAAGGCATTACCACCCATATCATTGAAGACACCGAAGAGGCACGTCTCCAGGCCGAACGCCCTCTGCATGTTATCGAAGGACCTTTAATGGACGGCATGAATGTCGTCGGCGATCTATTTGGCGATGGTAAAATGTTCCTTCCCCAAGTGGTTAAGTCAGCCCGGGTAATGAAACAATCAGTGGCATATCTACAGCCCTATATTGAAGCCGAAAAAACCGGTGGTGCCCAGAGCAATGGCAAAATACTGATGGCCACAGTGAAAGGCGACGTCCACGACATCGGCAAAAATATTGTCGGTGTCGTCCTACAGTGTAATAATTTTGAGGTAATTGATCTCGGTGTCATGGTGCCCTGTGACAAAATCCTCGCCGTCGCAAAAGAGGAAAAGGTCGATATCATCGGGCTCTCAGGCCTTATCACACCCTCCCTGGACGAAATGGTTCACGTCGCGGCAGAAATGGAAAGACAGGACTTTGACCTGCCCCTATTGATTGGCGGCGCAACAACCTCTAAGGCCCATACGGCGGTAAAAATCGACCCTAGATACCATCGCGCCCAGGCCATCTACGTTGCCGATGCCTCCCGTGCCGTGGGCGTGGCCAGCGCGCTGATGAACCTCGAAAAACGCCAAACCTATTACGATGACACTACCGCCGAGTACGAGGTGGTGCGCGAGCGCGTCGCCAACAGAACACCCCGTGGCAACATCGTTCCCTACGAAAAGGCCGTTGCCGCGGGCTGGCCCTACGACTGGGAAAACTACAGCCCTGTACAGCCGAAAACCCTCGGTGTGCAAGTATTTAAAGACTACCCTTTAGAAGAGCTTATCGACACCATCGACTGGACGCCGTTTTTTATTACCTGGAGCCTGGTGGGTAAATACCCAAAAATTTTCGATGACAAGGTCGTCGGTGAAGCGGCAAAAAATTTATTTAATGACGCGCAAACCATGCTCCGCGACTTAATCGATAATCACAAACTCACGGCCAATGCTGTCCTAGGTATTTGGCCAGCGAATCGCGTCAATGGTGACGACATCGAAATATACAGTGCCACCAATGCCGACGAGACCATTGCCACTGCCCACCAAATTCGCCAGCAAACCCGCAAGGGGAAAGACGACGCCCCCCTGACTTCATTAGCGGATTTTATCGCCCCCAAAGCGTCAGGGAAACTCGATTATATCGGTGCATTTGCAGTGACCACCGGGATTAACGCCGACGAATTGGCTAAAGAATACGAGGCCCAGGGTGACGATTACAATTCTATTATGGTCAAAGCCCTGGCCGACCGTTTGGCAGAGTCTCTCGCTGAACACATACACCGACGGGTGCGCATGGAACTATGGGGCTACGCCAGCGATGAGAAGCTCGATAACGCGGCTTTAATTAGCGAAAAATATCAAGGTATTCGCCCAGCACCCGGCTACCCCGCCTGCCCCGATCACACCGCAAAGCGCACTATTTTCAGCTTGCTCAATGCCGAGGAAAATGCCGACATCAGCCTCACTGAAAGTGACGCCATGTTTCCCGCCGCCTCGGTGAGCGGCTGGTATTTTGGCCACCCCGAAGCGCACTATTTTAATACCGGTAAAATACACCGCGACCAGATCGAAAGTTTGGCCGAACGTAAAGCTTGCAGTGCTAAACAGCTGGAGCGAGAGCTGGCCCCAGTGCTTGGCTATAACCCCGATTAAGGAGGCATCTATGACCGAACAACCTAAAGATGAGCAATCATCAAACGATCAACAACAGCCCGGTGCTATCGACATATTAAAAAGCACCCTGTCGGCAGCAATTGGCGTACAGAGTAATGCCAACCGTGAAAAAGACTTCAAACACGG
>JARGOV010000048.1:4053-6419 GCA_029212965.1 Porticoccaceae bacterium
AGAAAATCAAGCTGCTCTATAGTTTCAACGCCTTCAGCTATCACTTCAAGGTTGAGTTTCTGCCCAAGTAAAATACTGACTTCGACGATAGCAGCATCATTTGAATCGCTGATAAGATCTCTGACAAAAGACTGGTCTATTTTCAATATACTTAAAGGGAAACGCTTAAGATAGGTTAATGAGGAATATCCCGTCCCGAAATCATCAATGGCGATACGTACGCCAATTTCATCCAATTTCTGTAATATTTCGGTAGCAGCCACAGGATCCTGCATAACGATATTTTCAGTAATTTCCAGCTCTAATTGCTGTGGCGGCAACTCTTCTTCCTGGATAATTTGACGAACTTTATCGAGGAAATCCTCATCATTAAATTGAACAGCTGAGACGTTAACAGAGATACGTTGGTCTTCTAAGCCAGCTGCCCGTAAACGGCGGTGCATGATACAGGCCTGACGCAACACCCATTCACCGACAGGAATGATTAAACCCGAATTTTCCAGCAGGGGTATAAAGTCCCCTGGAGCTACCAGCCCACGTGTGGGATGCCGCCATCGAATCAGTGCTTCCGCTCCAATGATATGACCCGTGTGCAACTCTAGTTGGGGTTGATAATAAAGCACAAATTCTTTGTTTTCTAAGGCTTGTCGTAACTCAGCCTCAAGGGTCAGCAGCTCATGACCGCGGGCGTTCATATCGGAGGCATAAAACCGGTACTGGTTGGAGCCTGAAGATTTAGACTGGTACATCGCAGTGTCTGCGTGACGTAACAGGTCCTCCACCTTATCTCCGTCATGCGGATACATCGAAATACCAGTACTGAAGGTAATGTAAATTTCATGGGTATCAATGATGACGGGCCTCTCAAAGGCCGCCCGAAGTTTATTTAGAACAACAAGGATATTCTCCACATGGTAAAGGTCGCCAATGATGATCGTGAACTCGTCGCCACCATGACGGGCAACGGTGTCATTGGGGCGCAAACAGTTTCGCAACCGCTGGCTTGCTTGCTGTAGCAGGGTGTCTCCCGCGGCGTGACCAAGCGTGTCATTAATGCGTTTAAAATTATCCAGATCGAGAAACATTACCGCGATGGCACATTTGTGTCGCCGGGCATATTTCATCTCCGAGTTTAAACGATCTATAAGAAAAAAGCGGTTCGGCAGACTGGTCAGGCTGTCATGGGTAGCCTGATGCTGCAATTCGGCCTCGAAACGCTTACGCTCAGAGATATCTCGCCCAATGGTAGAGAGATACTCAATATTATTGTCGGCATCATAATGAGCCAGCACGACCTGAGAAATGGGTACTTCTCCATCTGAGGTAACACACATCGTCTCACCCGACCATGTGCCGTCTTGTTCAACGGCCGGTAAGATAGTCGTCATGAATTGCTGAGCCATGGCTTCGGGGAAAACATCCTTCAGGCTACACCCTTCAATAGGCTCTTCAGGTTCAAGGCCCAATAAACTACGCCCCGAGCCATTGAGATAACGTAAGTAGCCGTTTGGCTTCAGGATGGCGACCAGATCAGGGGTTGCCTCAAGAATCGTCGCCAAGCGTACTCGAGCATTCTCTGCCTTAATCCGGGCCGTGATATCTCTGCCCGTCGACACAAAATGGGTTGTCTTCCCATATTCATTGGTTAGCGGTGTAATAACCTTTTCTTCGTAAAACAGCTCACCATTCTTGTGCCGATTGATAATATTCCCCATGAAAACACCGCCACTTTTAATGACTTTCCACAGCTCTTCATAGAAAATATTGTCGTGATTGTCGGAACGTAGGAAGGCAGGCGTTTGACCTCTAACTTCATCGCCGGTATAGCCGGTGAGCGTTTCAAAAGCCGGGTTTACATACTCTATACACCCACTGGGGTCAGTGATAAAAACACTATCAGCCGCCTGCTTCACTACCAAAGATAATTTGCGAAGCGTCTCCTGGGCCTGACGTCGTTCACGCCGCAACTGAACCTCGCGTAATTCACGCTCTACTGAGGGCAATAAACGTGACAAATCCCTCTTCATCACATAATCCTGAGCCCCAGACTTCATTGCTTCGACCGCAGCTTCCTCGCCAATAGTCCCGGAAACAATGATGAAAGGAAGATCCGGATCATGTTGGCGGAGTATTTGCAATGCATGCGCGCCATTAAATTCTGGCATGGAATAGTCCGAGAAGACAATGTCCCAGTGTTTTACAAGTGCTTCGAGCATTCCCTGTTCGGTATCAACTCGCTGCCACTCACAGACGATACCGCCAGACTCAAGATGATCGACCATTAACAAGGCATCATCTTCCCTATCCTCTACAATTAAAACACGTAGTGGTTTTTCAGGGTTCTGCATTTCTTCCTTATGGTTCTG
>JARGOV010000048.1:6519-10342 GCA_029212965.1 Porticoccaceae bacterium
ATTTCTTCCATGTATACAGCCTTTTATTTTCTCGATACAGGTGGTGTTTGATTGAGTAATAACCAGTAAAGCCCGAGTTGCCCGGCAGCATTAACGAACTCATCAAAGTCAACCGGTTTACGGACATAGCTATTGGCACCTAGTGAATAACCCTTGAGCCGGTCTTCATCTTCAATGGACGAAGTCAGGATCACCACCGGCAACATCGAAGTGCGCTCGTCGGCACGGACACGACGCAACACTTCCAGCCCGTCAATCTTAGGTAATTTCAAATCCAACAATACAACTGCAGGCCATTCCATGACGTCACGCCCAGCCCAATCACCCGTGCCAAAGAGGTAATCGAGTGCCTCAACACCATTGCGTGCTACCACGACCTCGTTACGAATTCGGTTCGTGGCCAGCGCATCCAGAGTCAACAGCTCATCATCCGGGTTGTCTTCCACCAACAAAATTACCTTATCGTTCATACACTCACCCTAAGTTACGGTAAAATAAAAAGTAGCACCTTCATCAACAGCGCTTTCCGACCAAATCCGTCCGCCATGCTTATGGATCACCCGTTGCACGGTCGCGAGACCAATGCCCGTCCCGGGAAAATCTCTGGCATCATGCAAACGTTGAAAAGCACCAAATAACTTGTCTGCGTAAGCCATATCAAAGCCTGCACCGTTATCACGCACAAAATAAACAATATCGTCACCGTCCGTTTTACTGCCAATCTCAATGGTAGCTTCAGAGCGTTTACTAGTAAATTTCCAAGCATTACCGAGCAAGTTTTCCAACACTACCTGCAGTAAAGGCACGTCCCCCCTCGCAACGAGGCCCGATTGCACGATGAACCGCAGGGCACGATCCGGTTCTGCTCCTTGCAAGCTTGTCATCACCTTATTAGCCAGCTGAGTCAAGTCAACACGTTCACGCTTCAGTTCAGTTCGGCTGACCCGCGAGAGTTTAAGTAGATCATCAATCAATGCAGCCATGCGCTGAGCGGCTGCACGTATACGATCAAGACGATCCCTGCCCCGCTCATCCAGCTGGTCACCATAGTCTTTGAGCAAGGTACGACTGAAACCATCCATGGCTCGCAAAGGTGTCCGCAAATCATGGGAAACGGAATAACTGAATGCCTCAAGTTCCTTGTTGGTAGCCTCCAACTCCGTCGACCGGGCATGCAGGCTAGCATTCAACCGCTGGATACGATGCTCACTTTTCTTGCGAGCGCTAATATCTTCGATAATACCGTCAAAATAAATATCATTGTTCTCATCGCGTTTCATGGCAGTAGTGACTGCCGCATGGAATTCTCGCCCACGCAAGGTTTTGAGGCTTAATTCTTCACTATTGGCATGCCCTTTACGCATAACATCTTCGAGAAAAGCCAACCGCGCGTCCGAATCGCAGTAAATATCGTCCAGTGGGCAGGCTAAAAGCTCTTCAAGCGAAGTTGCTTCAAAAATATCGAGCATCGCCTGATTCACTTCTAGAAAACGCCCATTCTTACCAGAAGTATTACGGCACACACCCACTGGCAGGTTATGAACCAACTCCTGATAACGTGTTTGTACCCGTCGTTGAGCCTCTTCGGCTTCTTTGCGTGCAGTAATATCGCGAATAATGATGGTAATCAACATGCCCTGGTCAGTCTTAAGCGGGCTGCGACTAATTTCGACCGGTAGCTCACTGCCGTCCTTACGCAAACCATACAGTTCGGCGTTTTCCTCCATTGCATGAGTACCGGGATCAGCTATATACCAGTTGGGATTCGTCATGAAGGCCTTTTGAAAACGCACTGGGATAAGTATTTCGACCGACTGCCCAAGCAATTCTTCACTTGTATAGCCAAAAGTCTTGCCCGCCTGAACGTTAACCAGAATAATGCAATCCGCCTGATCGACAATAACAATTGGATCGGGAGCTGAATCAAGTAAACCACGAAAGCGCGCCTCACTGGCACGTAAGGAATGTTCGTTTTGCCGGCGCCGTTCGCCTGCCCAAGCAATGACCCCGCTCATAACAGCCAGCAAGCTCACCAAAGTGATAAATACAGCCGCCAGCTGATGCGTAGTAGAAGCGGTCCGTTGGGCCAATACCGCGGACGGCAGGTGGTCAATCAAGATCCAATCGGCGTCGCTGCTACCTGCAACATCTTGCAGCGGTGTGACCCGAGTATAAATAAACAAACCCGCATCCACGTTGAACTGGCCATGCAGGGGCCTCTCTTGCAACCGCACCCAGGCCTCCGGGAAAGTATGCTCAAAACGGTTAGGGGCGCGCTGCGGATACATAAATCCCCATTCCAACGCCGGATCTGGACCCAGTAGCCAGTCACCCTCAAGATTGATCAGCCACAGTGAATTGTCGCTACTTGAAGGAATTTTCGCCAACTGATCCAGCAGACGCTGCCCGAGGTAGTTGACCACGATCAAACCCCGTTTGCGCCCCTGCTCATCGAACACGGGGGTACCAAGCCGGATTATTGGTTTTATCGGTTTTTCGATTTCACCATGCTCAATATTAAGGTCAAAGGGCGAGATATAAATTTCGCCTTGCCCAAGCGCTAGGATGTTGCGCACATAATAACGGTCCGCCTTAACCTGCAATTGCGCTGCAGGGCTGGCTCGTCGACCGCTACCCCAATCAATACGGACCTGCTCGCGGCCTTGCAAATCAATAAAGCGGATTTGATCGTACCGGCCACGATGAACGGCAAAATTACGCAAACCCTGGCTGAACTCCTGAGCCCCAGCGCCACCTTTGTCGAGCCATTGCTGGAGTGCGGTGTGCCCGGCCAGATACAGTACGTCACTGCGCAACTGATCAAGTTCAGCGTTAATTGTGTGCTCAGCTGTCTTGACCCACTGCCGACCATTGACCGAGGCGATGGTAGTGACATGATTAGCTTGATTACGATAAAGAAGTACCGCCGCCAACCCGAGAAGAAGCACTAGGGGTAACCACATACGCAACAGACGTAGCGTGAATTGTTTTCCCCGTCCTTTGGCGATGCCAGCGTGCCAAAATTTTCCCATATTTATTCAGCAATAAACTGACTGTTTCTAGCTGAATGATATTTCAAGCGGATCGGAAGCAGTTTTATATTAATCATACGACTTTACCTAACCAGACATTATTGGTAACACATTATGTCAACTTCACAAACGGTACGCACTGCTGTTGAGGCGAGCTGCTTAGCAAATATTGTGACCCTGTTAACAGCCCATCATGAAATAAGTTCTACAACTTGGTTTCTGGGTATTTACTTCGCCACACTTCACCCCACCCCCCGAATCTTAAAACCAAGGACATATGATTAAGAGGTGAAAATAGTAGGCTTTTCATTAAAAGACTTATAATTTAGTGGCACTTCTGAAAATGCGGGCCACCACAAACGATGACTAAGGGCATTAATTCTATAAATTCAATATGTCAAAATCGACGGGACATTTATTATTTTTGACTTACTAAAGCAACTACCGCCTTCCTTCAAGATTCAGTGCTTAAGCTTGGTCTTCGCCATGATCTTGAGCACTAATGCCCAAGCTGGACAGGTCACAGCCGCCATTGCCGCCAATTTTGCAGGTACGATTAAACACTTAAAACCCGTATTTGAAAAAGACACCGGCCACCGTTTGGTCACCAGCTTTGCCTCCACTGGCACCCTGTTTGCCCAGATACACAATGGTGCACCCTTCGATGTTTTTCTATCGGCAGATGCCCAACGACCCCACCAACTCATTGAAGATGGCCTTGGCGTCACTGATAGTTTATTCATTTATGCCAGCGGCCAGCTCGTCTTGTGGAGCAGCCAGGCTGGACTCAT
>JARGOV010000048.1:10442-11775 GCA_029212965.1 Porticoccaceae bacterium
CCACTTTCGGCATGCAAGACACCCGCGTCACAAAGCGCCTGTATTTGCCCATCGCTATAACCGAGACTGTCCTGCAATACCGCTTTATTATCTTGCCCACGAAAAGACGTCCACAGTTCAGGCAAGCGAGGTAGCTCTGAAGATTTGATCGGAAAGCCTGGAATAATGACTCCGTCTTCAATAACTTTATCGGGCACTTTGCGCACCATTTCACGCTCAACAAAATGGGGGTGGCCAATCGTATCGGCAACCGATAAAACCGGGGCGCAAGGTACACGGTGCTCGCCTAAAGCATCGAGAATAGCAGTGTCGCTTGGCATATCTGCCATCCACGCCTCGACTAATGCCACCAGTGCTAGTCGATTCTCAGCGCGGCCGCGCATATCGGCAAAACGCGGATCGTCAATTAACTCAGGCTGGCCCATGGCACGAGGCAAGCCTGGCCACTGCAAGTCACCCGCTAAAATCGCAATCCAACCCTCAACACCTTTGAACACCCCATAGGGCGCCAAACCCCGATGGTGTGCACCACAACGCACAGGGTCGTATGCAACCTTGGCGTTGGCGCAAAGTTCAACATTAGCTTCGTGCATATGGTAGAGAGCATCGACCATTGCCACGTCGATATTCTGGCCCCGGCCTGTGCGTTCGCGGTGGTAGAGGGCATAGCCGAGAAAACCGAAGCCGTGAACGCCAGCATTGACATCGGCGATGGCCGTATTAACGAATTGCGGCGGGCCATCTGGCTCGCCCGTCATATGCATTAAACCGGAGAAAGCCTGGGCGATAAGGTCAAAACCGACCCGATCAGACAGCGGGCCGGTGCGACCAAAGGCGGAGATCGACAGGAAAATCACCTTCGGGTGAAGGGCACTCAAGGTCTCGTAATCGAGCTTGCGCTTGGCCATCACCCCAGGGCCATAGTTCTCCACCACAATATCGACGGTTTTAACAAGATCGTGAAGCATGTCGATGGTTTCAGTTTTTGAAAAATCGACACAAAGGCTTTTCTTACCTCGATTGTGCTGCACATAATAGACGCTACGGCGCTGCTTAAACACCGGAATACTGCGCGATGGGTCACCACCGGGTGACTGCTCGACTTTAATGATTTCTGCACCCAGTTCTGCCATCATCCGCGTCACCGTTGGCCCCGCAACATATTGGGTAAAGTCGAGTACGCGCACGCCCTCCAACATAGGTTTAATACTATTTAGTTCTGACATTAGACGCTCCTATCACGAAGCTTATCGCCGATAAACCCTACTATTAAAGCCTTAACGTGTGGGGTTTTTCGAAAGAAAAACTCTTTTTATTATTTAATTTTCTGTAA